>QCSN01000014.1 GCA_003211515.1 Synechococcus sp. AG-670-F04
ACTCCAACAATTTGGAGATGGGGATAAAGTTCGGTCAGTGGAGGTTAGGAGACTCGAACTCCTGACATCCTGCTTGCAAAGCAGGCGCTCTACCAACTGAGCTAAACCCCCAACACCGAATGGGCCATCCTGGACTTGAACCAGGGACCTCACCCTTATCAGGGGTGCGCTCTAACCACCTGAGCTAATGGCCCAGGAGTCTCATCCCTTTTGGGGTGTGACCTAGACAAAGTTTAGAAACTGAAAATCTCCATCAAGCACGACACATTGCTGCGTCATCTTGATTTCAAATCTGAGGTACCGATCGACCTAAGGTGACAGGATTTCGGCCTAAGAATAAAAATACTCAGGCATCAAAATCGTTGTTTGTCTCCCTGTTAGGAGGTGATCCATCCGCACCTTCCGGTACGGATACCTTGTTACGACTTCACCCCAGTCATCAGCCCCACCTTCGACGTCCTCCTCCACAAGGGTTGGAGTAACGGCTTCGGGCGTGGCCAACTTCCATGGTGTGACGGGCGGTGTGTACAAGGCCCGGGAACGTATTCACCGCAGTATGCTGACCTGCGATTACTAGCGATTCCTCCTTCACGTAGGCGAGTTGCAGCCTACGATCTGAACTGAGCCACGGTTTATGGGATTTGCTTGTCCTCGCGAACTTGCTGCCCTTTGTCCGTAGCATTGTAGTACGTGTGTAGCCCAGGATGTAAGGGGCATGATGACTTGACGTCATCCACACCTTCCTCCGGTTTATCACCGGCGGTCTCTCTAGAGTGCCCAACTAAATGCTGGCAACTAAAGACGTGGGTTGCGCTCGTTGCGGGACTTAACCCAACATCTCACGACACGAGCTGACGACAGCCATGCACCACCTGTCTCTGCGCTCCCGAAGGCACTCTCTCGTTTCCAAGAGATTCGCAGGATGTCAAACCCTGGTAAGGTTCTTCGCGTTGCATCGAATTAAACCACATACTCCACCGCTTGTGCGGGCCCCCGTCAATTCCTTTGAGTTTCACACTTGCGTGCGTACTCCCCAGGCGGAACACTTAACGCGTTGGCTACGACACCGAGGGGGTCGATTCCCCCGACACCTAGTGTTCATCGTTTACGGCCAGGACTACAGGGGTATCTAATCCCTTTCGCTCCCCTGGCTTTCGTCCATGAGCGTCAGTGATGGCCCAGCAGAGCGCCTTCGCCACTGGTGTTCTTCCCGATATCTACGCATTTCACCGCTACACCGGGAATTCCCTCTGCCCCTACCACACTCAAGCCCAACAGTTTCCACTGCCATGATGGAGTTAAGCTCCACGCTTTAACAGCAGACTTGAAAGGCCGCCTGCGGACGCTTTACGCCCAATAATTCCGGATAACGCTTGCCACTCCCGTATTACCGCGGCTGCTGGCACGGAATTAGCCGTGGCTTATTCCTCAAGTACCGTCAGATCTTCTTCCTTGAGAAAAGAGGTTTACAGCCCAGAGGCCTTCATCCCTCACGCGGCGTTGCTCCGTCAGGCTTTCGCCCATTGCGGAAAATTCCCCACTGCTGCCTCCCGTAGGAGTCTGGGCCGTGTCTCAGTCCCAGTGTGGCTGATCATCCTCTCAGACCAGCTACTGATCGATGCCTTGGTGAGCCATTACCTACACCAACTAGCTAATCAGACGCGAGCTCATCCTCAGGCGAAATTCATTTCACCTCGCGGCATATGGGGTATTAGCGGCCGTTTCCAACCGTTATCCCCCTCCTGAGGGCAGATTCTCACGCGTTACTCACCCGTCCGCCACTAACCCGAAGGTTCGTTCGACTTGCATGTGTTAAGCACGCCGCCAGCGTTCATCCTGAGCCAGGATCAAACTCTCCGTTGTAGTTCATATCCTCTTGTAACTTGAACAATCTCTCGCTCAAATTACTCAACATGAATTGCCTCACCCACATCTCAGTTCAACACTGATTGCAGTTGATGCCTCCTTCTCGCTGACACAAAAAGGGTTCTTAAGAGTGCACATTCAGATCTCTCGTTCTGTGACTTTCCAGGATCTCAGATCCGGTTGTTGCTCCATCATTCGCACACCGACAACAACAAAGCTCGTGAAAACTTTGTCGTTGCAGCGAATAACTTCGACGCAACGAAATTTTTTGACGGGACCTCACACCTTTATCGCTTCTTCATTCAGCCTTCAATTCACATCTCACCAAACTTTCGTTTGATCAAACATCAACTCAAGACCAAACGCGATAAAAGCGTCAGTTCCTAAACTTTTCAATTGTCCAGGTGCAATCAGCTCTGTTCACTTCCCCCTCTCAGGAGTCGCGCTGGCTGATCAACGCGGCCGTTTCCAACCGCTTGTTGAACCTACAACACCGTGGAATTGCTCCATCTGGTCTTGTCTGTTCCTCAGCGGCCGTTTCCAACCGCTTGTTGAACCTACAACACCGGGGATTGCTCCCTCTGGCCTTGTCTGTTCCCTAAGACGCACAAAGACTTTCGTCCCCACGTTCCTCAGACTGCACACAAGCCTCGCAGCTCCTGCGCAGTCCAAAACTATAAACCACGTAGCTACGAGGGCGCAACCTTTTGCCCCAACCATCCCAAATCATTCCCCCTTGTCCCTTGCAAGCAAAGCCTTCTGCTCCGACGCTTCAGCTCAGCACCAACGCTTCACCCCCACGGCAACAAACGCGACAGCTCAGACCAAGACCCCGCCGCCAGCATTGGAAAACTCGCCTGCGACAGATCCTGACCGGGCTGCAAACCCGACGGATCTTCCCCCAGCCAGCGGATCGGACAGCCCAATTCCTCCAGCACCAGCCACGCAGCTGCTAAATCCCAAATCTTGGGACTTGCCTCCAACGCTCCAAACGTCTGCCCCATCCCCACATTCACCAAATTCAGACTGGCAACGCCCAACAAGCGAATCTTTCCGGGAAATCTCTGCTCCGGTTTCGTCTGCAACACACGTATCGAGCGACTGCAAAGCGACACGCACGCACTCCTTGAGACCTTCCGGGTCTCCGGCGTCACGACCTGGCCATTCCGTCTCACTCCACGACCACGCAATCCCTCGATTCGTTGACCCATCGCTGGTACATCCAGGAAGACCTCACTGGGGCGACCGTCGACAAATCGCGCGACTGAAATCCCCCAATAGGGAATACCTGCAGCAAAGTTGGTGGTGCCATCCAAGGGGTCAACCACCCAGAAAGCCCGTGATTGCGGGACAGATTGCGACCCCTCCTCACTGAGGACTCCTTCACCGGGTGAGATCTGCGAGATGCCCTCAACGAAGGCTGCATCGCTCCAGCGATCGCAAGCTGTTATCAACGTGCCATCCGGTTTGACATCGGACGCGATGTGGCCGAAATCCTGTCTCTGGCGCTCTGAGACACGGTCGATCAGTTTGTGGATGGCGCCCAGTTGGTCGGAACTGAGCACATGCATCACCAGAGAGGTTGCACTGGCAGCGTATCGCCATCGACATTGTCAGCTGCACTGATCACCGCAGGGCAAGCCGAGGGGATGGAGGTGGGCTCGATCGGTATGTCCGAGATCTCGGACTCTGCCTTTGTGGCAGGACGATTGGGGGTCCCGCACGGAAGAAGAGCATCAAGGCCGGTGCGACGCCGCAGTTCGGCAAGGCTGGTGTTGTAGGTGCGAATGGCATCGGTGTAAGCGAGCTCTGCCCTGGTGAGATCCTGCTGATTGTTGATCACCTCTCGCTGTGTGCTGACGCCGGCCTGAACCCGAAGCAGAGAAAGACGCAAGGATTCCCTTGAAGTGAGCACACGACTGGAGGTCGTCTGGATGTTCTGGATGGACTTCCTGAGCTCGAAGAAGCTCTGCTCCACCTCGAGCCGGATGGAATCGCGTTCGGAAGCGAAGTTGAAGGCGCTCTCTTCAGCAGCTTGTTTTGATTGGCGATAGTCAGCGCGAGCGCGTCCACCGTCGTACAAATTCCAACGGAGCTGGAGGGACGTGGCATTGCTCACATCCCACTGATAGTCATCCATATCCACAGCACCCCAAGACCCTCGTCCGCTCTGACCGTCCGTGCGGGAGGTGGTCCAGTTGTTAACAAAGGTGAGGACGGGTTGAATCGCTGCGAGTGAAGCGTTGGCCCGGCTGTTGTTGATCGAGATATCGAGAATCAACTGGTCGAGTTCTTCGCGGTAGTTGTAGGCGGCGATGATGCTTTCCTGAAGCGAAGGTTCCCATAAACCGAGTGGCTGGGGGGGGGGTCGCTGCTGTAGGGGTCACATCCTGCGGAAGATCAAGCAGAAATGCCAGCTGGCGTCTGGCGAGGTCCTGACGTGCCAGGTAATCCGTGAGAATTTTGCGGTCTTCGGCGAGCTGCGTTTCCGCTTCAAGCACATCCAATTTGGTGTTGACACCAGCGTTGAAACGCGCCCTTGCATCGCGGAGGCTGAGCAGAGACGCCTTGACGGAAGCCTGACCAACACGCACGCCTTCATCGGCGGACTGCAACGCGAAATAGCCACTTGAAGCCTGAAGACGCAAATCTCTCAAGGCAATCAGATAGGCATCACGCGTTCTCTCGAAGTTATCCCGGGCAAGAGCAATCTGAGGAACCCGGGCCGGATCGATGATGTTCCAATTGACTGCAGCACCAAAATTGACGGCCCACTGGCGGTCATAGAACTCATTTTGACCGTCGATGGTTCGCTCTGGAGTGACTTGGCCAAACGGCCCGGTCTGAGCAGGGATGGTGCGCCTAGTGAATTCAGGATTGCGGTATCTGTAACTCTTGAGATATTGGGGAAAACCGTTGGCCTGAAGACTCACCGTTGGATACCAGGCGGAAATTGCGGCCCGCAGCCGTGATTTGGCTTGATCAACACGGCTTGCAGCCGCTTTGAGCGAAGGACTGTTGAATTCAACAACCTCAAGCGCCTGATCCAGGGTGAGGGGACGCAGTTCCCGAATCCGAACTTGTTCCGATTGATTCGGCAGCGCGAGGCTGGGAGGAGCCTTGAGATCCTTTACATCATCGGGAAGAGTTGTGGCCGCGGGTGGAAGCGCCGAGGGATCAGCCTTGGGCCGTGGACCCTTCAGATCAACAGCATTCGGCAGGGTCTCCTGATCAAGCCGATACGTGGCGTTGTCCTGTTCAGGGGTCTCTTGTTCAGGAGCCTGCGCAAAAGCGGACGAACCGCCAGTCACCAGTAGTCCCGCAACAAGACAGGAAGCTGCGGTGAAGCGGCGCACGGCACAACAAAATCTGGCCGGAGCTTAGGGAGTTTTTCCTACTGATCTGAGAGCAGAGGCCACGATGTCAGCCGCCCCATGCACCACCCGTACAGGCACAGGCAGGCGTTCGCGCAGCTCATCAAGCGTCATGTCGTCCAGGAAAACAGGCTGCCCCTGGCGCAACATCACCGAGGGCAACAGAAGCTGATCCCCCAGATCCCGACCCTCGAGTCCATCGAGGAGGTCCTGACCGGTGAGAAGACCTGTGACAACCTGTTCTTGCCCCCAATAGGGGCTGGGCAGTCCGATCAACTGAAAGGACACCCCCTCCACGGCGTTGAGACGATCGGCAACCGACTGAAGTGCGCAGTCGACAATCCGGCCCACGACCCAGCTTGAGCGACAGGGCATTTCAACGCGCGGTGGCAAATCCTGCGTCGCCTGATCAAGGGATTCGAGAAACGCGCGAATGCTCCCCACGCCGTTTTCCTGCTGAGGCAGATCCTCATAGTCAGGACGAGGGGGCAGCGGCCGGTCTGCCATCAGGTACCACTCATCGGACAGCCAGGCGAACCGGGTTCCGAGCATGCGTTGGAACTCCAACTGTCGTGCTTCCACACTGGCGATCACGGCAGCTGCGCAGGCTCGATTCACCGGGACCAGTCCATCGTCAGCGGGGCGAAACCGGGTCAGGCCGACGGGTACGACAGCAGCGGACAAAACAGCAGGCCAATCACCACCGGCGAAACGGGATAGATCGGTGAGTGTTCGCGTCAATGCCTCCCCATCGTTTAGTCCAGGACACACCACCACCTGAGCGTGAATCTGGAGATCACGCTCTGCAAACCAGGCGATCTGTTCCATCAACAAACCAGCACGCGGGTTCTTCAACAAGCGAGAGCGAAGCTGCGGCTCCGTGGCATGCACCGAGACGAACAGCGGTGACAAACGCTGCGAGGCGATACGATCCCAGTCGGCATCCGTCAGGTTGGTGAGGGTCAGGTAGGAGCCGTATAAAAAACTCAGTCGGTAATCGTCATCTTTCAAGTAGAGGCTGTCCCGTCGACCAGAGGGCTGTTGGTCGATGAAACAAAACGGACAGTGGTTGTTGCACTGGCGCAGGCCATCGAAGAGCGCTTCGGTGAACGCCAAGCCGAGCCCATCGTCCGCATCCTTCTCCAGGGCGACCTGATGGTGAACCCCATCGGCGTCGCAGATTTCAAGTTGCAACTCCTCATCGACGCAGAGGTAGCGGTAATCGATCAGATCCCGGGGCCGAATGCCATTGATGCTGAGCAGCTGATCTCCGGGTTCAAACCCCAGCTCTGCTCCGATCGAGCCTGGTTCAACGGAATCCACAACAGCAGGCTTCGGCTGCCGACTGGCGCGATCCGGTTCCAATGCCGACACCGCGACACCGGCGGAAGGTTCATTCCACAAAGGGCTGCTGGCGTTTACTTCAGTTTGCGCCGTCAATGGACCACCAGACCAGCAACACAACACCGAACACGAGGCGATAGCCCACAAAAATCCAGGTGCTATGGCGCTGCAGGAATTTCAGCAACCAATCGATCGCCAGCCAGGAGACAAGAGCGGCTGAGCTGATTCCGACTAGCAAGGGCAGCGGACCGGAGCTGGCACTGCTGGCAAAGGCATCCTTGAGTTCAACAAGGCCAGCGATGGTGATGGCGGGAATGCCGAGCAAAAACGAAAAACGTGCTGCATCAGGACGTTGCCAGCCATCGAACAGCGACGCAGTCAGGGTGCTGCCGGATCTCGACACCCCTGGGATCAGTGCGAGGCACTGAGCCAAACCGATCACGAGACCATCACGGCCCGCTACATCGGTGAGCTGCTTGATCCGAGGGCCGTAGCGCTCGGCCAGGGCCAGCAGAACGGCCATCACAATTGAGACGATCGCGATCGATGGCACGCTTCGCAACGGGGAAGTCTCATAACCGGAATCCCAAAACAGTTTGATCCCGAGACCAATGGCCAGGATCGGCACTGTGCCGAGTGCCATGGCCAGCCCAAGGCGTGCATCTGGTTCACGCCACTGTCCATGCCGCATGGCTCTAGAGATGCCTCGGAGCACCTGAAGCAGATCAACCCGGAAGTAGGCGATCACCGCCACGATGCTCCCCAGTTGAATCGCCGCCGTAACAGACACACCGGGATCCCCCCAACCCAGCAGCACCGGAACGGCCTTCAGATGGGCCGTACTGCTGATCGGAAGGAACTCGGTCAGTCCCTGAACGACACCCAAGAGAAGGTCGCGCCAGCAGGCTTCAAGGAGGCTCAGGGGTGTCACCGGATCGGCCATGGAGTCCTCAGAACGCGGTGACGTTATGCCCGACGCAGCCTTTGGAGATGTCTTCTAAGGTTCCTGGACTTTTATCGCGTCGCAAGGAGTTCAACGTTGATCGGTGGAACCTGGCTCAACACAGTTCCCGATCGCAAGACGCCCACTGCGCTGCCCCAGCTTGCAGCGGCCATTGTTGTCCTTCCCGTATTTTTGCAGGCGCCCTGGGTGCGCATCCACCCTTTTTCAGCTGCTGTCTTCACGGCAGTCTTGATTGTCGCAGGAGTGCTGCTTCATCGTTCTAATTGCGAATGTCGAGCTGAAATCGGATCCCTGCTGGTTGGCTTCAGTGGCAGCTGGCTTGCGGGCTGTGTGTTCTGGGGATGGATGCGGGCTCATCCACTGCTCCATCTGCCGATCGAGGCCTTTGCACTTCCTTTGGCACTAACCGGTCTTAACAGCAAATGGCGACTGGCAGCTGCCTTTTACCTGGCATCTCTAGCTGGCACGGCCTGCACCGATCTCACCATGGCGCTCACCGGCGTGATGCCGTTCTGGCCAGCTGTTGTAAATGCTCCTCTGGGGGAGGCTTCGCAGCTCCTCCACGAGGCTGCCTCTCAGCTGATGAAACCCCAGCAGCTGCTGATCCTTGTTGCCGCTTCCGGGTCACTTCTGAGTGCCTCCCGATGGCTTAAGGAGCTTGACCTCAACAGTTCAACAGCCTCTCAGACCTATGCCATGACGGCATCCGTTCTCACCACAACACTCTTTATTGACGGCCTCTTCCTGTTGGCGGCACTCCTTCAACCAGGGCTGAGTGGATTGATCTGAGTGAAACGAACTGCAAAAGCTCTAGCGATCAACAGCTTGGGAAGGGAAACCGACTTGTAGTCTTCCCGGGACCGGCAATGCCGGATGCCCCGTTCCGATTCCTGACGGAGAGTTGTGATGAAGCGGCTTCTGACCTGGCTGACCGGTGTCGTGCTGATGACTGGCCTAATTGCAGGCCTCACCCTTCCAGCGAGCGTCCATGCAGAGGACGATCTGGTCGGAAAGTATTCCGGAAATGAAATCCGCAACGTGGTCGACGACAAGATCGCCGAGCGTGAAGGCAAGGTGGATCTGAACAATTCGTCAGTACGACGCTTCCAGCAGTTCCCTGGCATGTATCCCACCATGGCTGGAAAGATCGTGCTGGGTGGCCCCTACAACAGCGTTGACGACGTTCTCGAACTCGATCTCAGTGAGCGTCAGAAAGAGTTGTTCAGCAAGTACCGCGACAACTTCACTGTGACTCCACCAGCGATCGCCCTCAATGAAGGGGATGACCGAATCAATGATGGGCAGTACCGCTGATCGTCAAGAGTCCTAGAGACAGGCCACAATTCGGTACTTGAAACCGTCGGACAACCGGCGGTTTTTTTGATTCCTGATGGATTCACCCCGCTCCCACGACCCGATTCCCTCCTGCACTTGGGATGTGGTTGTCGTGGGTGCCGGTGCAGCCGGATTGATGAGTTGCCTTGAACTCCCCAAGCATCTCAGCGTACTTCTGCTGAACCGGAACACCGGGCGCCGTTCGTCCAGCCGCTGGGCCCAGGGAGGCATCGCAGCGGTGACCAGGGCGGAGGACAGCGCCGAAAGCCATGCCGAAGACACAAGACGTGCCGGGGCGGGACTCTGCGACGCCGATGCCGTGCGACTGCTAGTGGACCGCGCCCCGCATGTGGTGGAGAGGCTGCAAAGCCTGGGAATGGCCTTCGACCGGGATGGTGCAGATCTGGCAACAACCCTCGAAGCAGCCCACAGCCATCACAGAGTGCTGCATGTGCAGGACCGCACCGGGAAAGCCCTGGTGGAAGTCTTGCAGGATCGCCTGGAAGAACGGGATGGACTGCTGCACCGCCGCGGTGTGCGGGTCACAGCGCTCTGGGTTGAAGACCAACGCTGCTGCGGTGTTCAGGTGCTGGATGGACCCAAGCTTCATTGGATCCGAGCACGGGCGGTGGTGTTGGCCAGCGGCGGCGGTGGGCATCTGTTCGCCAATACCACCAATCCCGCCCAGGCCTGTGGCGAAGGCGTGGCACTCGCCTGGCAAGCAGGGGCCTCGGTAGAGGATCTGGAGTTCGTTCAATTTCACCCCACAGCCCTTCGATTGGAGGATGCTCCCTGTTTCCTGATCTCTGAAGCGGTCCGCGGCGAGGGCGGGGTGTTGGTGGACGCCACCGGATCAAGTCCTGTGAGCCATTTGGAACAGCGTGATCTCGCTCCCAGGGATCGGGTGAGTCGGGCACTGGTGCAATCCATGCAACGCCAAAACGTTGGCCAGATGTGGCTTGATTTTTCGCCGATCCAGCGTGAGCGAGCGGAAGCCCGCTTCCCAACCATCCTTGATCGCTGCGGTGAATTCGGACTCAACCCACTCGAGCGCCCCATTCCTGTGGCACCGGCGGCCCATTACTGGATGGGTGGTGTCGCAACAGACCTACAGGCCGCAACCAGCCTGCCTGGGCTTTATGCCGTGGGGGAAGTGGCCTGTACCGGCCTGCATGGTGCCAATCGCCTGGCCAGCAACTCACTGATGGAATGCCTGGTGTTTGCCAACCAAATGACTGCGATCGAGCTCGAGCCGCAGCAGCAGGGCCCAACAGGGACAGCACCGCTGATCTGTGACCATCCGCTGCGGACCGGCGAAAGCCCCACCGGTCTGATCGAACGGATCGAACGGTTGCGACAACTTTGTTGGAAAGAAGTGGGAGTGGACCGCTCGGTACGAGGCATGACGCATGCCTTGAATCAGCTGCGGGTGGACCGGTGCCTGTTGGATGCTCAGCCACTCCTTCAAGCCCAAGACCAACTCCAGCCTGATCAGACCATGACTCTGGAGGGGGGATCACGGCGCGACCTGAACCTGCTGCTGGATTTCAGTCACCGGTTGCTGGTCAGCCGTCTGATGCTGGAGGCCTGCCTGTTCAGGAAAGAAAGCCGCGGGGGGCATTTTCGAACCGACGCCCCAAGCCCCCTACCGCAATGGCAATGCCATACGCGGCAGAGTCGGGCGGGGGGCATTCGAACCCGGCCGGTTCGAAGCTGACTCAGAAATCGGTGCTGCCCTGGTAACCGCTGAGTTGAGCCAGCTCCTCAAGGGGTTTCACACCTGAATCAAGGTTGCCGTCGATCTCCCAGCTGGGGAATCCTTGAACACCTTTGCTTTGGCAGAGCTGGGCCTGGTTGTTCTGCCCATCCGGTGCACATTCGATCACCGTGAGCGCCGCAACCGCCTCCTTCCCAAACATCTCCTTCTGGTCGTGGCAATGGCGGCACCAATAGGCGGTGTAGACCACGGCTCCTTTGCTGGCCAGGTGCTGAGCCAGAGCCAGCTTTGCCGGTGAGCTCACACTTTCGACAGGCTTCGCTGCGCTTGGATCAAGAGACGGTGCACCAGCACGCTCAGGGTCAAGAACGGACGCCCAGATCAACCCCCCCATCAACACAGCCAGGGCAAGAAGAATCCCTCGAAAAATCAACTGGCCCAGATCATCCCAACCACCACCCACAACGGAAAGGATGAACAGCGAAAGGGAGAGAACACCGGAGAGGACGCAGAAGAAACAAAAGGCCTGGATCTTGAACACCATCAAGCCCAGCAAAACACCGCTGAACACAGCCATGCCGAGAGACACACCGAACAGCCCCCACCAGGTGCGCCGCGACAGGTCCGCCTTGTTCTCCTGAAGGCCAGGAAGCAGCGGCAGCACGGCCAGCAACAACACCGTGATGTAAGCAAGCAGACCCACAAACGACAGCGGAATATCTGCAGCGACCGTTCCCCAGGCGCTGTTCAGAACTTTGTCGCAGCCATCGGCACCCATCGGACAATTGAGATCGCCGAGCAGGCCCCAGCGCTTCAGGGTGATGGAACCGGTATCAATAATTCCGATTGTGGCCAGCACGGCCATCACGATGCGGGGCCACTTGAACCCCTGATCCTGGCGACGACGACTGGAAAGACGGGTGGCGCCCATCCGAAGCTTTCAAATAGTGGAAGTTTGGCAGCATCAGCTGCCGGTTGGTGTCTCCGTAGGGTGAGCAATGGCCCGCGGTGCATCGATGAAGAGCTCTCTCACCAAACCGACCGTGGCCTTTGCCCATCTGGGCTGCGAAAAGAACCGGGTTGACACGGAGCACATGGTGGGTCTGCTGGCCGATGCCGGCTACGGGGTCAGCAGCGACGAGCGTGATGCAGCCGTGGTGGTCGTAAACACCTGCAGCTTTATCCAGGACGCCCGTGAAGAATCGGTGCGCACCCTCGTGGACCTGGCTGAACAGGGGAAGGAGCTGATCATCGCCGGATGTCTGGCACAACATTTCCAGGATGAACTTCTCGACTCCATTCCTGAAGCGAAGGCGATCGTCGGCACCGGCGACTACCAGCACATCGTGGAGGTGTTGCAACGGGTGGAAGCGGGCGAACGAGTGAACCGCGTCAGCGCCGTTCCCACCTTTGTGGGAGATGAACATCTTCCGCGTCAGCGCACCACTGATCAGGCCGTGGCCTTCTTGAAAGTGGCGGAAGGCTGCGATTACCGCTGTGCGTTCTGCATCATCCCAAAGCTGCGTGGCAAGCAGCGAAGTCGACCGATCGAATCGATCGTGGCGGAAGCGCACCAGCTGGCAGAGCAGGGGGTGCAGGAATTGATCCTGATCAGCCAGATCACAACCAATTACGGCCTCGATCTTTATGGCAAACCCAAACTGGCAACACTGCTGAGGGCCCTAGGTGAGGTGGAGATCCCCTGGATCCGCGTGCACTACGCCTACCCAACCGGCCTCACGCCAGACGTGCTCGCCGCTTATCGGGAGGTCGCCAATGTTGTGCCCTATCTGGATCTGCCGTTGCAGCACAGCCACCCGGAGGTGTTGCGGGCGATGAACCGGCCCTGGCAAGCGGATGTGAATGAACGTTTGCTGGATCAGATCCGTGCGCAGCTCCCCGATGCCGTGCTGCGCACCACGCTGATCGTGGGATTCCCTGGTGAAACCGAAACACACTTTGAGCATCTAGCGGAATTCCTACGCAGCCAGCGTTTTGATCATGTGGGGGTGTTCACCTTCTCTCCGGAAGACGGCACGGCTGCCGCCGACCTGCCAGCCCGCGTGGATCCAGAGGTGGCGCAAGGCCGAAAGGATGCCTTGATGGCTCTGCAGCAATCGATCTCAGCGGAGCAGAACCAACGCTGGGTGGGCCGCACTGTGGACGTGCTGATCGAGCAGCTCAACCCAGATACCGGGGAGATGATTGGCCGCTGCGCCCGATTCGCGCCTGAGGTGGATGGTGAAGTGCATGTGCAGGCAGCGGAGGATGGCCAACGGGCTGCACCCGGAATGCTTGTTCCCGTTGAGATCACAGGGGCCGACATCTATGACCTAAGCGGCAGGATCGTGGGCGCACGCGCCATGGTGGCGGCAGCAAGAGCCCACGCTTGACCCGACTCCCCCTGCGCCCAGAGCAACAACGCAAGCTGTTCCTGGTCGCCTCCGGCATCAGCACCGCAGGCTCCTTCGCGGGGATCACCGCCAAGGGCTATATCCTGATGAAGGGGGGAGTTGACCCCATTGTTCTGGCCCTGAATTTCGCGGCCCTGTCCTTGCCGAGCCTGTTGATCAGCGGGCCAGCCGGGGTTCGGACCGATCGCATTGGTTGTGAACGGGTGCTGATTCAGGCCCAGTGGGCCCTGCTTGCAGCTGCCACATTGGGGGCCCTAGCGATCCCGATGCTGACCGGTACGGCCCAGGTGGTGCTGCTGCTTACCAGCACCTTGCTGGCGGGCATCGCCGGCACCTATGAGCTGACGGCTCGCAACAAATACTGCTCAATCCTGGTTGAAGAATCAGATCAACTTGCCGGGTACCTCACCAGCTTCTCCGTGGTATTCAACGTGGGCAAGCTGGTTGGCCCCCCCATCGGAGGCTGGCTCGTGGTTGCCACGGGCCAGGCCTGGGCTCTCGGCATCGATGCCGCGAGCTATCTGCTACCGATCGCCAGTGTGATGTTTCTGCTGAGGCCAGACCGCAGCCGTGAAGTCCGCAGTGCCGAGGGGGCGCAGGCCAGCCTGGTGAATGCCTGGACAAGCTGCGGCAGCACGCTGCGTGGTGTACTCATGCTTACGGCCCTGCTGTGCTTGGTGGGTTTCTTCCATCCCGGGTTGGCACCCCTGATCGCCTTTGAACTCCTCGGCGACAAGGCGACGGACCTTGGACTCTTCACCAGTGTTCTTGCGGCAGGGAGCATCACCGGCGGCGTGATGCTGCAACGGAACAGTGCGGTGTTCTGCAGACGCCCGTTTCAAACACTGGCCGGATTCGGCTTAATCACTGCGGTGGCCCAAATGGGAATGGCGCGATCTCCCAATGCTGGTTTCAGTCTTGTGATGGCGTTTCTGATCGGTGCCGGTACCGCTGGACTGTTGAGCAGTTGCAATCTGATCACCCAAATCGGGTCACCTCAGGTGATGCGGGGACGGATGGCAGGTTTGAGCCAGATCGCTTTTCTGGGCGGTGGAGGGCTGAGCGGGCTCCTCGTTGCAGGGCTCGTCACCGTGAGTGATTTATCGACGGCCTTTGCCCTGACAGGGGGTGTGAGTGCCGCAGTCGCAGTCATCTGGATCAAGCGCCGCGGTGATCAACTGCTGGCGCCGGTCAGATCAACTTGATTCCCTTGAGGAGTTTTGTGAGCACAAAAGCAGTGACCAGACCAGTTGCAACGAACCCCAAATAGATGCCTACGGCCATGTGCAAGTAAGGAGGTGACCACTATTAGATCAGAGTTCAGGCTGGAGTCTTGGCATTGCGCTTAGTGTTCATGGACTGATGTCACCTGATTTAGCAGGTGATTGCATCCCGGGCTCACCGGACCCCAATCCCTATCGGCCCGCTGACATGCGCACCCTATTCATCTACCCCGAGTTTCCGAAGACCTTCTGGAGTTACGAGAAGATCCTCGAGCTCGTGAACCGGAAGGTTCTACTCCCTCCCCTTGGGATGTGCACAGTGGCAGCGCTGCTGCCCCAGGAATGGGAGATGAAGCTGGTGGATCGCAACGTTCGCGAGGTCACCAAAGCGGAATGGGATTGGGCCGAGATGGTGATCATCTCCGGAATGATCGTCCAGAAAGACGATATGGCCGTTCAGATTTCCCGCGCAAAGGAGCGCGGACTTCCTGTGGCCGTTGGCGGGCCCTACGCCAGTTCCACCCCGGATGCGCCCGAGCTTGATCAGGCGGATTTCAAGGTGCTCGACGAGGGCGAAATCACCCTGCCGATGTTCCTGGAAGCATTGGAGCGTGGTGAAACCGGTGGCCGGTTCACAGCGGAAGGTGACAAACCTGATGTGACGGCAACGCCGATTCCACGCTTCGATCTACTGCAGCTCGATGCGTACGACTCAATGAGCGTGCAGTTCTCAAGGGGCTGCCCGTTCAACTGCGAGTTCTGCGACATCATCGTTCTCTATGGCCGCAAGCCGCGCACCAAAACTCCTGAACAGCTGATCGCCGAACTTCAGTATCTGCACGATCTGGGCTGGCGCCGTTCGATCTTCCTGGTAGACGACAACTTCATCGGCAACAAGCGCAACGCCAAGCTGCTTTTGCCTCAGATCCGCATCTGGCAGGAGGAACGGGGCTACCCGTTCAGCTTCGCCACCGAAGCCTCCGTCGATCTGGCCGACGATGAGGAGATGATGCGGATGATGCATGAAGCACGCTTTGAAAGTGTGTTCCTCGGCATCGAAACGCCCGATGAAGCCAGTCTGGAAACCGCAAGAAAAATCCAAAACACCCGCAATCCCCTCGATGCGGCCGTGGATCGGATCACCGCCAACGGCATCCGTGTGATGGCGGGCTTCATCATCGGTTTCGATGGTGAGAAGGATGGAGCGGGCCGCCGCATCGTTGATTTCGTGACGCGTACCGGTATTCCCGCCGCGATGATGGGGATGTTGCAGGCCCTGCCGAAAACAGCTCTCTGGGCTCGACTGGAGCGAGAAGGCAGGCTGATCCAGGGAGAGGACGCGGCCAAAGGGGTGAATCAAACCAACCTGCTCAATTTCAAACCCACCCGGCCGATTCGCGACATTGCCAATGAATATGTGGAGGCGTTCTGCGCGCTTTACGAGCCGAATGCCTACATGGATCGGGTGTATAGCTATTACCTGAAGATGGGAGCACCACGCTGGAAAGGGACAGCCAAATTACCCACATTCACCGATATCAAAGCCCTCAGCATCGTTGTTTGGCGGCAGGGCGTCAAACGCAACACTCGCAGCCGCTTCTGGCGTTACATGATAGGCATGGCCCGCCAGAATCCTGCACTGCTGGAACAATTCCTTGTTGTGCTTGCCCACAATGAGCACTTCCTGGAGTACCGATCCATCGTTCAGCGTGAAATACGGGAGCAACTGGAATCCCTGCCACCGGAGGAGCCCACAACCAAAAAAGAACTACAACCAGTTTAAGAAGCAATTAGCCAAAAGTCAGACCTTTTTAAGTCAAATTGCTTGACAGGTTTTTTGCAACTTGCAAACTAATCAACCTCTTTATCATAAAACTCTATTTTTTACTACTCATTATTGCATAGTTGTTTCTTATACAATTTTTGCTAATAATGAAAAAAGGAATGCAAGCCATCATTTTCATCGTCAAACGATCCACCGATTCACGACAGCCAACCACTTCGCCTGCGACTACAAACATCTTCGGAGCAAGCCCAAGGCAACCCTTCAGCCGTAAAAAAGCTTGAGTTGCGTCAATCCTGCTCATAGACGCGCCCCTCTCTTAAACACTGCTCGGCTTTCTGCAACTCTCTTCCGAGATAGAGGGCATGATCCAGACGGCTCAGCGGATGGGGGCCTTCACCTTCGGTGAGTTGAATCCCGATCTCCTTGGCGCTACGACCGCGATACACGGCTGAAGCTGCGCGAGGGCCATGGCCGCCTTTTTTGCAGCTCAGCACTTCGCCGGTGTCTGAATCACGGGCCAGGCCCTTCTCATCAATGGTGTTGCCGAAGTGCTCCAACACCAGTTCACCCGCCTCAGCATCCAGCTTGATTAGGAAATAACCGCTGGGATCCAGGGCAATAAAGCGCTTGGAGAGGCGCTCATCCAGTGCATCGATTTCCGCAGCGCGGCTGGCGGGAGCTTCAGGGGTCTTGATCATCTTTTCAACCTACAAACTCAGCTCCGGCGCGTCCGCCTTAAACGGCAGGTCGGCGTTGATCGCCTCGATCTCCTGCAACGTGAGCCGATTCACATGCGGTAACCAGGCGCGGATCAAAGCATCCATCTGTGGCTCATACCAGCGATGCAGGCTGGCGCAAGGCTTGGCCACAAACCCCCTGCGGCGTTTATGGCTGCCGCCTGCCCCAGGGTCAAAGCTGTCGATTCCTCGCCTGATCGCCCATTCGATCGGTGCGTAGTAACAAACCTCGAAATGGAGGCAATCAATCTCCTCCTTACTCCCCCAGTAACGCCCCCAGAGCCGCTGACCGTCCTGCACACACATCGACATCGCCACCGGCTCCCTCGGATCACCCCGATGCGCTGAAAACAGCACCACCTGATCGCGGTAGGCATCAGCTAAAGCCTCAAAGAAGGCCTCCTCGAGATATTTGCTGCCCCATGCTCCCCACCGCGCGCAGTGCTGCTCGTAAAAAGCATGCATCTGCTGCATCAGCTGCAGATCGAGCTGATCACCCGTTAAAGCCGTGATGCTGAGACCCGCCTTCTGCACCGCTTTGCGCTCCCGTTTGATGTTGCGCCGCTGGTTGGCATTGAATCCCCTCAAATAATCATCAAAGGAACAGGCTCCCCCCCGCCTCCAGAGGCTTTGTTGGTTGAGCCATGCCGCACATCCCACCGCCTCGGCCAACGGTTGCCACTCCGAATCGACGTACAGAAAATTGCAGCTCAGGATTCTGTGTTGGGCGCAGAAGGCATCAATCGCTCGCAACAGCTCCGCCGTGAGCTGGCCGCCATCCTCTCCATCACGCACGTGGAAGCGATACCCCAACACCGGGCTGACTGGGCTCATCCCCAGCAGTTTCGGGTAGTAGCGCATGCCGAGGTCGGCAGCGAGCCGCGCGAAACTCTGATCAAAAACGAACTCCCCGTAACTGTGACCCTTTAGATAAAGAGGCGCCACGGCCACGGGAATGTCATCTCTCCAGAGCGCCAAATGGAGCGGTTGCCAACCCTGCTCCGGAACAATGCTCCGCGATCGCTCCAATGCATCAAGCCAACCCCAGCGATAAAAGGGGATGGCCTGCTCACCCACCAGCGCTTGCCAGTGCTCCTCAGGGATCTCGCGGATCGACTGATGCCAGCGCACCGTAAGCGGAGTCATGGCAGCAACACCGCGGGCGGAACAGGTTCAGACCTTAACCAGCAGCTGGATGCAGGCAGGGCAGCGATCGCGACCGTGCTGGGTGGAAGCCTGGTGTTGATCTCCACTCCCGTGCACGCCGGGCTGTTACTGACAATGCTGAATGCAATCAAACCCAGGATCAAGCCGCAACTGGAGCAGGAATGCAGCCGACTGATCCGCCAAAGAGCTGTTTCGATCAGCCCCTTGATCGAAACAACCTGCAGGTGCCGGACGGAGCCGGCGAATGAATGCTTTGTGGAGGAAGCCAGCAAAACAGGGAGCGTGTTGGGGTGA
Organism: Synechococcus sp. AG-670-F04; assembly: GCA_003211515.1. GTDB lineage: Bacteria > Cyanobacteriota > Cyanobacteriia > PCC-6307 > Cyanobiaceae > Parasynechococcus. The sequence continues at coordinate 18,222 of QCSN01000014.1, forward strand.
CTCACCGAACTGCTGTCCAGTTGTCTTGGAGATGACAGTGAAATTGTGATCAGCCGCTGCAGGCAGTGGCTGATCGGGTTGAACAGCACAACAATCGAGCAGTTTTTGCTCCCCCTGCTCAGACCACAGAGTCGCTGATCATCACAATCTCGCGATTGGCGAAGTCAAGAGACAGCAGGTCCGCGTCGACACCTTTCACAACAGCTTTGACGTCGTCGCCCTTCTTGATCCAGGCATCATCGCCCTTCATTTCGATCACGGTGGAGGCACAACCACAGAACTCGATCTTGTCGCCGATCTGCATATCCATCACCTTCACATGACCCTTGCCACCATCAACGGTGACGATGGTGTCGTCTCCTTCACCGCCCCAGACCTTGTCTTTGCCCTCACCGCTCTCGATGCGGTCGTCTCCCTCGTAACCCCAGATCAGGTTTTTTCGCTTGGTGCCGGTGAGCTCATCGCTACCCGATGTGCCACGGATTTTTCTCTTGCTCTTGCGTCCCATCGTCAAACCGAATGTGCGTTACTTTCAACGTTAGTGAGATTGAACAGGCTGAGAATCCCCCTATTGGGGGATTCTCAGACATCACCAAGGCGACGTCGTCGTCGATAACGCACCAGGAGTTCATCACCACCAAGGGGCCTCGATTCGCGCAATGCCCAAGCCTGGGAGTCGGCCAGGGCTGAAGGAAGGCTGCTCGACAGGGGGGACTCAAACGCAATCCAGCTGTGCCCCCCACCCAACAGGCGCGGCGTCAGGGTGAGCTGCAATTCATCAATGCAATCCTCTGCCAGGAGTGACGTTGTCAGCTGGGCACCACCGAGCACAACCACTTTTGTGTAGCCGTGCTGATGCAGACGCGCCAGAGACAGGGGCCATGAGGTGCCCTGCTCGACCCAGCCCTCGAAACCAGACAGGGCTGGCTTGGGTCCAAGCAGCACACGCTGCAGCGGTTGCTGAAAAAACAGCCAATCGGATGGAAAGCTGCTCTGGCGGCTCACGACAACCGCATCAGGCTGTGCCGATCGCCCCTGTTGGGCACGTTGGTCCAGCAAGGACAGATCGCGGATCAGGCAGGTGCAACGGTGGGCGCGAAGTGTTGCCGCTCCAATCAGGGCCGCATCGGCCCAGGCCAATGCCTCTTCGAGGACGCGCCGATCTCCAGCACCGCCGAGCTGAGCTACTCCACCAGATGGAGGAGCCAAGCGACCGTCGAGGCTGGTGGCCAACACCAACCGCAACTCCTGGGCCATGGCGCTCGTTGAACGGATCAGACTGCTGCTGCAGTTTCCAGTGATGCAGGAACCATCTCGAGCTGTGGCGTTTCGGCGTAAACCTCCGCAGCGTTGTTGGGGCTCTCCTGCAAACGCACCTTGTGCAGATGGGCGCCGATCGCCTTGATCGGGGTGGTGAGGCGATCAGCGATATGCAGAGCGATGTTCTCCGCTGTGGGCACGCAGTCGGCAAAGAAGGGAACGTCCTTGTTGAGGAAGGTGTGATCGAAGGGTTCGACCACCAGGTCATCAACAAGACGCTGCAGCGCAGAAAGATCACAGACCATTCCGGTGCGTGGATCGATCGGCCCGCGGACCGTGACATCAACCAGATAGTTGTGGCCGTGACCATGGGGTCTGGCGCACTTGCCGTAGATCGCTTCGTTCTCTTCCTGAGACAACTCCGGGCGAGCCAAACGGTGGGCTGCCGCGAAATGGGTGCGAATCGTGAGGTAGGCGTCCATGGGATGTCCGAGGTAGTCGGCCCAGAGGCCTGGTTGTTCATAAAGCCGCAGGGCCGTAATCGGCAGGTGCGGGCTCAGACGCTGCCAGATCACCCGAACAATGGCTTCGGTGGTTGGCAGGCAGCCTGATGGGGTGGAAACGTCAAATTCGGGCCAGGCTTCATTAAGGAAGCGGAAGTCCAGCTGTCCGGTGACCTCATGGCGAATGGCGTGCTTGACCTCAGAAAGGTTCAACACCATGCCATCGGAATCCAGCTCACCCGCCATCGAGACAATCAACTCGTAGTTGTGTCCATGACCAGGGGCAAGGGCACAGGGCCCGAATCGAGCAGCGTTGTCGTCAGTGGAGAGTTCAGGCAGCCAGTAGCGATGACTGGCACTGAAGCAGGCACGGCGTGTAATGACACAGCCACGCCCGAGGCCGTGCGGTGCAATCGACTTCATTTCAGTCATGTGACGTTCCGGCCGACAGGCATCCTAATGAGCTAGTGCCGCCATCGAGTGATGCAGGATTCCCGTCCCTCGCTGAAACAGCGCCTGTCAGGTCGCAGCGTTTATCTGGTTGGAATGATGGGCAGCGGAAAAACAAGCACGGGACGACCTCTCGCTGAACGGCTTGGCTACGGCTTCGTCGATGCCGATGCGGTGGTGGAGCAGGCCGCGGGCTGCACGATTCCAGAGATCTTCGAAAAGGACGGCGAGCCTGGTTTTCGCGCCCTTGAATCCCAGGTTCTCAACGCGATCAGCCAGCGTCATTCGCTGGTGGTCGCCACGGGAGGCGGTGTGGTCACACAGGCGGAAAACTGGGGCCTCCTGCACAGCGGCATCGTTGTCTGGCTGGACGTGATGCAAGACGCGCTGTTGAAGCGCTTAAAAGCAGACGGAACCGTCCGCCCCCTGCTCATGGCTCCGGATCCAGAGGCGGAACTGGAGACCCTGCTGAATCAGCGCAGGCCCCTCTATGCCGAAGCGGATCTCACCGTTGTGATCAACGACGAGACACCGGATACCGTCGCCGACGGAATCTTGCAGTTATTGCCGCAACTGCTTCAGGATCCAACCCAACGACGGAAAGACTGAGCTGAACGGTCAGGCCGGAGGTTCGAGGCGGATGGCAAACCACTGCAGCGACACGCCTGGACTGAGCTCAAGATCACAGGCCGTGTCCAGCAATCGCTGCGCTGCGGATTCAACATCCGGCAGATCCTGAAGATCAGCGGGCAGGCACTCCATGGTCCGCAACCAGCGGCTGAGCCATGTCAGGGTGTCGGCGGCGTTCAGGAGCTGTTCCGGCTTGCCGGGCTCTAACACCACGTAGTCGTCGCAAGCACGGATTAAAGGGTCAGACATGGTGCGCGTGCTGCTGTTGCTGCTGATGGTCGCCTCCATCCTGCTGAGCGCAGGAACAAGCTGGGCCGCCAAGCCCACGCCCCTGGAGCAACGCCTCACCAGCTGGCCGGAGTGGCAACTGCCTGGACCATTGCCGAGACCCGCAACCCACGACGATCTGATCTATCCCGACTGGTTCGAAGGCTTATGGGACCTGGAGAGCATCGATCTCGATACCCCTGACGATCCACCCTTGACGCATCAGGCGCGTTTCCATCGGGATGCGAACGGACGCTTGGTCGGAGACCGCAGCTTCAATGCGACTTCGATCGGGCTGGCTCTCCTCGGCGACCAGCTGCTGCGGGTTGAAACCGACCCCTCCTCCGCCAACCGCCAGATGGCGCAATTTCGTAATGACCAACGCCTGGAAACAAGCGTTACCGGTCGTCGTCAGGAAAACCATGGGAACGGAAGCTTTCTCGCCGACGAACTTGTTTTGCAGATCATGCGTGGCCCTGGGCCACCACGCCTGAGTCGCATCGAAACGCTCAGCCGATATGAACGTTGTGGAGCCGACATCTGCGCTGAACAATGGCAAGCAAGCTATGCCCCCCCTGGAGAGGATCTTCGCAACAAAGCCCTCTATTCTCATCATTACAGGCTGCGATTATCGCCTTTTAAGCAAGATAACCAAGAGGCAAAAACCTGGCAAAAATAAAATGAATAACGCTCAACATCATTATAAAACTGATCAAGATTGTTGTTCTGATCGAACCGGAAATATTGTCGTACTGATGAAACCGTAAACGCAATCAATAACCGGACAACAAACCCATCACGATGGTTCTGGCCAAGGCCAGCAACAGCTTCAAACTTCCTCCAGGGTCCGCTCCATCAATTTCAATTCCAGCTGATCTCTCCACTGGAACAGGCGCTGAAGGCCAGGGTGATCGCTCAAGCCGGGGATTCCCTTTCCGGCAAGAGGAGATCCGGCGGAAGGTGGGAAACGCAACAAGGAGAGTTGGGACGCCACGGCAAGATCAGCAAGCGACATCGAACCACCCACCAACCATGGGCTGGTTCCCACAGATGCATCCAGCTGCTCAAGGCTCGCCAGAAGATCAGCGCGTCCACCTTGTTGCACCAGTTCACTGACGGAATTCACCCATCCACCTGGAATGGCTCCCATCACAGAACGCACCGGTGCGGGAAGATCTTCAGGCAGCAGAGCGACGCGCAAGGACGCGTCAAGGGCTGCAGCCTGAACAAGCGCAGCACGGCCCGCAGCGGCCAGGGTTGTATCAGCCCAATCCTCAATCAAATGCACCTGCGCTGCCAGGCGAGGGTCCGAGGGAATCAACTGCGGATCGGGAGCACGATCTTCCAGATGGCGAGCGATCGCCGATGAATCCGCCAGAACAGTATCTCCATCAACAAGAACCGGCACCTGCCTCTGACCGGAGAGACGAAACACGGCAACCTGGCCGATCCCCGGAGTGACATCCACCGTGCGGTAGCTGAGCCCCTTGGCCTGCAGCACCATGCGAACTTTGAGGCAGAACGCAGAGTGGCGGAATTGATGCAGTTCCAGCACAGGCAGAATTCCTTTCGATCCGCACCGTAGCCAGCGCCTGAGCGAGCTCGCCAGCGCGCGTCAAGTCGGCATGATGAACAACAACAAATGCAGACTTGTCGCACTGATCAGCAGCGGAAAACATCATTGATCAAGGCTGAACCAGCTCAAAACTGAAACGCGGAACGGCAACACCGAGCTTTTGCGACCCCGAGATCACACGAGACCGAGATCAGGCAACAACGAGATCACCCAACACTGTTGTGATCGGGCCAAGTATCCGAAAGCCACCATCAGAAGCAGCTCGCCCCTTGGACACTTATCTCCTGGACACTAAACTGACCTCGGACATAGATAGGGGCGAGAAGGCCAACACCATGAGCACCCCTGGCAATGGACAATTCGCTGATGCTGAAAGCCTCAGCCACCATGTTGCCCAGCAATGCGAAGTTCTCGGATATCAAACAACTCAATTATCCGGCAATAAAAACGCCTTAATGCATTCTCTCGAGATCAGCAATAAAGGAGATTCGATCGCTGTACAAGTCAAGAACCACAAAGCAAAAACAAATATCGCTCAGGTTTGCAAATTCAGCGAATTCCTCGACCTTGATTCCTCTGATCGTTTCACAAGCGGCTGGCTGATTTCCACCAGTGGATTCAGCAAGCCGGCCCTGACCCACGTCAGAACAGAGCGACCAAGCAACCTCAAACTCGGCACCTGCACCCCGTACGGGATCCGCTGGAATTACGACCCTCAGAATGCCGACCTCGACGCGCGGGACTCGGATGAAACGAGCTGTTCGCAAGCGGGGCCCAACGATCAAGCCATCACCTATATCGGTGTCTTCACCTGTAAAGGTGGCGTTGGCAAAACAACCGTCGCCGCTCATCTTGCGGGCGCCTTTGCCCTTCAGGGCTATGACGTGATCCTCGTCGATCTGGATCCCGAAAGGAATCTGAGAAAGTTGTTCATCGAAGATCAAAGTTCTGAAGACGAGACGGCCTCCCTGTATGTTCCTGCCCATCGCAAAGGGTTCACGGGCAGCACGATCACTGTGCTGAATGCTGAGGAATGGGATGAGCAGCAATATCCTGAAATCAAAATCGTGATCTGCGACTGCTCACCTGTTCTCAATGAGAATCCGGCACGATTCATCCGACGCTTCGACTATTGCCTGGTTCCCACCACACTCAGCCCACTCGGTATCGCCAAAAATGGTGATGTAATCATCCGAACCTTTCGCCACATCCGCAGCATGAATCAACAGGCAGACATGCTGACGTTGATCAATTGTTACAACGATGATGGAAGTTTTGTCCGGCGCAATCGCCTGCTTCTAAATGCATTGGAGAAGCACATTATCTCCTATCAAAAGGAAGATAAAAAATGTGAGCTCATCAACCCTCTCGATGCCAAAATCAGACGAAACGACAATTTGCTGTATTGGGGTTTTCATATTGTTGATGGAACCAAACCACGCCTTGCCTTCAACGAAATTTTCGGTCGCAGCGTCCCCCGCACTGATTTTCTGCAGCTTGCTGAGTACCTGGAAAACAAAACAACCATTCGCGAGCTCAAAAAAACCGGTGACAACCAGACCGACCCATCCCCATCGATCGAGGCTGCTGCCTGAGAATGGATAACTCTTTGAAAACGGTCCTAACCCCAGCACCGCGACCATGAAGGAGTTTTTTCTCAACGTCACCCGATACCCCCGCTACCTGATCACCTTCACCCTTGGTGTGATGGCATCTGTTGCCGAGCCGCTCGCGCAGCGGCGCAGCAACCCCGTGACCGCTGTTGCTCTGATCGGCGCACTGATTAGCGGTTCCATCAGTCTGATCCTGGTCCTGCGTGCCATGGTGCAATCAGCACCGATGGCGTGATGGCACAGGGGCGTCGAGTCGAACGGGTGGCGGCCCTGATCCGCAAAGAAACCAGCGAACTGTTGATCAATGGCATCCGAGATGATCGGGTGCATCAAGGCATGGTCAGCATCACCGACGTCGAGGTGTCGGGAGACCTGCAGCACTGCAAGATTTTCGTGAGCATCTTCGGGGAGGAAAGCAACCGCCTTCAGGTGCTGGAGGGGCTGCGAGCCGCCAGCGGCTACCTGCGCGGGGAACTTGGCCGACGCTTGCAGATGCGTCGAGCTCCCGAGGTGGTCTTCCATCTCGACCGGGGAATTGAGAAAGGCACCTCCGTGCTCGGGTTGCTGAACCGTCTGGAAGACGAGCGCCAGGAACGTGGAGAGATTCCCCCCAGCAGTGATGCACTTGAACCCGACTGACTCCCTGCCCGACCGCAAGCTGCGATCTCGCGTGGCTGAATTGCTGGTGGTCAGGGCCAGCGGCCATCTTGAGGATCAGCAACGGCGCTATCCCCGCTGGGAACTCAGCAACGTCGCACTGGAGCAACTGCTTGGCAGGGGCGTTGGTGGGGTCATCCTGCTCGGGGGCAGCGCAACGGAACTGCAGCAACGCACCGCACAGCTCCAACGCTGGGCTCAGCACCCACTCCTGCTATGCGCTGATGTGGAGGAGGGCGTCGGACAGCGGTTTGAAGGAGCGAGCTGGCTTGTGCCGCCCCTGGCGCTTGGGCGCTTGTATAACCAGAAACCTGATCGAGCCGTTGCACTGGCGGAGCGGTATGGGCGATGCACCGCCGAACAGGCCCGCCGTTGCGGCCTCAACTGGGTGCTCGCCCCCGTTTGCGACGTGAACAACAACCCGGCCAACCCGGTCATCAATGTGCGCGCCTGGGGAGAAAATCCGACCACCGCCGGCACACTGGCGGCGGCCTTTCAACGCGGACTGTCCTCCGCAGGGGTGCTCGGATGCGCAAAACACTTCCCAGGCCATGGCGATACAACCAGCGATTCCCACCTGGATCTGCCGGTTCTGCCCCACACCCGCCAACGGCTGGAGCAGATTGAGTTGCCGCCCTTCCGCGCCGCCATCGCCGCCGGGGTGGACAGCGTGATGACGGCGCATCTCCTCCTGCCGGAGCTCGATCGAAACCAACCGGCAACGTTGTCGAAAACAGTACTCACCGCCCTGCTGCGCCAGGAGTTGGGCTTTCAAGGACTGATCGTGACTGACGCGCTGGTGATGGAGGCGATTGCAGCCCGGCATGGGGCCGGTGAGGCGGCTGTGCTGGCGTTTGAAGCCGGAGCCGACCTGATCCTGATGCCTGCAGATGCCGAAGCCGCGATCGCCGCTCTTTGCGAGGCCTTCGAGGCGAAACGCTTGCCCCTCGAGCGACTGGATCGTGCCTTGCAACGGCGCCGCGCAGCACTGCAACGCGTCATACACCAGGCAAAGCCAGAGACAACGATCAGCATGAACGTCGACCGGCAACTGGAAGCCGAGCTGGTTCAAGCCTCCCTCACCACCCGCTCCACGGCAGGAATCGGTGCAGCAACCGGCATCAACCTGATTCGCGTGGATGGGGTGTTTCCATGCCCAGCTCTCCAGGGCACGGCACCAGCCCGGCAACTGCCGGAGCAATGGGGCTATCGCAGTGTGGTGATCCATGGCCATGGCGTCTCCCCCTGGCAGGACGACCCTGAAGCCCCGCTGGCCCTGGACCGACTTGGAGAAGGGCCGGTGGTGCTGCAGCTGTTTCTGCGCGGCAATCCCTTCCGCGGCGGGAAGGACAGCCAGGAACCGTGGAAGGCCGCCGTGCAACAGCTGCAGCGTGTCGGACGCCTGGCTGGCCTGGTGATCTACGGAAGTCCCTACCTCTGGGAGGAGCTGGAGCCGGTGCTGGAGCCACATCTCCCCGCAGCGTTCAGCCCGGGCCAGATGCAAGAAGCGCAGCGACAGGTGCTGGAGGCGCTGCTGGAAAAATCTGGATCTTCAATCGCCCCAGGGGATTTCACCGACTGACGCAAAGGGGCGCCCTAACCTCTCGCCCATCTGATGGCCGCCGCAGATGCTCAGCCTCTCGATGATCGTGCGCAACGAAGCGGCCAGGTTGGAAGCCTGCCTGGCCTCGGTCAAGGGTTTCGCCGATGAGATGGTGGTGGTGGACACCGGCTCCAGCGATGGCACGATCTCCGTCGCCGAGAGGGCAGGGGCTCGCGTGGAACGGATTGAGTGGCCCGGTGATTTCGCCCCGGCACGCAATCGCGCTCTCGATTATCTCAACGGCGACTGGGTTCTGGTGCTCGATGCCGACGAACAACTGCGACCCGAGGTAATCCCAGACCTGCAATCTCTGATGGAGAAGCCGGATGTGCTTGTGATCAACCTGCTGCGCTATGAGGTCGGGGCCGCCATGGCGCCCTACTCAAGCGTGAGCAGGCTGTTCCGCCGCCATCCCGGGATCAGCTGGAGCCGGCCTTATCACTCCATGATCGATGACAGCGTTCAGAAGTTGCTGACAGTCGAGCCCCAGTGGACGATCGCCGATTGCCCGGAGCCGGCGATCATTCATGACGGCTACCGGCCGGAGCTGTTGTCCGGCACAGACAAGGCTGATCGGCTGCGCCAGGCCATGGAACGCGAACTGGAAGCCAATCCGGGGGATCCCTACGCCAGCGCCAAGCTTGGTGGACTTCTGATCAGCGAGGGGCGCCATGACGAGGCGGTTGAGCTTTTGCGTCGCGGCCTTGAGCAGGCCGATGCACGCAACACACCTGTGCAGGGCGCTGAACGCTTTGAACTGCTCGTTCACCTGGCCCTCGCAATCACTCCGTCCAATCCCCAAGAGGCCATCGCCCACTATCGGGACGCGCTGGCGATCAGGCTCGATCCGCGCATCAGGATTGGGGCCCAGCTCAACCTCGCAGCCAGGCTGATGGAGCAGGGCGATCTTGAGGAAGCGATCAACCTCACCAAAGCCGCAACCAGCGGAGCTCCAGAAGTGGCCCTCAGCTGGTACAACCTCGGCCTGATGAAGCGCCGTCGTGGTGACATCGCCGCGGCCCTCGAGGCCTACCGACGCGCCCTCAGCCTCGACCCCAGCAGTGCCGAATGCCACCAGAACTTCGCCGTTGCTCTACTGATGGGTGGTGACATCGAAGGAGCCCGAGCCGGCTTCCGCCAGGCCATCGCTTTGCTCGAAGCGCAGGGGCGTTCCAAGGACGCCAAACAGTTGCGCAGCAAGGCAGAAGCGATCGTCAAACTCGACGCGGAGCCCATCAGTTGACCGAGTCACTCGCCAATCGCACGGTCGTGGTGACTCGAGCGGCCGAACAGCAAGGCGAAGGCCGCAGGCTTCTGGAACAACTCGGAGCCACGGTGCTAGACCTACCTGCTCTGGAGATCGGTCCGCCAGATCACTGGGGTCCCCTGGATGACGCGCTCACGGATCTCGAGAACTTCCACTGGCTGGTGTTCTCCAGTGCCAACGGCGTTGAGGCTGTGGAGCGGAGGCTGCAACGGCAGAACGGGAGCCTGGCGCATCGTCCAGGCAATCTTCGGATCGCGGCGGTGGGACGCAAAACAGCACGGATTCTGGAGGAGTTTGGGGCGGCAGCGGATTTTGTGCCCCCCCAGTTCGTCGCAGACAGCCTGATCGACAATTTCCCAGTCTCTGGCTACGGCCTTCGCATCCTGCTGCCGAGAGTTCAGAGCGGAGGGCGCACCCTGCTGGCGGATGCTTTCGGAGAAGCGGGCGTTCGGGTGGTGGAAGTCGCCGCCTACGAATCACGATGCCCAGCCTCAATGCCTGAATCCACTGCCGCAGCACTTGCCGAACGCAAGGTTGATGCGATCGCCTTCAGCAGTGGCAAAACAGCCCTGCACACATTCCACCTGCTGCAGAAACGCTTTGGAGAGTCTTGGGAGGAGCTGCTCCGCCCAGTAAAGCTGATCTCGATCGGTCCCCAAACCAGCCGGAGCTGTCAATCCTGCTTCGGACGCATCGATGCGGAAGCCAGTCCCCACGATCTGGACGGACTGGTTGCCGCCTGCGCTCAGGCCATGCAAACGGGGGGTTGAGGTTTGCCGTCCTGCGCAAGGCTGATGCAACCACGCTGCACATCAATCGCCAGGACGGACCAGCCCTGAGGCAACACCGGTTTGCTATCGGGCGAACAGCGACCATCGGCACTCACGCAAAGCACTCCCGATGTGGTGGGCAGCACCACCAAGGCCCTGTCCTGACCCCCGACCTGCATCACTCCGGTGAGCAGCAGATCAGCGGCTGGATCCAGACCAGGTTCAGCAGGTTCCTCCCCATTCCCAAGAGCGTCCTGGCCCTGATCCACCTGCTCCGCAGCAGGGATCGGCAAGGGCTCGAAGGGATCACGACGGCCTCCAGGAGCCGCCTCCTGAACCTGCTCCACGGTGGGCAGAGGCGAAAGGCCGATGTTCGGCACGGCCATGCTGTTGGTCGGTGGTGCGTCCGGCGGCAGCTCCGGTTCCGCCACTGGGAGGGTGAGGTCAGGATCCGGTTCACCCCCGACGAACGGAAGGCTCCCCCCGCATCCGGAGAGAGTCATGCTCAAGATCATCAGCACGGTGAGTGGCCTTGCTGATGCCTCAGCCGCCGGCTTCCACCAGGTCCCGGAAACGGTCAAGGTTCGCCTGAAGCTCCTTCGTCACAATTCCACCCAGGATGCTTGGCTCCATCAATGGTGCCAAGACCCCAGGCAATTCATAGGTCACGCTGAGCTTTACCGTCGTCCGATCCGGGGAGTCGGGATAGAAGCGCACAGCGCCTTTGGTGGGCAGTCCACCAACCGATTCCCAATGCAGCTGTTGCGCCTCAACGCGCCTGGTGATCCGAGCCTTCCAATGGAAACGGAAGCCCTGGGCGGCAAGGGTCCAATCGGTGAGATCGGGATCATCCAAGGTTTTGACGGACTCGATCCAACGCATCCAGCGCGGCATCGCTTCCAGATCGCTCCAGACCTTCCAGACCTGATCGGCGGATGCCTTCACCTCCGTCGTCACCGAGTGCTCAAGCCAACGTCCCATCGTCAGGCCACCGCTGCGTTTGTGGCCAACTGGGCCGGCTGATCCAGGATCGCGGCTGCCGCAAGGTGCCCGCTCATCGTGGCTCCCTCCATCGAATCGATGTAGTCCTGCCGGGTGTAACTTCCAGCCAAATAGAAATTCGCAATCGGTGTGCGCTGTGCAGGCCGGTAAGGCTCCATACCAGGGGCCTCTCGATACAACGACTGGGCCAGCTTCACCACGTTGCTCCAGATCAGGGTGAGGTTGGAGGCCGAGGGGAACAGCTCCCTGACCTGACGATCGGTGTGGGCCACGATCGCATCCACAGATTTGGGGATCCAGGGATCTCCTGGGGTAAGCACACACTGGAGCAGAGATCCCTCTCCCTCCTTGCGGTAATCCTCCGGACTGGCCAAGGCCAGGTCTGCAAAACAACTGAAATCGGCATCAGCTGTGTAGAGGAGATTGTTAAGACCAACCGGATTGGTCACATCCCGACGACGGGCTTCGTGGGCCTCCCCGAGTTCCGTGACCCAGCCGTCGTACCGCAATTGCACAGTGGCGACAGGCACCGCTTCCAGTTGATGGATGGCGTCGAACTGGGGGAAGCGGCGCCACGCTTCCGGCAGCAGCCGTTGAATACCAGGGACGTCGCAGGCTGCCAGGTAGGCATCGGCCTCCACACACACATCGCCATCGGGAGTACCCAGCTGCAGCCCTGTAACTTCCGGTTGGTCAGCGTCGCTGTAGTCCACCTGTTTCACCCGATGGCGGAGATGGAGCTTGCCGCCGCGCTGTTGGATGTAATCGAGGATCGGGCCAGTGAGCCAACGGTGGGGAGAGCCCTTCAGCAGATTGAGTTTGGAGGCCTCCGTCTTGGCCGCGAACATCATGAAGATCGTGAGCATGCAACGGGCTGAGATCGCTTCGCAATCGATGAACCCCAAGGCATAGGCAATCGGATTCCACATGCGACGAATGCTCTCCGGACTGCCGCCATGGCCGACGAACCAGTCCTTGAAACTCAAGGAATCCAAGGCTCGGATCGTGCGCATCGCTCCCTCGTAATCAACCAGGCCCCGCACGATCGGACTGGTTCCCAGGGCAAGAGCGTTGCGCAGTTTGTCGATCCAGCCGAGCTGGGGGGTTGTGAAAAAAGCCTTGAGGCCGTTGAACGGTGCGCCGATCGGGAAACGGAAATCCAACTCACGCAGATCTCCCCCCTGGTTCACGAACAGGTGGGTGTGATCCTTCGGCAGCAGGTTCTCAAACGCTCCAACCTTGCGCATTAATGCGAAGAGGTTCGCGTAGTTGAAGAAGAAGACATGCAATCCCATCTCGATGTGATTGCCACCGTCATCCACCCAGCTACCCACCTTGCCCCCCATGAACGGCCTGGCCTCGTAGAGATTCACTTCATGGCCGGCATCGACAAGGTCCACCGCAGCGGACAGGCCGGCGAGACCGGAACCGACAATCGCGACCCGCACCTTCTGAACCCAACTAGGGGAGACTCTATGAATCAGGCTTCATAAACTGAGGCCAAATGATCGCGGCGTCGATGACCAGCACTTCCACGAACGCGCCAACGCACACCGCCCGGGACGGCAAAGGGATCCTGATCACCGCTCCGGCGATGCAACAACTGGCCAAACTCTGCGGAGAACAGGGGAACAACCAGGTGCTCCGGGTCGGTGTGCGATCAGGAGGCTGCAGCGGCATGAGCTACACCATGGATTTCGTGCCGGCCACCGACACCCTCGACGACGACGAGACCTATGAGTACATCACCCCGGAAGGCAACAGTTTTCGCGTGATCTGCGATCCCAAAAGCTTGCTTTACATCTACGGGATGCAGCTGGATTTCAGTACAGCCCTGATCGGCGGGGGATTTAACTTCACCAACCCCAACGCCACGCAGACCTGTGGATGTGGCAGCTCCTTCGCGGTCTGAACCGCATGGGAGTCTGAAGGGCCCGTCACCCGCCACAGCCTCGATGGAGTCCAGCCAGGAGAATCTGTTCGACGAAGCCATGGCCCGATATCAGGCCGGAGCTGCTGCGGAGGAAATTCTTCCAACGTTTCTCAGCATCACCGAAGCCGCTCCACGTCAGTCCGCGGGGTGGACCTGCCTTTCGTGGCTGCAGCTCTTGTGCGATCAGCCGGAGGACGCCCTTCGCTCCGCACGTTTCGCCGTCAAGCTCAACGGACAGGACCCACAAGCGCGCATCAATCTCAGCCTGGCTCTGCTCGAAACCCAATCAAAAGGCGTGCGCGATCAAATCCAGGTGGTGCAGAAAGTGATGGCTTTTGCGCCGGAGATGACCAAGGATCTTCAAACATCGATCGAGGATGGCCTGAAGCGCAAGCCGGATTGGAAAGCACTCCAAAAAGTTAAAGCCTGGCTTGATCTCTGAAACAAAAACCGCCATCACAGGGGAGCAAAACATCTTCCTCACAAAGAGCAAAAACAGGACTGGGTCTTCGGAGTTCCAACCGTCTTGTCCTGACCTAAAAGCATCATTTCTGAGCCTGAATGAGAACAGATCCAACCCCACCAGACGATGGCCGCAAACAGGTTGAGTGGTGTTGTCGCTCAGCAACACCACTTGATGTCGTCCACGCGTGGGCCGGCGGAACGTTGAATGGGGCAGGTGTTGGTCCCGCGTTGCCAATGCCACGGCATTCCTGATCCCTTCCAATTCAATGTGGTGAATGGCCCGGATTCTGTTACTCAGCAATGGTCATGGCGAAGACCTCTCTGGCTCATTGCTGGGACAGGAACTGCGTGACCTCGGCCATGACGTGCAGGCCCTCCCCTTCGCCGGCTTAGGACGCCCCTACCTGCAGGCCAAGCTTCCCTTGCTTGGCCGTAGCCATGAATTCAGCACGGGGGGGATCGGCTACACCAGCTTGAAGGGGCGCCTCACCGAATTGCTCCAAGGGCAGATCTTCTACTTGTTCCGTCGACTGATTCGACTGTTACGCCATGCCGATCGCTTCGATCTGATCGTGGTGGTGGGGGATGTGATTCCAGTGATCGCCGCCTGGTTGAGCCATCGTCCGGTGGCGACCTACCTGGTTGCCTACTCAAGCCACTACGAGGGACGACTGCGCCTGCCCTGGCCCTGCAGCACCCTGCTGTCGAGCCAGCGGTTCCGGGCTGTGTTCAGCCGCGATCAGCTCACTGCAGACGACCTGAGTAAGCAGCTGCAACGAGCGGTGGTTTTCCTCGGCAATCCGTTCATGGACCCGGTGCTCCAGCCGGCGCCACCCCTGCCGCCGGTCCAATCCCGCATCGGACTGTTACCCGGCAGCCGCCGTCCAGAACTGGAGAACAACCTGCGACTGTTGCTGGCCGTGGTGGAACGCCTGAGCGCTGCTCCGGACTTGAGCCTGGATCTAGCCCTGGTGCCCAGCCTCAGCGATCCTGAACTGGAGGCATGGGCGGCCCGTGGCGAATGGCGGTTCGCAGGCAGCAAACTCAAACACCCAACAGGCCTGAGCGTTCACGTTCACCGCGGGGCCTTTCAGGCGGTGCTCCAAGCCAGCGATCTGTTGATCTGCATGGCGGGCACTGCTGCGGAGCAGGCGGTGGGGCTGGCTCGCCCAGTGCTGCAACTGCCGGGGCATGGTCCGCAATTCACTGCGGCCTTCGCTGAAGCCCAGCGCCGCTTGCTGGGGCCAACGGTGTTCTGCGCCGAGGGAGAAGCCGGCAGCGACGACAACCTCAACCGCTCAGCCAGTCTCGCCCTCCAGTTGCTGGAGCGGAGCCGAACGGACCATGCTCTGACGCAGCAATGCCGGCTCGAGGCACAGCGACGTCTTGGCAGCAGCGGCGGTGGACGGAGAATGGCGGATGCCATCTCCGCCGTCGCGCACGGGTCTGAATGATGACCGCCCCCACAGAACCAACCTGGAAGCGCTGGCTGGATCGCCTCCTGATGCTCAACGTGCTGGTGGTGTTTCTGGGAGCTGGATTCTTCGGGGTTGCCGTGATGGCCCAGTCCCAAGGGCAGAATCAGCCGATGGATCTGTTCCAGCAGCTCTGGCAGCCCCTGTTCACACCTGCGATCAGCCTGCTGATCATGGCGGCCCTGCTCAGCGGAATCCTCAGCTGGTGGCAGCGGCGAGTGCAGCGGTCAGATCGGGGTAGCGAAAGCTGAAACCCAGCGACTGGAGACGCTCGGATTCAACGTGTTGCCCCTCGAGCACCACCTGAGCACCATCGCCGAGCATCACCTGCAGCACAGGAGCCGGAACCGGCAGCAAGCTCGGGCGGCCCAGGGTGCGGCCCAGAGCGCGCGAAAAATCAGCCATCGTCACCGGCTGCGGGGCCACTGCATTGACCACACCAAACAAAGCTGGATCATCGAGGGCTTTCTGGATCAGGGCGCAGAGATCACTGCGATGAATCCAGCTCATCCATTGCTGACCGGTGCCGATCGGCCCTCCGAAGCCCGTTCTGAACACGGGAAGCATCTTGCCGAGCGCGCCACCGTCTGCGGCAAGAACGATCCCGATCCGCACGGTGAGCTGCCGGGTTGCGGGAGGTACGGCAGCAGCTGCTGTTTCCCAGCGTTGACAGAGCGAAGCCAAAAAATCGTCGCCCGCAGGGCTTGATTCAACGAAACGAGCCGATGCACTGCTGCCGTAGTACCCCACCGCCGATGCGTTGATGAGCACCGCGGGGGGCGTGGGCGAAGCGCTGATCGCATCGACAAGAAATTGTGTGCTGTCCAGCCGGCTGCTTTCGAGTTGTTGCCTGTGACTGGGCGTCCAACGCTTCTCGGCGATTGGTTCGCCCGCGAGATTCACCACTCCTTCTGCCTGCTCAACCGCCTCCTTCAGGTCTTGCACCTGCCAGGACTGGGGGCGGGACGGATCTAACTGCAGCCACGTGAGCTGACCAGCGGATCGTTCAGCGTCATATCCCCGCGGAAGACGGCGGCTCACAACAGTGAGCTGATGATCTGCCTCCAGGAGCAGGGGGATCAGTTCGCGACCGACAAAACCGGTGCAACCGAGAAGTAGCAGGCGCATCGACGCTTGGACTGTTCTGTTCGGCGAGGAGGCTAGGAGGACTAAGGCTCCTGCGGCTCCGTCACCACCCCGAGCCGATGGGCGATCGGGACCAGCGCAAATCCCTGAATGACAAGTCCCAGGAGAACCACCGACAACGCCAACGGTGGCATCAGCTTTCCCCAGCTGGCCGGTGAGTTCCAGGCCTGAATCGCCATGGCAATCGGCACTGCACCCCGCAGCCCGGTCCAGCAGATAAAACCTCGTTCACCCGCTGTGAAATTTGATCTCAACAGGAGCAGCTGCACCATCAGCCAGCGCACCAGCTGCATCGCGGCAAAGATCGCCAAAGCCCAGCCGCCGGCCCGCACCACACCCGCCGGCTCCACCACCAGTCCAAGGCAAAGGAAGAGCATCAGTTCCGCCATTTTCGCGAAACTGGAGTGGGCCTCCTCCAGAACACGCTGATCGGCTGCATTGCCATTACCAAGCACCAGCCCAGCCACATAAGCCGCCAGCAGTGGGCTACCCCCCATCAGTGTGGTGCCACCGGAGAGCACCAACAGCAACGCCAGGCTCACCACCGGCAGCATCGAGCCGCGGGTGAGGGAGGTGCGGCCCATCAGCAGCTGGGAGATCACGCTGCCGCCAATAAATCCGAGCAACCCACCCAGCAGGAACTGGCGCACCACATCGGTGACCAGTTCAGCCGTGGCCAAACCTTCTCCACCGGCAAGGGCGAGGGCGAGCCCCGCAAGCACCACCGCCATCGGATCGTTGATGGTGGATTCCATCTCGATCAGATCCAGCACCTTCTCTGGCATCCGCCCCGCCAGGGGGCGAAGCAGCGAGAGGGCAGCCGAGGCATCGGTGCTGCTGAACATCGCGCCAACAAACAGAACCTGGGCCATCAGCGCCGGCTGCCAGCCACCCTCGAGTTGCAGCATCGCGATCCCGAACAGGGTGAGCATCGCTGCGGTGATCAACACCCCGAACGTCGCCAAACGCGCCGCTGATTGCACCACCGCTTTCATGCGGCTCCAGTTCGTTGTGAGCCCCCCGAAGAACAGAACCAGCACCAACGCTGCCTGGGTGATGTTGTTGGCCCGGGTCAGCGAGAGCAGCGGTTCACCGACTGACCGCATGTCGTTCTCAACCAGCAGCCCCAGGGCCAGCACCAAAAGGATGCCGGGCAGTTTGATCCGATCGGCGAGGTCGTCGAGCAGCACCGCTGCCAGCAGCAGGCCACCAAAGGCCATCAAATAGAGGGCTACGGGCTGCTCCACAAACGAGCGAAAAGGATGGCGTGCAGGTCCTAGCCTGCATCAGCGTTCCCAACCCGTCATGGCTGAAACCGACGCCGCCGCGCCCGCGAAGGCCAAGCCCGTGGCTCTGCGCAAGGGAGCCCTGGTGCGGGTGAACCGTGACGCCTACAACGGCAGCACTGAAGCCGACGCCAGCGATCCCACCCCACCCGATTACATCTTTGATGGTCCCGGTGAACTGTTGGTGGTGAAGGGCAAGTACGGACAAGTGCGCTGGAACCGCCCCGTGCCGGATGTATGGCTGCGGATGGATCAACTCGAACCTTGTTCCGCTCGCTGACGGCACTCTCGAGAGAAACCGCTCACTCTCTGTAACGGGTTCGATGAGACAAGCAGAAAGAGCGTATGCAGTGTCGCTAGTTGTTTCTCCAGATTGACCCTTTTAGAAGCACGGTTGGACCTGGCATCGGCAATGTTGACTATTTTCACTGAATACTTAGAAGATACGTATAAAATAGTCGGACAGCTGCTGTTACCGAACAAGTCGAATGTGGCGTTCAATCATCTCATGCGAAGACTGAAGATTTGAGTTGGCTCGTTCAGGCAATGGGTCAGACAAGACCACTCACCTTGACTAAGGCACAAGATTTGATTGTTGAGACCAATCCTTCCCCAGGGTCTGAAATCATCCCTGCTATCGGCGAGCTAGCAATTAGCAATTGTTCGGGGCACAAGAACAGCAGTTCTGACGATTGCGTCTGGCGTTAAGTGCAATCAGACGTAGCCTGTTGCATGTGAGAGCAGCGACTGCCTTGATAATCTTGAGCGCCTAAAGGCGAGATCACTGGGGCCCACAAGCTCACGCCATCAATAAGATTGCGAGAGTGTTTGAAGAATGTGTAACCAAAGAGATGCACAAAGCCGATTCACTTGTTAGCTCTCATATCAGCTACACGAGGGTTACTAATCATGCGCTTGAACAATTGAATGCTTCGCCATAGCCTTAGGCCTATGCTGGGTCAATGGAAGCAAGATTGGCAAATACAGAAGCTTCAATAGCTGCGTAGAGCATTGGTATTAATAGCTGCTTGAATCGACTATAAACACGCTACGATCTTGTCAGATTTCAGATACCAATGCGAGCCCTGGTTTTACTGTTCAGCATGGCTCTGTTCTTGCCAGGAGCGGCTTCTGCCGATCAATACCGAGATAGACTTGTGCGAATGTGTGCGGGTGACAACCAAGTTTTATGTGAATATTTGTCAGGCGTTTCTATGCAAATGGCCATCTGCAGTCTTCTAGACTCCGGCGAGGTAACGGACGAACAATACAAACGATGGTCTGCTCAACCTGGCTTGGATGGTGGCTGGTTAGCTGGCTTTCGCACTGCAGAAGCCGAATGCTTATCAGGTGCGCTTGAAGAATCCACAAAGCCCAGCGAAGAGTTCCCAAATCCTTTCTAAGAAAAGCCGCAATAGCCATACTTCTTTCTGTCCATAGGATCTAAAAAAGATTTATATACGATCCGCGCTATTGGCAATTAGCTCTCCATCCAGTGCATAGCAAGCGAAAAGCATCTTTTGCCGAGCATTAGCTACGCCAAGCATCAATGCAATAGCCAATAAAGACTGAAAATGAGTGATAATAGCAAACAATCAACTCCAGGCGCTTAAAGATATGGACCACGCGCCTTCCCACTTCGGCATGTTAATTGCAATTGTGGCAGCCAAGCTAGGCAGTAAAACTCTTGAAGACGGCCTTCTCCGTCTGACTGCCAATGCATAGGGGAATCCAGAGCACTGGTTCCCTGTTGAAGCTTCAGCAATCGAAGCAGCACGCGCACAGAAGCGCGCACTGATGACAAGGGCAACAGCTTTGCAGGCAAGTCCAGAGACAACGGATTTGGAGGCAAGAAGAAGCAAGCCCTCGTCACTGACGAGGATGCTGGTGATGACGAGGAAGGCTCCCCTGATACAAGCGGAGCTACAGATGACCTCAGTGCCCACTTTGCTTGAGGACACAATGATGGACCAGCAAGAGATTAGGGTCACGGTAAGTGTTAATCATTACTTCTTCCGGCTGCGAAACAGAGGTGGCAGTCACCACTACTACATTCATGCAATCGTTCAGCCATCATTATCTACAATCCACCAAAAAAGCTACACCGATCTGAGCATTTCCTTCGTCGAACGGTCAGCTTCCCGGAGCGATCCAATACGGCGATTCACTGCCAAACTAAAATGCTTGAGCCAACCAACTAAGAATTCAATAACCATCAATCTTCTCAACATTTGACGGGCATAGACATGGCTCTGCCATCGCGAGACCAATCTTCTGGCTTCATCAAATCATTGCCCTATGGAGACTCTTGAGACGTCTTGATCTGGAAAGGTGAGTAGACATGCAGCACTCAAAAACTCAGGAATCAAGCAAGATATTCACATCAGGCATTTTTTAATAGGCCATACAAAGTCAATACAAAACCCTGCCAATACTGGCAGGGTTTTGATTAGTGATCAAGCGCTTCAGTCTTTATCAATTGTTCCTGAGCTGTGACCAGCCGCCACAACTGCAGCACCGACACATTTACCTTCCGAAAGGTTCTTGGCCAGATCCTTGTAGAAGCAGATGGCCTTCGTGCCTTCCTTGGCAATGATGTAGCCAGCGGGAATCATCCAGGCAGCTCCACCGGCGCAGATTTCGAGCTGTTCGATGGAAAGTTCAGTGTTGTTCATTGTTTGAGTATTAAATGGTGAATGAGATCAATCAATCGATCAGAACCGATCTGGCAGAACAGATTTTCCACCACGTCGGCGTGGCATTACAGGTTTTAAGTCCTTGAAGATGTCCCCATAAGGGAAGAAGTCGCGTTCTGTGCAACCTTTGCCGTCTGGCCCCATGGCGACACCGCCAGAAGCTGATTGAAGCTGATCAAGAGTGAATTCCATAACGTTGAAGTTAGTTCATTGATATGTCGGGTTGTGTGTTCCCCCGATGCACACAAGATCGCCGAAATCACTGCGCCCCTCGATGACCTGAGTCAGCGATCGTTGTGAGGTTGATCACAGCATCAACCGCCGTTCTCCCGATCACGACTCCAGGGCTGAAACAGCACTGAATCGCTCACTTCGTTTTCACCACTGACCCACCGGGAACGAATAGCGAAGTCCACAAGCGCTCAACCTACGCGGTGGAGATGGTGCAGACATCGACACCAGCACCATGTTTGACACCACTCCAGTTCTGATCACCGAGCTCCATCAAGACGACGAGGCTGTGATTGTTGACGCCTCGATGCTCGGAGATTCCTCTGAGCTGATCAACACCCAGGCTCCAGAGCAGCCATCCCTGAACTCAAAAGTATTGGCTGGGGAAGACCAGATCACTGGACAGCCCATCGCCCTCGACCAGTCGGAAACGACGGACCGCCCGGTGCTGGATGACATGACCCTCGACAATCTGCTCAGCCGTCAGCTCGATGACGCGATCCTTGACCGCCAGGAGATCCGTGAACTTCTCCTGACAGCAGGACGCGATGGCATCACCAACAACGAACTCGAAGATCTGCAAAGCCTCCAATCGTCATTGCCCACGTATTTGAATTCAGACACCAAGCAGTACGAGTCGTATCTGTTCAATGCCGTGGTGGGGGGCAATCCAGCCAACCAATGGTGGACAGGTGGCCAAGACTCGCGAACGACGCTTGGCAACCTGCAAGACGGCAGCAGTGAGGAGCACATGACCAGCCTGGTGAATAAGTGGTATGGAGGCCTCGACCGGCCGAGCAATTTTGTTGAAGACAAAGGTATAAGAACATATTTCAATTACGGTGCGATGAGGGGAGATTTGTTTGTCAATGGAATCAGTGGACACGACATCAACCAAGGCAAGGCAGGCACCTGCTATTTGCTGAGTTCAGCAATCGTAATCGCAAACAATAAGCCTGATCTTATTCAAAATAATTTTATCGATAACGGAGATGGAACCTATGGCGTGCGCTTCTATCGGCATGACAATGGACAAGCCATCTGGACAACCGTTGACAATCAAGTACCAACTCAAAATCACAGCACCCGATTTGCTTCAGGGAACAGTTCGCATGCGCTACATGGAGAGACCTGGGTTGCTCTGCTGGAAAAAGGGTATGCCCAGGCCAATGAGATCGGTGGCTTCTTGAGAAACACATTCCGGAATGGTCGCAATTCCTATGCATCCATTGAAGGCGGGCAGGGAGATCCTCTGTTTCACATCACAGGCCAACCATTTACAAACACCCGTCTTAATGCAGACAATCATCAACAACGTGCCGATATCATCGAGCTCGCCAAACAAGGCAAAAACTTTTATCTAGGCTCTAGAGCCAACACCACCGATGTGAATGGGAAAGTCAATTTCATCCCTGCTCATGCCTACACCATAACTGGGTTCAATACCGACACAGACACATTCACAATCATGAACCCCTGGGGGAAAGAACATGCACGCTCCAGCCACAACCACACATTCACATCAACCTGGGAACAACTCGCCAATTTTAACTCCGGTGCGCGTATCTATTGGCTGATGGATTGATACTGAAGCCAGTCCACCAAAATCACCAGCAAGCAAAAAGAAGCGGGCGTAACCTCAAAGATCTTGGTACTGCCCCTTTTCAAGATCTTTGCAAAAAGCTTTCGCCATCATTCCCGCACTCTCCTTTGGGAGCGTACCTCTTCCACGCCACCGCCCCGCATCACAGTCAATCAAAAGGATATTGGGAATGAGAACGCCAACATCTGACTGTTGTCCATCGGCTGTCGTCACAGCAACGGCGTATTGATTGCCAGTAATCACCGTCCAACAAACAACGTGTTTCGCCTTTGTTTCATAACAGTCGTGCTCGGGCTCCTCAGCAAGCACCGGAGATACTCCTAGAAACAACGTTCCAGCGACTGCAAGGAAAGCAAGTTTCATCCCTCCTCTCGATCACGAAAGACTGTCGTCACCATGTTCTCGGTTCTCAATTCATCTGAGCAGTAATGGTCTCGCGACCAGGCTGCTGAAACAATCTTGGCTGCCAAAGGATGAACCAGCTTTTTTCATATTGAAGCCAATCGGCCAATCTTTATCAAAAGGACGAATGGGAGGTCCGGTCCGGCAACGACCGGACTGGACCGAACCGAACCGGACAATCAAGGCACCTCAATCAGTACACGCGACTTCGAATGTAACCTCCATCACCGTTCCTGGGTTGACATCGATCCAAGGATCCAGAGAGCCGTCTTCCCACACAATTCTCCATCTTGATTGCTGACAATCAAAATCCATGATGTGTGTTGCATCATTCGTATGTTTCACCCTTCGGATTGGGTAGGCTCTGTTCAAGGGCTTTACATAAGCGCAGCTGTCCTGATTGACAGCGCAACCGCCCTTGCACCATCCATTCCTGCATTGAGCCAAAGCAGCAGCGGATGACGATGCAACGAGCAGTGATGCGAGCAGAAAAAGCTTCATCGCACAAAAAAATCACCTGAAAAAGCTAGCCGGTGATCAACGATCCCTTGATCCTGGTAAGCCAGAAAACTCAGAGCGTTCACGGCTGGAAGAGCGCCTGGCATCTCTTTGCTCACGCTGAACCTCTAATCCAACCAAAAGAAATAAAATCGGCCCCTGATAATTTCAAATGCATCGGCGACCAAGATGCGTCAAACAACAACAAACAAGGCAACGCCTGATCGATCTTCAAATGAATCAAGTCATCACAAACAATTTGCAAAGCATGAACTGATTTAGTTCCATTGTTCTGCCCCGATCAACGCGATCCCTGGTCCTGATCCGTTGTCGCGTCTGATTCGAGTGCCGACTCCACCCGCTGCACTGCTTCGGGAACGGTCTGAAGCGCGGATGGCAATCGCCAGATCGCACCGCCCAGAACTCCGCTCAGATCAGCAAGTGCAGCCAGCAACGGGTCCGGTGTTTGTGCGTTGGCGGCATCAGCCACGTGGGCAGCCAACCAGGGATTCCAGCCAGCCAGCGTGACCACACTGTGATAGGCCGCGGGCCATGGATTGTCAGGCAGCAGCTCCTGCAATGCCGCAAACTGATCAGCTGCTTGCGTGGGTCGGTTGGACAGAACCGCCAAGAGGGCCAGGCTCCAGCGGGCCCCTGCGTCTTCAGGATTCTCGCGAAGCCGTTGCTCTGCCTTCCTCTGAACACTGGCGCGGTAACGGAAATGGCCATCAAGCATGTGCTCACGACCCACTGCGGCGAACACTGGATCGAGTCCGGCAGGTCCCTCAGCGAGCCCTGCCGCAAGGGCCGGGAATGCTGCGGCGAAATCATCGCCAGCCGCCTGATCGGCCCGCCTCCAGAGGGAGTAACTGCCGCCCTTCGGTCGAGGAAAGCGCCCCACCGCTGTGAACCTCCCGCTACGGCGCACGGCACGGTCTAGCCGACGGGCTGCCTTGCGCACCGAACCCTGATCGCCTTCCGCCAGCAGTACCCACTCGGCCCGCTGCAGCACAGGCTCCCGGTCGCTGCGACGTCCACCAAGTTGGCGGCCCACCAGCTGGCCGCCGTTGCGTCTGCCGTAAAAGCTGACGTTGTGCTGATTGAGATCAGGGGTGCTGGGCACAACGATCAAGGTGCGGGGCTGTTGATCCGGGTCACCGCCCCCCGCTGCCTGCACCACATCGTCCAGCGGCCCATGGGGACGATCAGCAAGCCGCGCCCGCTGCAGTCCCAGTCCCGCTGGCAAGCAGGCCAGCAATCCGGAGAGAAGGGCGAAGGGAGCCAGGTATCGCTGCCGATCGCGCAAGATCACACCCCACTGCCACCAGCCCCGCGCCAGCAGAAGCACCAGCATCGGCAACAGGGGAGTGATGTACCGATCGCTTTTGTTGGGACTGAGGTTGGTGAACAACCAAGC
>QCSN01000015.1 GCA_003211515.1 Synechococcus sp. AG-670-F04
AAATCAAGCTCGCCTATGCGAAAGGCGTTCGTGCAACGTTGTGCGACCTACATCTGAATGACGTAATTTCAACGGACATGGTCCAAGCTTTTCAGAAGAATTATGAGATTTCCGTGTCCAATCCCGAAAATATAAGGCAAGCAGCCAAAAACTTCGGGGAAATAGAAGTGTTCAAAGACTGCCCACTGCTTCGCTATTGACTCCGTTTCAGCGTAATCTGCCATTAAAAGCATTATCTACAAGAGACCATATATCAGTAGACAAGGAGTATACTTTCTCGCTTGATTCTTTCTCTGGCGAATAGCTCGATAATGAGCGAAATCTTGCTCTTTCACAACTAAAGCGACAATTGAGACAACTGTATTGTTACGGGGGTTTGACAAGCGATATAGGACAAGTCAATCCTGAGAAAACACTAATCAACCTAATGACCACAAGTAAAATTAATATACAATTTTTTAAGAGCTTTGTGCTTGGATAGTGTATTCAATCTTTGTTCCGTTTCCTGAGTCGACGAATAATCTTTCTCAGTCGTTTGATTTGCTTATCTCGATTCGTATTGATGGGGAGTGGGCCTAAACGGCCAAATGGTCCCATTTGATCAGGCGGAACAGGCGTCATTAGGACCCTTGGGTCAAACTCTTTTGAACCAGAAATAGTTTCGAGTTCTTGCGGTGAGAGTTGGAAATCAATCATTCAAACGATGTGGCTCGATTCACTCTCAACCACCAAAAATACAAATGACGTTTTTGCGGTCAAATCTGAGAGTGATTTCAGTCAAAAGCAGTTTCGCCTGACCCATCAGGGCGTGGCAAAGCTAAACGTTTTCTTCTTCTTCAGTTCTCCTTCTGATCTCGTAGTAAAGCTGTCTCAACTTCTCAACATTTTGAGTGTGCTCACCGGAGCTCCAATGCTGGGGATGATCTACGCGAGCTTGAAGCTCAGCGATTTGATTGATGAGTTCTCGCGTTGGAACCTCACTTCAGAAGACCCATTAAGTGTGGCCTAACTGCAATCAAACAAGATTCAATCTTAAGAATCTAATCGGTAAGAAATTACGTTTTGAATTTTCATTTGGTAAAAATACTTACATCTAATTAGTCACAGTCATCAAAGAAAACTGCTGCTTGCTGCCCTTACTGCTAGACAAATGAAAAGTAAACTCTAGTGTTTGTAGACTATGTACCAAGCTTTGACCCACAAGTTCATCGAATCATTCTCAATGAATTAATGAGCATGACTTCTGTCAATTGATGCGGATGGGGAGACTTGAACTCCCACGATGTTGCCACCACTAGTACCTGAAACTAGCGCGTCTACCAATTCCGCCACATCCGCTGGCGTTGGTCGTCAAACGACCCGGGAACATTACGGCATCACCGTCAAGGCCTTCTTGAAAGGCTTTTGTCAAGCCAGTTTGAACGCCGGCCGTCTAGACGGTCTCATCCTGACTTGTCAAGATGCTGTCGAAAAGCGGAAGTAGCTAGAAATGATGGTGACGGCCACTGCGTCTCAGGGGGGTCTCAAGTCGCATCTCTCAATAGATGGTGGTGTCGGTTTAAGCGGTGTAATGACCGTGAGTGGAGCTAAAAATTCAGCTCTTGTGCTGATGACAGCTGCTCTCTTAACCAATGAAACAGTTGAACTGTGCAACGTTCCCGACCTAACTGATATTCAGGGGATGGGCGCGATCCTCGAAGCACTTGGTGTTTCAGTTGTCCGTTCCCCAAACAGTCTGAAACTGACAGCAACACATCTCAAATCCTCTGAGCCTCCATACGAGTTAGTCAACTGTCTTCGGGCCAGCTTCTTCAGCATTGGTTCGCTTCTTGGCCGTTTGGGCCACGCCAGGGTGCCGTTACCCGGTGGATGCCGCATCGGGGCCCGTCCTGTTGTGGAACATATCCGTGGACTCAAGGCCATGGGTGCCGTCGTCAATGTCAACCACGGTCTCGTAACAGCCGCACTCCCCGGTGGTCTGAAGCGCCTTAAGGGAGCCTCAATCGTTCTGGATTGCCCGAGTGTTGGTGCCACCGAAACCCTCTTGATGGCAGCAGTTTTGGCTGATGGAACATCAACCATCGAAAACGCGGCCAAAGAACCTGAAGTTCAGGACCTCGCCAACCTGCTGAATTGCATGGGAGCAAAGGTGAGTGGTGCTGGTGGTCCCGTCATCACTGTTGAAGGAGTGGAGCGCCTGCATGGATGTTCCGCCTATTCGGTCATCCCCGATCGCATCGAAGCCGGCACTTTTCTGATGGCCGCCGCGATCACCCGATCAACGTTGAGAGTTGAGCCCGTCGTGCCGGAGCACCTCAATTCCGTTCTCCAGAAGCTTCGTGACTGCGGCTGTCAACTTGAGATCGACAGCGTGGGCATCACAATCAGGCCCGGTGAAATCAAGGCAGTCGATGTGATCACCCAGCCTTTTCCTGGTTTTCCAACGGACCTCCAGGCCCCATTCATGGCCTTGATGGCAACAGCGCAGGGAACAAGTGTGATTGCTGAAAAGATCTATGAAAACCGAATGCAACACGTAGCCGAGCTTCAACGCATGGGTGCGTCGATTCGTATCGAAGGCAGCACCGGCATCGTTGAAGGGGTGCCTCGTCTCAGTGGTGCACCAGTCACCGGGAGTGATCTCAGAGCCTCTGCTGCCATGGTGCTAGCAGCCCTTGCTGCCGACGGGACAACGCAGGTCTCCGGTCTTGAACATCTCGATCGCGGCTATGCAGATATCGAGGCCAAGCTCAATCAGGTTGGCGCAAGCGTCCGTCGACAGCAAAGCTGAACACTGACCCTCGGGTTCCTAGAATCCCGATCATGGGAGCGTGCCGGAATTGGTAGACGGACTCGACTCAAAATCGAGCGCCTTCGGGCATGTGGGTTCAAGTCCCACCGCTCCCACTGCAGTCATGAACACCTACAACCGTTTTCCGCTCACATTGGTGCGCGGAAAAGGTTGCTGGGTTTGGGACCAATCAGGAAAGCAATACCTCGACGCAGTCGCCGGCATCGCCACTTGCACCCTTGGCCACAGCGACCCAGCGATGCGACGCGCGTTGAAGCAGCAGCTCAGTCGTCTGCAGCATGTCTCAAACCTGTATCGCATCCCAGAGCAGGAAGCGCTGGCCCGGTGGATTGTTGATCACAGTTGTGGACACAGTGTTTTCTTCTGTAATTCAGGTGCCGAGGCCAACGAGGCGGCCATCAAGCTGGCCCGCAAACATGGCCACCGGCGACGGGGAATTGAACGGCCCGTGATCCTTTCGGCTGCAGCAAGTTTTCACGGGCGCACCCTTGCAGCAGTGACGGCAACTGGTCAGCCGAAATATCACTCAGGTTTTGAACCCGTTGTTGAGGGCTTTGATTATTTTCCGTTCAACGAAGCTGACGCCTTCGAAGCACTGCTGAATCGCCACGAAAGCCAAGGACCGGCAGTCGCCGCAGTTCTGATTGAACCCTTACAGGGCGAGGGAGGGGTCAATCCTGGAGACCCGAGCTTTTTTCAACGACTCCGCTCCCTCTGCTCGGAACGGAACATCCTCCTGATTCTTGACGAAGTGCAGGTGGGTATGGGTCGCAGCGGAATGCGATGGGGTTATGAACAGCTGGGGATCGAGCCGGATGCCTTCACTCTGGCGAAAGGTCTGGGTGGGGGGCATGCGATCGGAGCCCTGGTGGTTCAGGATCATGCCGATGTCTTTGAGCCAGGTGATCACGCCAGCACGTTTGGAGGGAACCCATTTGCCTGCCGTGCCGGTCTGACCGTGGCACAGGAAATCGATCGGCGAAACCTGATGCGCAACGTGCAGAAACGGGGTGACCAGCTCCGTGAAGGACTCGAAAAACTGGTGGAAGCTTTCCCAGGGCAATTTCAATGCGTTCGTGGCTGGGGACTGCTGCAGGGCGTGGTGATGCAGCCGGATTGCAACATCACCGCACCACAACTGGCCGCTGCAGCGCTGAACGATCGGTTGCTGTTGGTGGCGGCGGGGCCGACGGTTTTGCGCATGGTGCCCCCCCTGTCAATCAGCGCCCGCGAGATTCGCCAGCTGCTGCGGCGTCTTGAGGCCACATGCCGGACGACTTTTCAGATCTGATTCCCCGTTTCGATCTGCGGGGCATGGATCTGCAGCTGGATCGCATGCGGCATGCCCTGGATGAGCTCGGTTTCCCCTGTGCAGATGTACCAGCGATTCAGGTCGCCGGCACCAACGGCAAAGGCTCGATCGCGGCTTTTCTCTCCAGTGCACTGCAGCGGGCAGGCATCAAAACGGGGCTCACCACGTCACCCCATCTGGTGAATTGGTGCGAGCGCATTCGCGTCGACGGGGGGATGATTGCTGAAGCAGAACTGCGCTCTCGGCTCGTTGCACAGCGAAAGATCTGCGAGCGGAACAAGCTCACCCCCTTTGAGCAGCTTCTTGCCGTCGCCTTTGAATACTTCGCCTCCAATCAGGTGGATGTGCTGGTGCTGGAGGTTGGTCTGGGTGGACGCCTGGATGCCACCACCGCTCACCCCAAGCGTCCGGTGATCGCCATGGCGTCGATCGGCATGGATCACTGTGAGCATCTGGGCCACACCCTGCGGGCGATTGCAACGGAAAAAGCCGCCGTGATCTCCCCAGGAGCCACAGTGGTCAGCGCCTACCAAGATCCTGCGGTGGCCGAGGTTCTCGAGGCAGCCTGCCGGCAGCAACAGGCCCGTCTTGCCTGGGTTGAACCATTGGGGTGCGAATGGAATCTGGGTTTGAAAGGCGTGATGCAACGCAGCAACGCCGCCGTTGCCCTTGGAGCTCTCCATGCTCTCGATGGCCTCGGGTGGCCGGTGCCGGAAGCCGCAATCCGAACAGGCTTTGCTGAAACCCGATGGTGCGGGCGACTTCAGACTGTTCACTGGAAAAGCCTGCCGCTGCGAATTGACGGCGCCCACAATCCAGCCGCGGCCGTGCAGCTGGCCCTAGAACGGCAGAGCTGGCCGGGCGAACAGCTAGGTGTGTGCTGGATCCTTGGAATTCAGGCCCACAAACAGGCGATCGCCATGCTGCAAAGCCTGATCAAACCAGCGGATCAGATCTGGATCGTGCCTGTGCCGGGCCACAGCAGCTGGGATCGCGCCACGCTTGTTGAGCAGGAGGAATCCTGGGGCGAGCAAATGCACCAAAGCTCTAGCAGCGAAGCCGCTCTGGAGACAATCCGCGCACAGGGACCATGGCCTGATCCCTTTCCCATCCTTGCGGGATCGCTTTATCTGATCGGTGATCTATTCAGTCGCTGCCTTGTGACGGCAGAGTGATGCGGATCGTTCCCCACACCATGCCCATGCAGCATCTGTTGTTCTCCGTGCTGCTGGCCATTGTTTGCCTGGTGAGCCCTGCCTTTGCCCTCGATACCTCAGAGGGATTTGGACTGCAGGATCGGGCTCTATTTCAAGAAAAGGTCGATTACACCCTCACCAATCAGACCGGGACGGATTTCCATGGTCAACAACTGCAAAGCACATCTTTCGCTGGAGCCGTTGGCCGTCAGGCGGATTTCCATGGCGCCAACCTGCATGGCGCGATCATGACCCAGGGTGCTTTTTCAGAAGCGGACTTCCATGATGCCGATCTTTCCGATGCCCTAATGGATCGTGCTGATTTCGTTAAAACCGACCTTCGCAATACCATTCTCACGGGAATCATTGCCTCGGGGAGCAGCTTCACAGACGCCCTGATCGAAGGGGCTGACTTCAGCGATGCCCTCCTTGATAGAGATGATCAGCGTCGACTCTGCCGGGACGCCGATGGCATCAACCCCACCACAGGCGTCGCCACCCGGGACAGTCTTGGCTGTTAAGCAGAGCGTTCAGACCAGCCGCGAAGCTTGCCGGGATTGAGAAGACCGCGGGGGTCAAAACGGGTTTTAGCCGCCACTTGATCACCATCCACGATTCCAAGTCCGCCATCTTCGACCGTGAGGACATGGGGATTGAAAAGCACAGCACCCGCCTCACGGCAATCCGCCATCAGCTGCTCCAAACGCTCAGGACCATCCCACCGAACCAATGGCAGGGCTGCCAAACGGAGTGCGCCCTGCTGGGAAACGGCTTCGAGGTGCCACAACAACCCATCCGTCCAACGTTGACGCAGCTTCTCCATTGCTGGCAGCTCCGGTTGCGGCAGGAGCATCTGGAGATAGGTCCAGCCTGGATCTGCTGAACGCAGGTGAAGCGTGGTGTGATTCCAGCTCAATTCCCGCAAACTTCGGCCGCTCTGGAGCTGCTCCGGGCCAAGATCATGCAGCACGGCATCAGCGGCATCAGCGAGCCGTTGCACGCTGCTGACGGCATCCGGTGCGACGAGCAGGAGAAGGCGATGGCAGTCAGCGGGAGGCCCACTCCATGGGGGCAAATGGCTCAGCATTGGACGCTCAAGCAGAGTTGCCAGGTGCAGGGAAAGAGCGGAGCGGCCAAGCCTGAGCAACAAGTCCACAGCCGCCGGCCAGCTGATGCAGTCAATGCTCAACTGATGCCAATCCTCCGCAGGCGCTGTCGCCAGCTGGAGGGCTGTAATGATTCCATTGGTGCCATAGGCGTGATTCAACGCCTCTGCTTCGCTGGCGCAGAGCGTCTCTCGTTTGGGTTCAAGTTCAACTGAAATCACCTCTAAACCCAGCAAATGGCCTGGATCCCGAAGAAAGCCCCAGCGGATTGAACCGATTCCACCCGATCCACCAGAGACAAACCCACCGATCGACGCACTCCGCCAGGTGCTCGGGAGCAAACGCAGCTGTCGGCCATGACGTCGCAGTTCCGCATCAAGGTCCCGCATCAGGCAACCGGGCTCCACCGTCACCACACCGGTGCTCGGATCGATACCGCGAATGCGTTGGAGAGAGCCGGTGAGCATCACAACTCCGCCGTCAAGCGGTACGCACTGGCCGTAATTGCCGGTGCCGGCACCACGAATGGTGAGAGGGATCCCGTGCTTGGCACAGGCGGCCGCCAGAAGTTGGACGACGGATGCGTCGGCAGGACGAACGACAAGATCCGCACGACATGACTCCAGACGCTTCTCCAGCACAGGGGAATAGTCGTAGGAATCCCTGGACAACCGTTTCAGATCAGCAGACTCCCCGAACAGTTCCAGGCCCGGAATGCAGGCCAAGTCCTGCCTTAATGCTGCCAGGGAATCCGCACGGCTGCTCATGGAGACTCAATGCTGCTCTGGCAGACGGTCTAGCGGGTTGGCGTGGTCCAACTGTGACCTGCGATCAGGATGCTGCGGTTTGTTGGGAGCATCAGAGCTTCACTCCAGCTGCTCGCCTCAAGAATCATCAGATCAGCGGGAGCACCTTTGCGAAGTAACCCGTCCCAGCGAAGGCCCATCAACTCTGCCGCAGCTGTGGTGAAGGGAGCCAAACCAAGCCGCTGCCAGGGAGCCAGCTGTGCCAGCGGCAAGCTTTGAGCCATCAATGTGATCGGATCGAACCCACCCGCTGGATACCAGGGGTCAGCGACGTTGTCGCATCCAACGGCAACGCAGACTCCAGAGCGCTGGAGGCAACGGATCGGGGCCAACGGTCGGGTCGTTGGCGTAACTCCAGGCTGGCGTGCCAACAGCCAGGCATTGGTTAGGGGCAAAGCGACGACGCAGAGCCCTTGACCCGCCATCCGTTCACCAAGCCTTTGGCGATCGGGAACAGGAAGCAGCCCTACACTGCTGAGGTGACTGCAGGTGATCGGAATCGATACCGACTGATCTTGGAGCGCAGCCAGCAGCTGCACGAGTCCTGCAGCAGGGTCACGATCGCTTTCATCGAGGTGAAGATCAATTCCGCAACCCAGATCCTCGGCAAGCGCGATCAACGCCCGCAACTGGTCACGCAACCTCGGCCCAGCGCTATGGGACACGGGCACCCCGCCCAACAAACCGCCAACCGATGCCACCCATCGAGCAAACTGGCACCCCTCAGACGTGCTCCAGTAATCGAGAGGAAGCAACGCCACCAGTTGGAGCTCGATGCGGTTCTGCCAGCGGTCCCGCAGCTCAAGCAGCGCATTCCAGCTGCACTCCGCACCATCACCGAGGCTGTCGACATGACTGCGCAGGGCACGTAAACCACTGCTGCAGGCCTGCTCCAGTGCCCGCTGCCCCCGTTGCAGCACGGCTTGATGCGTTCGCGTTTGATGCTCTCGGAGGTTGGCTGCCATGGCACCGTCGTAAGTGCCTATGCGGTTGGGGTGATCAGCCCAGCTGAAGGCCTTGTCGAGGTGAACATGGGGATCGGCAAGCCTTGGCATGATCAGCGTCTTGGGAGACGATGCGTGCTCCGGGAGTGGTTCTGGCGCATGCAAGTGGCCGTCGCTCCATCGGAGAGTCATGGGCGTAAGCCCGTCTCCATTGACCTGAGGCAGAGGACTCCCGGCTGGAATCTCCACCAGGCTGCGTGGAACCCAGGCCTCCAGTGACTGAGAAGGCTGACTCACTCCCGGCCACCAGCGAAAGTTTCCGAAGAGACAAGCACGAAGCGCCCTGCAACTCCCACGGTGATCACCTCAGCGCCAGGCAGCCTCAGTCCAGGCAACAGTTCCTGGCGACCAAGTCTTGTGACATAGACACTCGCGATCACAAGGTCCCAGCGGGTGGTTAACCGACCTGCCAACTGAGCCAGGGTCTCTCTCTGGGAAGCAACCAGCGCCGGACAGTCGCGGATCCAGAGACGCAGCACCATGGGAAGCGACTGCTTCTCGCACAGTTCCTCGGTGGTGAGCGTCACCAACTGCTCCCCGGCGTGCTCCTGGAAGTCGTCCCGATTGGGATTCGTCCAGGCCAGGACTGCAGCGCTGCCAGCCCCGATCAAAACGGCGAGGACAGCAGCGACGGGCACCCGCCGGCGGGGGGCTCTTGGCTGCAACGGGCTAGAAACTGGATGGATTGTTAGATTCTCCAAGACGCGGCGGGCGTCGCCAAGTGGTTAAGGCAGCGGCTTGTGGCGCCGCTATTCGGGGGTTCGAATCCCCTCGCTCGCCCTCATCAATCATTGCGCGTCACCGCATCCAGGAGTGTTTCAGCACCCCAGCGGATCGGGTCTGTGCAGGGGAGATTCAGATCCTCCTGGATGGCCTCAACAGCAATGCGGGCGTTGGTCTCGTCAAGCCTTGCCGTGTTCAGGGCAATGCCTCGTACATGCGGTTGCTCCGGTGCCCCCCGCTGGACGGGCCCAGCTTGCCAATGCCTCCATCTGCAGGATGAGATCCTTCAGAGGTGGCAGGGGAATCTGAGGCAATCGGTCGATGCTCACCTGCCCGGCACGATGCACCAACAGGAGTGCAGATGGCTGACTGCCCCGCAACAACGGCAACGTGGCGCTCGAGCCTGGATGGCAGAGGGAACCCTGCCCCTCAACCAGCACAACCCCCTCGGGCGGAAGATCCCTGGAGGCACTCAGAACGGCAGCTTCCACCGCACCCGTGGCGTAATCAACGCGTACGGCATCGAGAGCCACCCCCTCACCACTGATCAGGATGCCGGCCTGACCGGTGCCGACGAAGCGGGCAGGCAGGGAACGGCGCTCCGCTGCCGCCAACAGCTCAAGACAGGCACTCATCTTGCCGACGGCCATATCCGTCCCCACCGCAAGCACCCTGTGACAGTGGAGAGCCGAGGCACGCGCCCGACCCACCTGCAGCTGCTGAGGCTCCTGGCGCAGATCCCAGATCCAACGATCGGCCCGTCGCGCAGCCTTCAGCTCTGGATCCTCCCCAAGCCGGGTGTGGAGACCACTGGCGAGATGTAAACCTGCTTTCAAAGCTGCCAGAGCATCTCGCCGCACAGCGTCGGGGAGCATCCCACCCGATGGCGCAAGCCCCACAACGGCTACCTCCGGGCTGAAGGGCAGCGCTTCGGCCAGCTCAGAGACAACGGGCACATCCCGATCGATGCCAGTGACAGAGACGAGTGGCTGACCAACATGGTCTGGATCAATCACAGCGACAATCGGCCCTGGCCGATGTCGCAACATGGCTAACCCAGTCTTTCCTGTGAGGCTGGCGAGGCCCCCGTGCTGTAGCAGCACCGCTTTCATCTCCCGAAACCCCTGCGGAGCGTGCATGACGGTCATGACAACCGAATCGGTTCAAAAGACTGGACGTCGGTGTCCGCCATGGCCATGGAAGATTGCCCACACCGATAGCAATTCAAAGCATCGGTGCACGGGGCCATGACTGCCGATCTGCGCATCTGACCTCGTCCTCAGGCGGCAAAAACGTAAACGTCTGGTCCCGGGGTGTCTGGTTTCTGGTTGCTGGTCTGGTCTGATCCTTACCCCGCAGTTGGACACCATTCGGTGCCAGATCATTCGGTGGTGATTGATTCGATCGTCTCCATCCGAGGCCGAATACCAAGCCCAGGATCCGGCGAGGGCCGCAACACATCAGCATCCAGGGGTAAACCGATGTAGGGGTCATCCACGAGATTGAGATGACTGTCCAGATCAGGCCAACGGATCAAGGGCAACAGCTGGGCTGCCGCGCCGTTGAGAAGCCGACTGTCGGAATAACACCCCACCATCAGATCAAGGCCATGACACCGGGCGATCCGCGCCATGAGCAGGGCCTGGCTCAGGCC
Source organism: Synechococcus sp. AG-670-F04 (assembly GCA_003211515.1). GTDB lineage: Bacteria > Cyanobacteriota > Cyanobacteriia > PCC-6307 > Cyanobiaceae > Parasynechococcus. Next base: position 10,614 of record QCSN01000015.1, read on the forward strand.
ACCGGTCTTGAGCAATTTCAGATTCACACCATCAACCACAGGAGCAAGCCGCAGCAGATCCTCCAGATCCCAACAGCTTTCATCCGCCACCAAGGGCATCGGACAATCCGGCTGGAGCGCCGCAAATCCCTCCCGATCCTTGTCTGGATCAGCATCCGGCGCCAAAGGTTGCTCCAGCAGCACCACCAGGCTCTGCTGCAGCGAATGCAACATCAGCCGAGCCTGGTCAAGACTCCAGCCCCCATTGGCATCCACCTGCAACTCAATCGATGCACCGAGATCCTGTGAATGCCGATCGATTGCTTCGGCAACAGCCGCCAGCAGCACTCGGTCGTGATCCAAGCCTTCTGGACTACCGAGTTTCAGCTTCACCCGCGATGCTGGGAGGAGTTCCCACCAGCGGTTGAGTCGATCCAGCACGGCAGAGACCGGGCCCAAACCAAGGGTGACGCTGGTGGCCACGCCGTGCTCCCCATCCAGCCCCCAGATCCGCCAGAGCGGATGCCCCAGCCACTGCCCATACCAATCCCAGAGAGCCAGGTCCACCGCACAGCGGGCAGGCGGAGTCAAGGACTCCAACAACGACTCGAAATCCTGGGGTCTGCAGGGGTCAAGACCAGTGAGACGGTCGAGCGAATCACGCAATTCCCGAGTCACCGCATTTGTGGAATAGGCGCGATGGCCTGTTTCAAAGCCACCGGTTTCGCCACGTCCTGTGATCCCGAGGTGCTGAAGACTGAGTTCCAGCCGCACCACCGACGCCGTTATTCCCCGACTAATGGCAAGGGGAACTGCCTTGGTGAGGTTGAACTGCCGCAGCCTCCACCCCATCAATCATCAGCTCCGATGACCAAACTGACACAACAACGCTGCCGGTGACATGACACCACCGTCGATCAGACTGTGAAGGCTTCGGACAACACTTTGGTCGTCTCCGTCTCACCCGCAACGGTTCCCGTCTCCGCCACCGAACGGGGCAGTTACTGGATCACAACCTTCGGTTGCCAGATGAACAAGGCCGACTCCGAACGCATGGCCGGAATCCTCGAAGCGATGGGTTACCAGGAAGCCAGTGCCGAACTCGAAGCGGATCTGGTCCTGTACAACACCTGCACCATTCGGGACAACGCAGAGCAAAAGGTTTACAGCTATCTCGGTCGCCAGGCGCAGCGCAAACGCCGCAACCCAAATCTCACGCTGGTGGTGGCCGGATGCGTGGCACAGCAGGAAGGCGAGTCCTTGCTCCGCCGCGTGCCCGAACTGGATCTGGTGATGGGCCCACAACATGCCAACCGGCTTGAAACCCTCTTGCAGCAAGTGGACAGCGGCCAACAGGTGGTTGCCACTGAGGACCATCACATCCTTGAAGACATCACCACGGCACGCCGAGACAGCAGCATCTGCGGCTGGGTGAATGTGATCTACGGCTGCAACGAACGCTGCACCTATTGCGTTGTTCCCTCCGTTCGGGGCAAAGAACAGTCCAGGCTGCCGGAGGCGATCAAGCTGGAGATGGAGGGTCTGGCTGCTCAGGGGTATCGGGAGATCACCCTCTTGGGGCAGAACATCGACGCCTATGGAAGAGATCTGCCTGGCATCACACCAGAAGGGCGGCGCCAGAACACCCTCACCGATCTGCTGCACCACGTCCACGACGTGGAGGGCATTGAACGGATCCGCTTCGCGACAAGCCATCCGCGCTACTTCACGAAGCGCCTGATCGACGCCTGCGCCGACCTACCCAAACTCTGCGAGCACTTCCACATCCCCTTTCAGAGTGGTGACAACGACGTGCTCCAGGCCATGGCCCGCGGCTACACCGTGGAGCGGTACCGGCGGATCATCGACCACATTCGTGATCGCATGCCCGATGCCTCGCTGAGTGCGGATGTGATCGTTGCCTTCCCTGGAGAAACCGACGCCCAGTACCGGCGAACCCTGGATCTGATCGAAGAAATTGGCTTCGATCAAGTGAACACCGCCGCCTATTCGCCCCGCCCCAACACTCCTGCAGCCGACTGGGACAATCAGCTGCCTGAAGCGGTGAAGGTGGAGCGACTGCGGGGGATTAACGCTCTTGTTGAGCGCTGCGCTCGACAGCGCAACACCCGCTACGCCGGTCGTATCGAAGAGGTTCTGGCCGAGGCTGGGAATCCCAAGGACCCATCCCAGCTGATGGGGCGCACCCGCACCAACCGCCTGACCTTCTTCTCTGCCAAAGGAGCAGATGGAACGCACTACAAACCAGGGGATCTGGTGCAGGTGCGGATTGAGGCTGTCCGCTCGTTCTCACTGAGCGGCACCCCCCTCCCCTGCCGGTAGATGCACTGATACGTTTGGCGCGCTTTGCAGACCGGGCGCGCGCCGATGACTTCCACTCCCACCCACGTCGGCCTGGTGTTTGGGGGGAAATCGGGAGAACACGCGGTTTCAATCCGATCGGCCACGACAGTTTTAAAAGGCCTGAGCAGCGGCGAAAATCAGCACCGTTATCAGGTCACGCCGATCTACATCGATCGGATGGGTCGCTGGTGGGGTCGGTCCATTGCCGAAATGGTTCTAAAGGAGGGTCAGCCACCCAAAGAGACCGACTTCCCCACGCCTCTCCCCGACGCAGGATTCCGCGGTCTTCCTGATGAAGCAGCTGAGGTCACGGTCTGGTATCCGGTGCTTCACGGACCGAACGGTGAGGACGGAACGGTTCAAGGGTTGTTCCGTCTGATGGGGAAGCCGTTCGTCGGAGCTGATGTGCTGGGATCGGCCGTCGGCATGGACAAGCAAGCCATGAAGGCGGCCTTTGCAGCTGCCAACCTGCCTCAGGTGCCATATGTCTGCGTGCAGGCATCGGACCTTGATGCCGAGACGGATCGCAACACACTTGTGAATCGGATCGAAGGCGAACTGGGCTATCCATGCTTTGTCAAACCGGCCAATCTGGGTTCATCCGTTGGGATCAGCAAAGTCCGCACAAGGGTGGAACTGGAGGACGGCTTGCGCCAAGCGGCTGCACTCGATCCGAGACTGGTGGTCGAACAGGGGGTGCAGGCCAGGGAGCTGGAGTGTGCAGTCCTCGGCAAGGCGAGATTGCGTGCATCCGTGGTCGGTGAAATCCGTTTTGATGCCGACTGGTACGACTACGACACGAAGTACACAGCAGGTTGCAGCTCAACCCTGATCCCTGCGCCGTTACCGGAGGCCATCAGCGAACGGATCCGCACGCTCTCCCTGCTGGCCTGCGCCGCTGTCGGCGTGCGCGGCATGGCGCGCGTTGATTTTTTCTACGACCAAATCGCCGATCAGCTCTGGCTGAATGAGATCAACACGCTGCCGGGCTTCACTGCACAGAGCATGTATCCAATGCTCTGGAAATCCAGTGGGTTAACTCTCGAACAGCTTGTGCACGAACTCGTTACATCCGCTGGAGAATGAACTATCGAAACGCCTTCACACCGCCTGATTTATGAGCCAAGGCTTGCTCTGGTTACCGCTTCTGCTGGCCTTCGTTCTGCTTGCTTCTCTTGGCTGGCTTGAGCGACGCCGTCAGAACCTCTTCCGCAGCTGGGCAGAGAACTCGGAACTCGCCAAGCTCGATGGGTCCGGCGCGGCCCTGCTCAAGGAGGGCGAACTGATCTGGAGCCGTTTTGAAGCAGGACGATTTCAGGACCAGGGCAGTTTTGATATCTGCAGCCTGGAACTGGTCGAGCTGATGGCACTTTCCTCGGGCGATGCTCCCCTCACCGATGAATCCCAAGGGCGCTGTCGCCTTCGGCTCATCGGCAAAGGCAGGCAGATGGATGTTCCCTTTGCAGATGCCGACCGAGCCCGACGCTGGGGCGATCAATTGATGTCCCGTGCCAGGTGCGACCTGTGAAATCGGACACGCCAGCAAGGCGGCCCCGCGGAACGGTCAAACTTTCGCCGCAGCTCGAGCGGCGGCGCGCGATCCGAAAGGAGAAGAGGCATGAATTCCTGGTGCAGGTCTGGCGTTTGTTCGCGCTTGTGTTCTGCAGTACAGCGCTGGGTTGGCTGCTGCTCCGCCATGGATGGACCCTGGCGGGAAGCAGGCAGATCGACGTCGCCGGTGACACGGGGATCAGTCCTGAACTCGTGGCAAAGGTGGCAAAGATCCGTTTTCCGCAACCCTTGCTCAATCTCAGTCCCACCGAGCTGGAAGATCGGATTCTCCGCAATCTCCCCGTCAGCGCGGTGAGAGTGGAACGCTGGGCTTTTCCGGCCCGCCTTCAGGTCGAGCTGATCGGTCAGTTGCCCGTCGCCCATGCCACCCGACAACGCAACACGCGCTGGGAGAAAGGAATGGTCGATGACCGCGGGCAGTGGATTCAACCCAATCCAGACGCACCCAACCGCGTTCCCTCTAGTGGCATCACCGTGGAGGGTTGGACCTTAAACAGCCGAGACACCATTGCCGAACTTCTCAGCCGCCGCAATGCATTTGGAGACAACCTGAAAACGATTTTTCTCCATCCGGACGGTGCGATCAGTCTGGACACCAACCACCTCGGCTGGATCAACCTCGGCAGTGACATCGATCAGCTTCAGGACCAGATCGCAGCGATTGATCAGCTCAGCAAAACCATGCCCAAACACTTGATCAGCAAAGGAAAAGCAACAATCGACCTGAGTAACCCTGCCCGTCCTGAATTGGAATTGCCCGTCAAACCTGCCCCTAAAGGCCAGCAGGCAGGAATCCCTGACCGAATGTTGCGAAACCGTGATTGAGGGATGAATGTAATCGCACCAAGAAGATTCCTGTCTTGAGGGACATAATGCAGCCACAGCACAACGGCTCGGCCTCAACGATGGAAATGGTGCCAACGTCCATGGAGGCCTCCGGAATCCAATTGAGCCAGTCGGCGCGGATTGAGGTGATCGGCGTCGGTGGCGGAGGAAGCAATGCGGTGAACCGCATGATCATGAGCGATTTAGAAGGTGTGGCCTATCGGGTCCTCAACACCGATGCTCAAGCTCTGATCCAGTCCCAAGCAGACCATCGACTGCAGCTTGGTCAGACGTTGACGCGGGGACTCGGCGCCGGAGGGAATCCAACCATCGGTCAAAAGGCGGCCGAGGAATCACGCACGGATCTGCATGAGTCTCTCCAGGGTGCCGATTTAGTGTTTATTGCCGCTGGCATGGGTGGTGGCACCGGGACGGGAGCAGCCCCTGTGGTGGCTGAGGTCGCCCGCGAAGTGGGCGCGCTCACTGTCGGCATTGTCACCAAGCCCTTCAGCTTCGAGGGCCGTCGACGCATGCGTCAGGCCGATGAAGGGATTTCCAGGCTTGCTGATCACGTTGACACTCTGATCGTCATCCCGAACGATCGGCTCAAGGACGCCATCTCTGGAGCTCCCCTGCAGGAGGCCTTCCGCAGTGCCGACGACGTGCTGCGAATGGGCGTGAAAGGGATCAGTGACATCATCACCTGCCCAGGTCTGGTAAATGTCGACTTTGCTGATGTCCGCTCAGTGATGACTGAAGCGGGAACGGCCCTGCTGGGAATTGGCATCGGATCGGGTCGTTCGCGTGCTGTGGAGGCAGCTCAGGCCGCGATCAGCAGCCCGCTGCTAGAAGCCGAGCGAATCGATGGAGCGAAGGGCTGTGTGATCAACATCAGCGGAGGCAAGGACATGACACTCGAAGACATGACCACAGCCTCCGAGGTCATCTACGACGTGGTCGACCCGGAAGCCAACATCATTGTTGGTGCCGTTGTCGATGAGGCTCTCGAGGGTGAGATTCACGTGACTGTGATCGCCACCGGATTCGAGAATGGCCAGCAGTACCGCAGTGAGCGCAGCGTCTCTCGGCCGGCAGCCTCACCGACGGCCGCCGATCCCCAGCGACTTGTCAACGAAAACGGTGCAAAAATTCCCGAATTCCTCCGCCAGCGACAGCAGCAAGCAAACAACGAGAGCTGATCGGGATCAATCCTTGTGGTGACCCGGATTCCACGCCTGCCCTGAGCATCCCGTGTGGCTGCTACCTTCCGGTCCTGACCAGATTTGGGCGTCCGAGCCGCATGGGTCCGAGTCGGTCGGATGCTAGCAATGAGCCCACCTGGGCTTCGGACAGCCGATGCGCCCCGCCGATCTGATCCGGTTCAAGCAGACCGGGCAATCCATCACCATGCTCACAGCCTGGGACAGCTTGTCAGCGGCATGGGTTCAAGCTGCAGGTGCTGATGCCGTTCTCGTTGGTGATTCCCTCGCCATGGTGGCCCTCGGCCATGCCACGACGCTTCCGATCAGCCTCGATGGGATGCTGCACCACACACAAGCCGTATCGCGCGGGTTTCAGGGCATGCCATCGCGTCAGCCGCTGCTGATCTGCGACCTGCCGTTTCTGAGCTATCAGTGCGGCGAAGATCTCGCCGTTGCAGCGGCGGGTCGCCTCCTGAAGGAATCCAGTGCTGCCGCCGTGAAGCTGGAAGGCGCAGAACCCGAAATCGTGGCGGTGATTGATCGACTGGTGCGCATGGGGATTCCGGTGATGGGGCATCTGGGTCTGACGCCTCAGGCGGTCCATCGCTTCGGTTACCGACGTCAGGCGCAAGATCGTCCCAGCCAGGAACGTCTGTTGCGCAAAGGCCTGGAACTGGAACAGGCCGGGTGTTTCGCTGTGGTTCTTGAACATGTCCCAGCCGAGCTGTCTGGGGAATTACGCCGGACGCTGAACATTCCTGTGATCGGGATCGGCGCCGGTGATGATTGTGATGGCCAAGTGCGCGTCACGGCTGATCTGCTGGGCCTCACCCCTCAGCAGCCACCCTTCAGTCCTGCGCTGGTAGCAGGCCATCGCATTTTTTCCGATGCTCTGAAGACGTGGGTGACCCAGCAGAAATCAGTTCCTCCCACCAGAGAAGAACTTCGACAAGAACCTGATTGCTAAGAGCCATGCCCTGCGGATCCGATAGGCACCATCGACCGGCTTCCAGGTTCAACAGTCCGCGGCGACGAAATGGTTGCCAGCGTTTCAGCAACCCCTCCTGATCAGGACACTCCAGGGCCTGGAGATCAACCCCTTCGCGGCGCCGCAATCCGACCAGGAGAAGATCATCCAGCGGCAGAGGCCGTGGGGAAGCTTTGTTGTCCTCAGGCGCCTGCGAGTCAAGCCAGGAGCGATAGCCCTCTCGGGTCCGCGGCCTGGCCAGTCGTTCGCCCCATGGAGCCCCCGTGGCTCCCATCCCGAACCCCCACCAGGCGGCACCACTCCAGTACACGCGGTTATGGCGGGAAGCATGCCCAGGCTTGGCATGGTTGGAAATCTCATATCGCCTGTATCCCCCTTCAGCCAACTGTCTGCTGGTGTGAGCCATCAACTGCACCGCGAGGTCATCCTCCGGGAGCTGGAGCATCCCCTGCCTCTGCTGTTTGGCAAAAACAGTTCCGGGTTCAATCGAGAGGTCGTAGATCGACAAATGAGGGGCCCGACTGGCCATGGCTTGGGCAAGCTGATCCTGCCAATCATCGAGCGATTGATCCGGCAGGTTCTGAATCAGATCAAGACTCCAGGAACACAGGTCGCCGGAACACCACAGTTCATCCAGCCAAGCGCAGGCCTCAATCAGATCACGGCCCTGGTGGCGACGCCCCAACTGCGCCAGAACAGCATCATCAAAACTCTGGCCGCCCAGGCTGATCCGGTTGACGCCAGCCTCAAGCACCGCAAGGAGCTTGCCTTGATCAAAGCTGGCCGGGTCCATCTCCATGGTGACTTCAGCACCCTGCTGGATGCCGAAACGACTCCGCAGCGCTTCAAGAAGCGCTGCGATCTGTGATGCCGAAAGCAACGATGGTGTGCCGCCTCCGATGTAGATCGTCGACAGGGGAGGGCCCGCTGCTGCTGAGCTGATCTCACGGTGCAGAAGGCCGAGGTAGTCGCGGATCGATGCAGAGCCTGGCCCAGCATCGGCACGGGCACGATCTCCGAGCGGAACCACCGCGAAATCGCAGTAGTGACAACGCCGATGGCAGAAGGGAATATGGAGATAGGCGCTGCGCGGTGGTGAGGGATAGGGCATGCTGCTCAGACTGTGCTTGATCTGCCTCGTCCGGACCCCATGGTGGATCTCCTCATCCTCGTGCTGTTCATGGCCTCCGGTTCGGCGGCTGGATGGATGGGTGTGCACCTGCTCCCGGCGGAACTCATCGATGAGACCACCAATGCTGAGGGTGTGCGCTGGGTCCTGACCGGATTCGGAACTTTCTTCGGACTCATTGCTGGCCTCGTCTTCCAGCGCCTGCGGGAAGGTCTGATGCGTCAGGTGCGCACCATGCCCACCGACCTGCTGATCAGTCGGGCTGTGGGGCTCATCCTTGGCCTGCTGGTGGCCAACCTGCTGCTGGCACCAGTGCTGCTGCTGCCTCTCCCCGGCGGTGTTGTTCTAGCGAAACCCCTGATTGCCGTTCTGAGCAACGTGTTCTTCGGGGTGCTGGGCACAAACCTGGCGGAAGTGCATGGCCGAACGCTTCTGCGGCTGTTCAATCCCAGCAGCACTGAAGCGCTTCTCGTGGCAGATGGAGTGCTGACACCGGCAACAGCCAAGATCCTCGATACGAGCGTGATCATCGATGGGCGCATCCGCGGCATGCTCGCCTGCGGTTTGCTCGAAGGGAAAGTGATCGTGGCTCAGACCGTGATCGACGAGATGCAGCAACTAGCCGATTCAAGCAATGTCGAGAAACGAGCCAAAGGGAGACGCGGCCTGAAATTGCTCAAAGATCTTCGCGAGACCTACGGCAGACGCCTGGTGATCAACAGCACCCGGTATGACGGTGCCGGCACCGATGATCGGCTCCTACAGCTCACCTCGGATACCGGCGGAACTCTGGTCACTGCCGACTTCAATCTCGCTCAAGTGGCTGAAGTGAAAGAGCTGAACGTGATGAATTTGAGCGAACTAGTGATTGCTCTGCGTCCAGAGGTGCAACCGGGAGATGAACTCAACCTGAAAATCGTCAGGGAGGGCAAGGAAGAAAGCCAGGGGGTCGGATACCTCGAAGACGGAACGATGGTTGTGGTCAACGAGGCCAAGTCGCTGATCGGACAGCGCCATCCAGTCGTGGTCACCGGAGCGCTGCAAACCCCTACAGGGCGCATGGTGTTTGCCCGCCTGGAAAAAGACAAGGTACGCAGCAAATCAACTGGACGCTCCTCAAAATCAACGGAGCGCCGAGCTGCTGACCACCGCTAGGCTCCCCCCAACAAATTCCAGCGCAGAATGACGGTATCGGCTCCCTATTACGGCGACAGCGCCGTAATGCGCACCCCGCCTCCGGATCTGCCGTCGCTGCTCCTCAAGGAGCGCATCGTTTATCTGGGCCTCCCATTATTTTCTGATAACGATGCCAAGCGTCAGATGGGTATTGATGTCACCGAACTGATCATCGCCCAGCTGCTGTATCTCGAGTTTGATAATTCCGAGAAGCCAATTTATTTCTACATCAACTCCACAGGTACCAGTTGGTATTCCGGCGATGCCATTGGGTTTGAAACGGAGGCTTTCGCAATCTGCGACACGCTCCGCTACGTCAAACCTCCGGTGCACACCATCTGCATCGGTCAGGCCATGGGCACTGCAGCAGTGATCCTTTCAGCGGGAACGAAGGGACAGCGTGCAGCACTTCCACACTCATCAATCGTTCTGCATCAACCAAGAAGCGGCGCACAAGGTCAGGCGACAGATATCCAGATCCGGGCCAAAGAGGTGTTGCACAACAAACAGGCCATGCTCGAAATCCTTTCAAACAACACCGGACGTTCCGTTGAAGACCTGAGCAAGGATTCCGATCGAATGAGCTACCTCACTCCGCAGGAGGCCGTGGAGTACGGCTTGATTGATCGTGTACTCAGCAGCCGCAAAGATCTTCCTGGGAACAACGCCGTTTAGGGCCGAAGTTCATTTCATTTTTTTCAAACACCGTTCAAAAGGATCTAACCCATGCCAATTGGAACTCCAAGCGTCCCCTACCGTCTTCCTGGCAGCCAAATGGAACGTTGGGTGGATATTTACACCCGGCTAGGTGTCGAACGCATCCTGTTTCTCGGCTCAGAAGTCAATGACGGAATCGCCAATAGTCTGGTTGCACAGATGCTGTATCTCGATTCAGAAGACAGCAGCAAACCGATCTATCTCTACATCAACTCACCCGGAGGGTCAGTGACCGCCGGCTTGGCGATCTACGACACTATCCAGTATGTGAAAAGTGAAGTCGTCACCATCTGTGTTGGCCTTGCTGCATCAATGGGAGCTTTTTTGCTCGCAGCCGGGACGAAGGGAAAGCGTGTTGCTCTTCCCCATAGCCGAATCATGATCCACCAACCTCTGGGGGGCACAAGCCGCCGCCAGGCCAGTGACATTGAAATCGAAGCGCGTGAAATCCTTCGGATGAAGGACATGCTCAATCGCTCTTTATCTGATATGAGTGGACAGAGTTTTGAAAAAATAGAAAAAGATACCGACCGTGATTACTTCCTGAGCGCTCAAGAAGCAAAAGATTACGGATTGATTGACCGGGTGATCACCCATCCCACCGAGGCATAAGCCGGAACGACACCAACACGGACAAACCACACTGCTCTGGAGCCTGAGGAATCAGGCTTTGTTCAAAAAAAACCAGCCATCAAGCAGAAGTAGCGCCACCAGAAAGCGATACATACAAAATTCAATCATCTTTACGCATAATAAATTTTTACGCTGAACTTGTCTCGACAAGATTCGAACCAATATCCAATATCCTGACAGCGACTGAACTCAACGGCAAGAAATCTTCCACAGCAACTCAGCTCCTAGGCGTTCAATTTGGCACACACTTTCCGACGCAAGATCACATCACCATTTCTTGTGCTTGGGCATAAAACAACGCAAAACCTTAACAAAACAAGAAAAATATCTAAAAAAATCCGGAAAAACAATATTATTCCATACGAGCATAAACTATCTTATGAATGGATGAATAAGAGCCCTGATATAAACATTCCAAGACTAGAGATAAAATCCATTGTGGGATGGAATCATGCAGAATTCCAGAGCGGCCTAGGACAGCACATCGAGAGCAAATCGCCGCTGAACGCGGTAAACCAACGACCAGTTGAAATCGACCGAGTCGGGGCTGATTCGGAACAAGGGGCAAGGGGGTGGAATCACCAGAACATCACCAAAGAATTGAAGATGTTTAACCAGACTCAAAGACCTGACTTCACCAGATGAACATTGATCGTATGGATATCCAATAGAGCACCACCTTTTACTGATCAAGCCATGGAAAACCTACAAGCCACCCTGACAGCACTGACATATTCCACAGCCTTGGTCCTCCTCGTCTCCGTTGGGGCAGAACCTGATTCAAGGGTTGGGCAACAGACAGAGCTTGCCGAGAGCCAAGAGGTTGTTGAATGGATCTGTGACGAGTTTCTGGAACCAGGGATCTGTGAAATGCTTTGAGTACAGCTGCATCAAGAATGCATCTCCATCGCAAGCACGCCTGGAGAACGATGGACACCACAAGTCGCGACTGCTGCAAAATAATTAAAAAGAGATCGCAGAAACAATCCCCATGCAGACAGCAATGAATAAAAGCCTTTCAGGACTCAAACTGGCCGTGATCGGTCATCAGGAATGGGTCAACTTCTTGAAGGTGGACACCTTGCCGAAGCCAGGCATGATCAGCCGAGCCGAACGCACACTCGAGGAGCCGGCCGGTGCTGGTGCGGTGGTTGCGGCCCAACTGGCACGACTCACGAAAACGATTGTTCCCTTCTACACAGCGCTCGGACGAGATGAGATTGGTCAACGGAGCGTTGCACGATTGCGACAACTGGGAGTGGAATGTCATGTCGCCTGGCGGGACGGTCCAAGCCGCCGCGGACTCAGCCTTGTCGATCAAGGAGGGGATCGAGCGATCACCGTTATTGGCGAACGTCACACACCACATCCAGACGATCCGTTGCCCTGGGAACACTTGACACTCTGCGACGGGGTGTTTGTCTCTGCAACAAATTCAAATGGGTTACGACTGGCCCGACAGGCAAAAGTATTAACGGCCACTCCACGTCTGGGCTTGCACGTCTTCAAGACTGCGGGAGTAGAACTGGACGCACTGATTGGAAGCCGACTTGATCCAAGCGAACAAATTGAAAAGGATGCATGGAACCCAACACCAAGGGTGATCATCGCCACCGAAGGCGCGAGAGGCGGCATCGTTCAACCAGGCGGGAGATATCAGGCAGTGGAACCGACAGGCCAACGCATTGAATCGTATGGATGCGGCGACAGTTTTGCCGCAGGTGTTACTTGTGGGCTGTCCGCAGGCTGGCCAATTAAAGAGTCGATCGAGCTCGGCGCGCGATGCGGAGCAGACTGCATTACACGATTTGGACCGTATTGATAAAAAAAATGATTTGTTCAACGTCAAACGCGGATCCACGTTCTGTGACCTACTTCGGAGCCATACTGGATTTTGCCATGAGATAAAAAGCAAGCGTGACTTCATTCTCTCCTGCGGCGCTCGCCATGGCTTCCACTTTGCGCCTCACAGCAGGACGTACAAAAAACGGAACATCTTTTTTAAGAGCGCTCAGTGCGTCTGGCACCCAAATCACGATTCATTCCAGGGAGATGAACGAACAACGTTCGTGACCGATGAGACTACAGCACGAAGAAATACCCGACCACGCAGTCGCGCATCAGGATTTAATGACAGGGAAACGATGCCACGAATCGGCGATGACGCCTTCAACGTCTGCCTGGGAGACGGAGCTGGCCTGATCTCACGGATGACTATGCAAGCAAGTTTCGAAGCCCAGTCTGAATCTGAAGATGTCAATGGAAGACAGCAACGGATGCGGAGTTGACGATTGATAGATTCTTGGCATGCTATGTCATGAAAAAGGCATCAGGAAAAGGTCACCAACCAAAACAAGATGTGATAACCGTGCCGGGATTAGGCATACTGCCACTAACAGACGCTCCAGGAACAATGCAATGAAGGACAAGCAAACAGCACAGATCCATCAGGACAATGCGGAGAAGTTCTATCGGCAAGCGCAGGTGCAAGCCGAAAAGAACGGCGATAGTGAATTATCAGGACAGTTGATTCTGCAGGCCCTGAAACAAGAACGTTTATTGAGCAATCTTGGCCCTCAGGTTGTTGATTTTATCAAGAAAGGCTAACAAGCCACTCAGGGATATTAGAACGAATGGCCATTAAAAAAGTAGACATCTCTCGTAATATCAGCCATTAAAAATCATATTTCTAATCAAAATGTCGAACTGCATGTCAATACGACAGCTTGAATGAAATGGGTCAAATTGACAACAGGCAGACGAGAGTTGATGCAGATAGAGGTGGCCCAAATGCCCATTAATTCGCAACTTCAACAACAATCAAAAAAATTTCAATGCTCCATAACATCCAAAGGCAACACACCGAGCGTTAAATGTTTACGAAAATTGAATCAGCAATGCCATAAAATAAAAACTAAGTATAAGTTAAAAAAATCAGTGAATTACGAGCCAAGGCTTTACCAACGAACCGAAGGTCGCTTAAGTAGAATACAGAAAAGAAACTGATTATGTATCAAGCGCAACGCAGGAACTTGGAACAATTGCTGGAGCGCAAGTGGGCAGAAGTCAGCAAATTATCGGAGTTGCACAAACAAGAACTCAATCGGAAACTCAGGCCTCCCACAAAACAGGAAAATGTCTCGGATGAGCTCTTGAAGAAGCTTATCAATAATTGTTTTCACGATTTAGAGGCGAGCTAAAAAAGAATTTGATTTGATCAATCGCGAAACTGCTGCAGGCAAATAATTCAAAGCAAAGACCCAATGGTGATTTTCATATTGAATACGAATGATTCAATGTATAACTAGATTCTGATTGAGCTTCCGAAACTTTTTAATAGTCAAGGATTGGGGCTTTGGCTTTAATTATTAACAAAAATATTCGGCAAATGAAAATTAAGCGAAAGAAATGCAAAAATTGGCAAGACATTTATAAGGCATGCCAGCATTTAAGGTAATTTATTCAAAGAAAATCGTACGGTTCAAAGCATGAATTGAATCCAAACCGAGGCGATCAAGGATACACTTATCTAAAGCAATTTTCTGAATTATAACCGAGCAAATTCAAGAGAAAGAAGCCAAAAAACACTCCAATTATAAAGGAACCGGCAATAAGCTCTTTTTCGTAATCTTTTTCCATCGGCGAAAATACATGTGCCTTTCATTAGATCAGGAATGGAGCATTAAAACTGTCACTGAAAGCACATGGAGACGCAAATGAATTTTATCTCTGCAAAGTCGTCTGTGATCAAAAAACAAAAAAGAAAAACAGCGAAAAACCAATCAAAGCTTGGACAAAAGTCCAATAAAGATCAAGTCATTGGGTACACTAACTCAACAGAAGGGGGGCAACCGAAATAACGAAATAACGAAATAACGACCACATGCAAAAGATATTAATTTCAAGGCAAGTACTTTTCTAAAGACGCAGCCAAACAGAAAATGTGTGTTATGGTATGCGAAATAAATTTTCGATGAGTTTTCAGCCTAAAAAGATTTCCGCAAAAGTCAGAGCAGGAGACATTGGAAGATTCAATCCATTCAATTCAGAGTTTGTGATGGGTTCCTTTAAAACCTCAGGAAAAAAGTTTCGATCAGCTCCAAGAGGCTTTTTCGCAATTGAGCCAGCGGCCAATGCAATATACATGGGATTCGATTACAACAACGACGGTATAATTAGCGTAAGGGAGGAGGCTTTTGCCAGGTTTACAGTCCAGATCAATCCTTTCGAGACAAAAACAACAACAGATAAGCTGGTTGATAAATTCTCAAATCCCAAAGCAAAAGGTAAGATTATGTTCAAACGCAAAGTTCTAGACGACATCGTTGCATTCGAACCGAGTATTAACAAAGATAAATTAAGCCCTGTCGCAGAAATGTTTAACGGACAGCTGATCGGCGGAACATATCCATATGAAGCACTGATCAACACTCTCCTTGATGGCCAGATGTAATCCTGATCAGGCTCTTCCTATTGTGAAAACGTAGGGGAAGAGCATTCAGGTTTTCAGAGCTTGGGAGTTCACCTAAATATTACATACAGATTAGGTTTAAAGGTGTAAGCAACAAAGAAGCTGCTAAGTGGTAAAATGGCTAATTTTATTGGTGCAATCAAACTCTCTTCTCTCCCGTGGCAAGAACGATAAGCTGACAGCTCGATACAGACTTGAAAAGCCAATCAAGGCGGATAGGTATCAACGGGCTATAGAGAAAAAGCCGATAAAAAGCTTTTAACCTCAAAAGCCACCGAAACGAAGGAAGATTTCCAAGGCACCCAAGCCGAACAAAAATGTTCCGCCAAGTAAAGCAAGTTCCTTTCGATGTTGTGCCATCGGAAGCAGGGCAGAGCCCACGAGCAGCGCACCAAAGAATCCAAAAGAAATCTGTAGACCCAACATTTAGAAGGGTTAATGTTTTCAATCATCGCACGGCTCTCTTGACGTAATTTCATTAAAAGCACTCAACAAAAGGGGTTGCCCTCGATACCTCAAGCCAAGTCTTAACTTCAATCAACAAAATACTGAATCTTGCCAGTCCAGCACGTGGGTACCAAAACTGAAGTGGCATTGATGGGGGACTTCCACGGCATTTGCAGAGGGAGCCCTTTCCTTCGCAATGTGATGGTTCCGCCTTCAACGATCAAGGGAAACAGAGAAGGACTTATTGCCGAAAAACAAATAATTCAACTCACAAAAGTATTTAGGTCAATTTATAGTCAATGATCTCCATCACAAAAACTATACAATGATCCCCAACTTAAATTCGCAAATCCATCAGTCAATACGGAAGAATCACACAGTTTAAATCCCCCATTCGGGGGATTTAAACACAAAAGGTTCAAACGATACTAGACAGATTAGGAGCAAAAGTAGCTCCACGTTAAACAAATGAACGAGTCCATGCGTGATAGCTTTGATTCTCTTTACACTTTTATTGTTCGCTTACGGCACAATGCTTCAGAAGGGTCGGCAAGTTTCGAACCAAAATAATGTTAATTCAAACTTCACTTAAATCAATGATTATTTCCTATATCGGTATCGCGACATGCCTTGCCATTTATGCAAATGTAATCAGAATCATCCATACTGAGATGAAGGCAGAAAGAAAATTCACCATTAAAGCGTCATTAAGGCAATAAAAGGTCAAACAAAGAACAATGAAATAAGTTATTAAACTCAATTCACAGGAAAACAAGAAGGAAATTTCGAAAAACAAAAAATCAAGAAAATCATAATCATCAATTAAGAAGAGAATATCGCCATTGCTAATGCGATAGAATCACAAATCAGCTAACACTTCTCGAAGCAACATGGATTCAAACCATGAAAAAATAGAATCTAAAAATTGAAAATCAATGAATCAATAAATGCAATCAAAAAAGAATAATAAAAGTGGTTAACTTCTGTTCATTCATACACATCATATAATTGATGAGTTAAAAATTTATCTATAGTCACAAAGACGTCCAATACTTTGCTTTGCAAAATAGACGCAAAAGCTATAGCATGCAACAGCTATAGACATGTATCAATAGCATTTTAATCATGACAAGGCTGCTTTCTCTGCATAAATAATGCAATGATAGGATAAAAGTTTTTTTGTATTCTAGCGCGTGTCAATAACTGTTATCAATAGGAACACATCCATAATTTTGATGTATTAACAGGGTCCTAGGTTCTCAAGAGCGGGGTGGGATTTATGTTTTTTTAGCATTTAGATTGATGTTCATCAGCCACTCTTAACAGGAATAGATTAAAAGTATCACTTCGTGCATTAAGGAAGCATTCAATGGGGCAGAATTAAGGAGCGACAATCGAATCCTTAAAAACTTGATGAACGATGCCTAAAGAAAACAACTTGCTTGATTGGCTTGGCACCATTGCGTTTAGTCTTATCGTATCATTCATGATTTGTTTTGCTCTTACAATAAACTAGCACGCAATCCACAGCATAAAGCACATAAAGTCGAGTGATATGATCATCGAAAATCGATCAAATTAATTTAAAAAATATTGAGAATATTTCAGCATCACAGCAATCAATCAAGCCAATCACAGTGCGCCTTCATCGATACTGAAAGACGCAATAAAACGCGTTTTGTTTAAATCGAGACAAACAATTGTCATCTCAAAGAAAACTGAAAGCGATGACAGCAAGAGGCGAATAAGCTATTCAGTTTTCATCAACAATCATATTCAATCATTGCCTTCTGTTGTCGTTTTAATTCATCATTTTCTTTCATTTGTGATTCATCGTACGCAGATGTGCCGTAAATCGTAGAAGGAGAATAAAATGACTGATTCCTGAGAGAGGAAATGCGCTTGGCAAGAAGGCTTAGAGACCATCTCGCCGCTGAAAGAACTTTGCTCATGTTAGTTACAATGCATCTATTGAACCAATAGCCACAGGTTTCGATCAAAGCAAGTGCAAGACAACTTATTAATCATATCTATAGGGTTAATACCTTGGTCTACTGACGGTGAGTGCATCGTCTTGTAGTAGCTTCGTTATCGCGATAATCAAAATTTGGGTCAACAGCTTCTGATTGCCTGCCTTTAAGACAAGGAATAACTTTAAAGCGGTGACCAGTAGAATTCTATTGCTTCAATGATATATAAATGATTCAACAGTCCCTTATTTGACCAGCAAGTATGCTGCAGGCGGTTGAGTTCAGTGTCGTGGTCTAGGATGATAAGCAAGCTAAAGCACTGTTTTCTCAGTGTTTGCGCAACCTAAAACCAGTCATACAAAGGGGGTTTACGCAATATGCATTTCCAGGACATCATCAGCACACTCAACCGGTTTTGGGCAAACCAAGGGTGTTTGTTACTGCAGCCTTATGACACCGAGAAGGGTGCTGGAACGATGAGTCCTCACACAGTTCTTCGTGCCATTGGTCCGGAGCCTTGGGCAGTCGCTTATCCAGAACCATGCCGTCGGCCAACCGATGGACGGTATGGCGACAACCCCAACCGGGCACAGCATTACTTTCAATACCAGGTCTTGATTAAGCCTTCACCTGATGGGATTCAGGAAACCTACTTAGCCTCTCTTGAAGCACTAGGAATTCAAACCCAAAAGCATGATATTCGTTTTGTTGAAGACAACTGGGAATCTCCAACTCTCGGTGCATGGGGTGTTGGCTGGGAAGTCTGGTTGGATGGGATGGAAGTGACACAATTCACTTATTTTCAACAATGTGGTGGACTTGACTGCAAGCCTGTTTCGATTGAAATCACCTATGGATTAGAGCGACTAGCAATGTATTTACAGGATGTTGAAAATATCTGGGAATTAAGTTGGAATTCTGAAAGAAGCTATGGAGACATATGGTTGCCCTTCGAAAAAGGACAGTGTAATTTTAACTTTGAAGCATCAAACCCGCATCGTCTCAAACAACTTTTTGAGATTTATGAAGCCGAAGCTACTCACCTAATTGAACAGAAATTACCTGCGCCAGCGCTAGACTTTGTTTTGAAATGCAGTCATACCTTTAATTTATTAGAAGCACGCGGTGTCATTTCCGTAACCGAGCGAACGGCAACGATCGGTCGAATTCGAAATCTTGCACGTCAAGTGGCTGAAAGCTGGCTTGCAGAACGAGAAGCCTTAGGGTTTCCCCTACTCACAAAAGAGATGGCAGACGTTGGTGCCTAATCAAGAAGCATCGTCCTTGAAAGCATCTCAACACTAGCCAGCTAAAAGGATTCTTTACGGACGCAATCTTTAATCGTAATCAAATATCGTCTATTAACGATTTCCTTCCGATACAAAATAACAATCCCCGCAATTAATTATTAAAATCTAAATATTGTATCCCTTCTAATTATTCAGGTCTCAAAATTACATTCGAGAGGTCAAATCTCCCTCTTCGTAGGGACAAATGAGGTTGCAATCATCGTCAAAATATCTAGATTCACCCCAACAAGCCAAGGGCCAAGTATTAACAGTCTACCGAAATACACGACTTACCAACAGGAACAGATAAGTATTTATACCCTGAGTAATAACTCTCGACCAATAATAAATGTATTTGTCTATACACAGGAATTTAATTTCGCCCCTATGCTAGTAAAAATAGAGGTAATTAATTTGAGCTTTTCTATTCCAGCCTTGCTCATGGGCATTGCACTCTCCTTCGTCTTCCATCTTGTTCTATCCCCATTCTTCTGAAGCAATTTATAATGTTGCATCAGAGATATCCGCGAAAATATTGAACCTTTCATTTTAGTTAATACTTTTTCGTCAAACCTTTACTCACCTAGTTAAGTATTTTAATATCAGTTTTTCTTAGGCTGTTTGCTGTATATTATAAATTTCATGCACATCAAGATTCATTCGTTGAGTGAACATTGGCGTCCGACAGCTTGCCACCAAACGGCCATTTTCATTAAGCATCGCACACTCATGCATCGTTTATTCAAACATTGCCCCATATCATTATCCAGTTCTTGGTCACCTCAACAACCATCAACCGTACAAACAACGAAGTTCATATCTTAGTCCAAGCCAATTCAAGACGAACACTTCGAGGTCATCGCCAGGGGAACACTTTCACTAGCGATCTGAAACACCCTGAGCAGGCGTCCACCCGTTCACTGCATCGCCTTCAGCATCCTCTTGCTTCTGATGCTGCGTGGATTGTTCTGGTCACCAACTCCAGGCCCCTCCGACCCTGTTCATCAAATCACTTCACCCCCAAGCGAAGTGAGAGTGCAAGGCCGCATTGTCGCCGATGCCAGGACATTGACTGATGCCTGTTCAGCCTTGATCAGCATCGATCAGCTCGATCAACACCACAGTGATGGGCGTATCGAACTCCTCCTTCGTCCTTGTGAAAGAGCTCCCGAACAGGGGTGGAAGGTCGAAATTTCAGGCTTGCTACGGCATCCACCGCCATCTCCCCATCCAACGCTTGAAGGATCGAGGGATCGTCTCCAGCGTGAGCAGTGCTGGAGTCAAATCCGAGCTGAATCGATGGTCGTGTTGCAACAACCATGGACTCCGTTCGCGGATCTTCGCCGCCGCATTGCACGACGACTTCAAGCTGTGGCTGGACAAGAACGGGGAGGCTTGCTGGCGGCATTGACAGTGAGCAGCGCGCAGGTTCAGCTTCCTGCTGCTGTACGGGATGCCTTTCAAGTTGCAGGACTGTCCCACACCCTGGCGGCTTCTGTCAAGTGCCGAGACCTCAAGTCAGCACACGCACGAATCAGTGAAGTCTCCAAAAAGTCTTCACTCTGAGATACGCCTCAGAAGGCCTGGAGGCATTGCTCATGGACTGTGAGAGGGAATTCCATTCAGCTCAGCAAAGTGCTTCTCTGAGTTTCTTTTAGGTGACGTATAAAGCACACGGCATGCTTCAACCCGGGTACCCCGAATCCCGAGTTTCTGGGTTGTGATAATCACCTCTCGAAAAATTTGGAATTTTTCTAAACCGATTCGCCAAAGTATTCAGATTAGCGTAGGCCACTAAGTGAAAAATGGATAACCCATTATGACAACAAAAACTCGTTCATTGCTGACGGGCCTATGTGTGACTCAAGTCAGCGAAATCAGAAGATTTCACTGCAGGGTTGTGTACCAACGTTCATGGAACCATCAGGGCAGGTT
Source organism: Synechococcus sp. AG-670-F04 (assembly GCA_003211515.1). Taxonomy (GTDB): domain Bacteria; phylum Cyanobacteriota; class Cyanobacteriia; order PCC-6307; family Cyanobiaceae; genus Parasynechococcus. Next base: position 31,311 of record QCSN01000015.1, read on the forward strand.
GTTCTTTGCCACCACGCCTGATCTGCACTGATTGTTCTGTTCAAACGCAGCGCACCACTCAGGTCTGCATCCCACAGGTCCGCATCCCACAGGTCCGCACCCCTCAGGTCCGCACCACCCAGGTCCGCACCACTCAGGGCCGCACGCCCCAGGTACGCATCACTCAGGTCCGCACGCCCCAGGTCCGCACCACTCAGGTCCGCATTCCTCAGGTACGCACCACTCAGGTCCGCACCACTCAGGTCCGCACCTCTCAGGGCCGCACCACTCAGGTCCGCACTACCCAGGTCCGCTTCACTCAGGTCCGCATCCCACAGGGCCGCATCCCACAGGTCCGCACCACTCAGGTACGCACCACTCAGGGCCGCACGCCCCAGGTCCGCACGCCCCAGGTCCGCATTCCTCAGGTCCGCACCACTCAGGTCCGCACCACTCAGGTCCGCACGCCCCAGGTCCGCGCGCCCCAGGTACGCACCACTCAGGTCCGCACCACCCAGGTCCGCACCCCTCAGGTCCGCACCACCCAGGTCCGCACCACTCAGGTCCGCACGCCTCAGGGCCGCATTTCTCAGGTTCATTCCACGCCCATTCGGCATCCAATCAGGACGCCAACGGGTACGTTCTGTTGAATACACAGCACTTTCAGATTGGGTTTCACTTTCAATGCCCGTAATCTTGTCAGCTTGCTTTTTATTCTTAGGCGTGATGTCGTAGACAAGCTTGTTTGACTCCTCGTTGTATTTGACATCGGTGATTGTGAACTTGCACTTCTCCTTCGTACCATCTGCAAGGGTGAAGGTTTCATAAGCGCTTACCGCAGCATCTTCGCCGTAATAGTTGTCATAGCTTTTGGCATATTTTTCAGCGCTGTAATAACCCTCTTCGGCATCTGTTGTCTCATCAAGAACATCTGATTCTTCAGGGTCGTCTAGATCACCATATGTATCATCTGTCTCCCAGTGGACTCTTTCAACGTCTTCCATCACCAGCTTGTAGCTGCCGTCCTTGCCTTGCTTGATCGTGCTGCTGTCGCACTCGACGTCAAATAGAACAGGGGCGTCAGAAGGCGGCTTTGCCACAGCTGAGTTGAGTTGCTAAGGAGGTCATTAGCAATGACAGCCTTTTGCTGGCGTTCCTGAAGGCACACTCTGCTTCTGTAATAAAAAACCCCGCTATTGCTGACGGGGCTAAGTGTGAATCAAGCCAGCGGAATCAGAAGATTTCACTGCAGGGTTGTGTACCAACGCTCATGGAACCATCAGGGCAGGTTGTTTCGAACCAAAACGCCTGATCTGCACCGAATGTACTGTTCAAATGCAGCGCACCATTCAGGTCCGCACCACTCAGGCGCGCACGCCACAGGTCCGCACCACGCAGGTCCGCACGCCCCAGGCGCGCACCACTCAGGTCCGCACCACTCAGGTCCGCACCACTCAGGCGCGCACCACGCAGGTCCGCATGGGACCTTCCAGATCTAACGGCTGAAAAGCCTCTACGGGAGCCTGGTTTGAAGTTCTGGATTGATCAAAGTCTTCATCTCAGTCTTCATTGATTGTCCCTTTTTCCGCTTCCTGCAAAGCCTCTTGGAGCTTCTCGAAAGGTGTTTTCTTAGGCTTTATGTGCCGGTCTAGCTTGGCCAGTCGTTGAGCCCTTTCAGGACTAAGCGTCTGGATCTGTTCTGGCTCCTGTTCGCTGAATGCTTTTGCGATTAGTTCCGCGGATTTGTTCCGATAGAGCTGGCTGTAGGTCTTGTTTAATTGTGCTGTTGATGTGAAAAGAGCTTCAGCGATAAGTACCTCGTCGAGATTTCCGGTTTCGTAGAGCCGTGTCGTTGCGTGATGTCGTAGAGAGCGAAAACTCAACGCCTCGGCAGCTTCTTTTGAGCATTTCCGGCGAAGCTCGTGCCCAATCTGGTTGGTTAACCGATGGATCGCATCTAACTCTTCCTGAGTCGGAGGCTCTCTATGGGACACCTGGAGATCTCTTATCGCCTGTGGGGGATCGCTGAGGTCCCATTCCATCCAACGGTTCCTCAGGGTCGGCGTCGTGATTCCCTTTCGGTTCCTTTTGCTGGACCAACCATGGAGAGTTGTTCCAGTTTTGACGTCACCGTCTGGAATTTTCAGCGACAAGGTTTCACCGGCTCTGATTCCAGTGCATGCAACAGCCCGAACCACCCACCTCATGGCCTCTGGGAGTGCTTCGACCTCAACATCGAGATACCTGAGCAGCTTTGATTCCGAGAAGCGCTTCCGTTCTGGGGGTGCTGGCTCCACGTACTGATCAGCCCTGATCAGCTCCAGAGAAATGCCTGCCGCCTTTGCCAGGTGCCTTGCTCCCTCTATCCGCCCGCGGCGCTTCCTTGATGTCCTGGGAGCCTCTTTGTAGAAGTTCACCAACGTCGCTTGGCTTACCAGGAGCCCCCGTTCTGCAAGCCATGAGGCGCACTCCTTGGTAATTCTGTGGTGATAGGCCTTCGTTGCTGATCGCACCTCCATGAGGTCGATACGTGCCAATGCCATCCGTTCAGCGCGGGCGACCATTCCTTGGGGAAGCATTCGCGTTGTTGCGATGCCCGACATCAATTGGTCTGTGAGGTCCCTGGCCTTCTCAAGTGCCTCGTGTTCGTCTTCTGCCCCGCTCAGGCGCTTCGCGATACGTCTCCCGTCCGAGAGCGACCCAACGAGTTCGTAGTGCCCTTTTGCGCGTCTCAGGCGGCACTGAGCCGCGGCCGGGTGGGTTTCCCTGAGCTTCAGGGTCCACTTCTGCATCTTGCTGCCGTCGTCTTTACGCATAGGACTCTCCACTTTGTCTCCACTTCTCAATCCTCGTGATCGCCTCGTAGCACAGGGTTTATAGGGGGTGAAAAGTGGCTTAAAGCACTCTGAGATGCCCTGGCGGCCTCAGGATTTCATCTATCCGTTCTGCTTGGCGTTGCGCGGTCGGTCGGGCGACGCACCAAAAACCTCCAAAATCCGTTAACTGTTTCGGCATTAGCCATCTTCCTGTGCCTCGCTGGAGCACAGGCATCGGTGGTGCGTGCGGTGCTGATGGGCTCAACAACCCTGCTGATCCGTCAAACAGGTGAGAGGAGCCGAGCAGTGGGTGTTCTGACTTTTACATTGATCGTGATGCTGGCCATCCATCCAGCCTGGGCTCGATCCATAGGGTTCCAATTCAGTGCCGCAGCAACAGCAGGATTGATCCTGAGCGCACCGGCACTGGAACACCGAATCAATCACCTTCTACCGAAAAGACTCAATGGCCTGGCCGCAGCGATCAGCATCCCCTTGGCTGCATTGACCTGGACGCTTCCTCTCCAACTGTGATGGTTCTTTACAACCTAGTCATTGCAACGGTTGTCGGCAGTGCGTCTGTTGTCAGTAGTGCCTGGGTATGCACAGCAGTAGTCGACGCAGGAGGATGCATTGTTGACACAGTGAGCAGTGAACGAATTCTGTGAGTTCGCCCTATCGAGCGGAAACAGAGCTGAAGCAGAGCGAAGGAGCGCAGCGAGTGAAGCGGGTCAACTGTTCTCTCTTCATTGACTAACTTCAAATCGCAACTGATAAGTGTGAAAAATTGAGACGTGTATATACAAACTGTGGAAAACTTTTCAAGCAAACATAGTCATACCAATGGTTTACATAGAAAGCATTATTTGCGCCTGTGGAAAACTATTAGCGTCGACAGTTCTGGGAGAACTGCAGGGACTACCAAACCACTACATACGCAAAGCTGTCACTGCATTATCTGAGATTACCAGCCAGCTTGATAGCTCGACAGCTATCGCTGTCTCGCGTCTAGCGTCAGGCTAGTCATCATTGTCTGCACCAGGTCACCACTGGCGCCTGCATGCCCACCATTGCCCACTGTGAGCCCCTGTATGGCAAGGCACCCCACTGAATGATGATACATCACATAGCACCCTTACGCTTGCTACAGACGCACAGAATGACCTCTCCTGGCTGTTATTTATTTGCACAGGATAGGCAGCATTAAATATTATTTACCCGTGGTGGGCGCCTCTGCTGTGTGCAAATAGACCACCCCCCCCTGGGGGTCAGCTTGTCCCTGCCACATACGATAATAGGCTTAGCAAATTTATTTCATTTTTTATGAGGTCACTACTCAGAACTATTCCATTAATTGGTGCACTGCTCATCTCAGCTGCTCCAGTTCAGGCTTTTGAGACATTGGAAGAGTTAGACAAAGCTTGTCAAGCTTCAGAAGAAGCATTTAAATTATGTACTGGACCGGCCTACCATTTTTCTGCGATTGCAGGCTTTTCATTACTTTGCAAATTAAGAGAAGAAGGTGTAATAACTCCAGAGGAGTTTGCAGCTGAATACAATGAAGTACTGGCTGGGCCTAATCCTGATAGTAAATATCTAAAGGTCATGTGGAATTCTGGGATAAAAGCAGTATTAGAAGACTATCCTAATTGCCCAATTAAACCTGTCCCCTAGTTGTCATCATCAATTCTTTCAGGCTAATCCTATGAAACTCCTTCCAATTATCGGCTCACTTCTCATTTCAGCAAAACCAGTTCAGGCTATTGAAACATTTGAAGAGCTAAGAAAAACTTGTAAAGCTTCAGAAGAAATGGATAAGATTTGCGCAGGAGCTGCTGAATATGTTGGCACTATGGGATGGGTGAGTTTGCTTTGCACCTTAGAAGAAAAAGGCAGGCTTACAAAAGAGAATTTAGTTTTGACTTGGGATGAATTATATGAGCTTGATGGTTGGACACCACTAGGGAATGAAGCAGTATACGATACATTAAAAGATTACCCAGAATGTTCAATTAAACCTCTTCCCTAATTGATGCCTGCAAGTTGTCCTTTTCACTTCTTGAATAGAAACCAAAAGCGTTGATGTGGTTTCAATCCCAGGCCACCAGAACTTGGTGGGACCAGTAGTTCGTAATAACTCCCCTTCGTGCTGTCGTATTGACACGTCCATCTTTTTACCTGCATGTCCTGCCCCTTCTCCTGACATGCATTCATGGCTGCGGTGTCATTGAGGTTGAGTGCTTTACAGCCCGTCAACAGAAGGACGCTCAGCAGTAAAACGAAATTCATGGGTCTTCTCACGTTCTCTTATCCTCTTAACACAATTATACAGCCGAAGAGCTGAACCAGTGGATAAGTCATAGGTCATATATCAGGATTTATAGGTGGTAAAACAGTTTATTTATTGCTTACCACCCATTCACCCATAACTGCCCCTTACGCGGCTTCTAGGGTCTTAAAAGTGCCATTCTCGGCTATGTTTCTATCCTTTGAAACACGTAAGAGATACTCAGGTGTTGTTAGTCATGGGTGAAACCTTTGGATACATCTAATATCGCTGATGCTCCCAAGAGAGTCATCATCCCAAAGAGTGAACGGGAGAGAGTGTTCTAATCCTTAATAGTAAAAAGAGATACCATATTATTGTTGCCTGTGATTGGAAGCGGAACTACCATTACAGTAGAACATACAAATCAATGCCCGAAACTGAAGGCAATGAACTCTCAGTGGATGAACTCAAGGATGTGAGTGGTGGGGGAATGGGTTTAGACAGACTCGGTAGTAACAAAATCAAGGGAGACGGAGGACTTGGGGGGCTGGGTTGTAATGCTGGAGAAAGGGGTGGAAGACTTAAAAAGGGTCAGATCAAGGACGGGATAGCAGATCGGTATGCATGCAACGACAACTTGCCTGGATAAAGAGAACGCAAAGGAGTGAGGGCATTAAAAACCCCCAGTCAATGCTGTGGGTGTGGAAAGTAAATTGTGAGGTTAATCAAACACCACACCAGTAGCGTAGGGTCATTAGTTTTCTAAAAAATCAAGTAGTGCAAGCGTCTCCGTGAGAGGGTCGTTATATTGGTAGAAATAGACGATGCCCACATAAGCAAGGGCTTGATAAAAGAATAGAGGCAATATTTTAAAAGATAAAAATAGGAAGAACAGGAATTGCACCTGTTTTTTATTAGATTGTTCCACCCTACAAAAAAATAAAAGTCACTAGACCTTCCATTGGTTCAAACAGGACAGCCCCGTAGTGCGCCTGTTTGTTTTCAATTATTTATATGTCGCTGAAAAACGACAATCAGAGGACATCAAGGGCATCGTCATTGCCTTGAAGATACATCTGAGCAGCGTGCATATCCATTGGTGTCAACTGTTCATTTTCACCAAAAGACGCCAAGTAATTTTTAGCATCTGCAGCACTGTCTACAGCCACACCCTGTGCTTTATTGGATGCCCGCAATGGTGGCATATATGAGGGCATAGGTTCCATAGGACGGGCAGGCGGACGTTGTCTAGTCTTTTCAGCTTTTGCATCACCTTTTTCTACTTTCAATCTGTTAGACAAAGGTTTAAACTGGCGATATTCATAGCCATAAGGATTGTTTGACAATTTAGTTTCACTCTCCAGCATTATCAAAAATGTAGCCTGTGTAGTTCTCACAAGCTGCCATCAACTCTGCTCGTGTGATAATCTTTACACCTAAAACATTCTGTAGTTTGAGGATAAGGGTTATCGAAATAGTATCACGACTGTTTACCAAATCTGTAAAGACTAAGGACGACATCCCTAGCTCATTCGTCAAGACATTGTTACCGCCGAATGATGTTTCTACTTGAAGTCCGCCACGACCAGTAGCAGTTGCAGGAACTGCAGCGTTTAACTTATTTTGATAAGCAGCTTTGAGTTCACGGCGTTGGTCTGGAGTAAGGCGGATACGTGCAGAGACAAGGATAGGTAGTGGATGGTTAATAAATTCAGAATTACTCATTGTTCAGTTACAGTTTTGGTGTGTTCTTTGGTTTGGGAGGTTTAACGGTTTTAGGCCTGTTAGCCAGACCACGTTTGCGAAGGTCTTCATTCATCGCCTTTTCCATATCGTCAGATACTTCAACAGGCGCCGGTTCAGGCTCAGCAGTTTGCGTCTGTGGTGCTTCAGTGCCAGGCAGAGGCTCGAGCACGAATTTTCGTCTTGGCTCTCTCTGTTGATTTTTTGAATACTGCTTCTCTCGATAGTCAGTAGCCTCAAGGTCAACCCAGTCGTCTCCTACACGGGTCTCAACTCGGATGAGGGGCTTGCCATCGATAGGATGAATAGGCATTAGCTAGACCTCCTTGCAAGTCCCGTAGGACCTGTAATTTTCCTAGCTGTTGTCTTAACACCAGAAAGATTTGAGGGTGCAGAGATAAGTGGTTGACCAATATTACTATCAATGAACATCTCATTAATTTTTGACATCAGAAACTCTTTGACAGTTTGACCTTTGACACTTGCCATACGTGTCAACTGTGAGTGTTCAGCAGGTGATAGCGTCAAGGTAACTTTGGCGGGTTTCGTTTCTTTAATAGCTTTTTCAGCAGCTTGTGTTTCTACATCCGTAGATGCTTTTAAAACATCTGCATCCAAAAGCTCTTTTACCGTAGCTGGGTCAGAGAGGTCAAGTGAAGGCGTTTGTTCACCTGTATGATTTAATTTCATTGTTTAATCAGTTTTGTTTTGGTTTGTATTTAGCTTTGAGTTGCTTTTGTTGTTTCAGAAAGTCTGTAACTTTACTAGCAAACTCTTTCAGGTTGTCAGTCATTATGAAGACAGTTGCCTGTAGATTTTAATGACCTCATCCAGTGGGTAGTTTTCCAGCACAGACGAAATAGCTTCTTCAGCAGACATCTCACTGTTGTGAAATGAGGCAGTAGCAGCACAGACAGCAGAATAGACAGGGTTACTCTCCTGGCTATCTTCAGCAGCTTGTAGCCATTGGTAGGCCATCTCTAAGCCTGCTGGTTCTTCTTGCAGCATCGGGTCCAAAACTTCGTCAATCTCAGCTTGTGTAACATCCTCAGCGACTGTTGTTTCTTCTTGAACAGACGCAACTTCTGGATGAGCATCTCTGAAATCTTGGTCAAGCAACTCTAAAAACTGCCAACGCTCACCGTCATCCTCACCGTTCATTGCATTGTTAAAGTCAATGACAAATTCAGGTGGGTAGTATTCCTTCCCAAATGCAAGCATCTGTTGAATGTTGGGATAGAGTTCAATGATGTTGGAGATGTATTCCTCATCAGTGTCTCGTTGATAATCAAGGTCAGACCGTTGCTCTTGTTCAGTCACAAGGTATTGGCGTTCACCAGTAATCTCGTTCTCTTCATAGACAGCATCACATCTGCCTCCATCTCTACCTGTAGACCAGGTTCCGCCTTCTGCGTCGTAGCTTCCATCAGAATTTACTGCTGGAGTAAAAGTCATTGCTCTGCTCATAGTTCATTCAGTGTTGTTAGTTTTTAAAATCAGGTTCATTCAGAAATAGCATTAGCATTCATCCGAATGTAAAAAAAATAGTGGGAAAAGTAGACAAGACCCATCAAGCACGATCGAAACTTGCCTACTACACCACAAAATTCAAAGTCTCAAGCACATTAATACTGTCCCACCAGTAATTAATCAAGAGGCACTATTGCAAAGAAAGCTAAAAAAGAAAAAATAGCTAAAAGTGAGTTAAGTTTAACGACTTTCTCAAATGGTCGGTAACTCACCAATCGATACCAGAATGACTATCTGGATTTTCTGCCTCATCAATCTCAAAGCTAGTTCTAGTTTCTTGCTCGTAGACGTCAGCATAATCAATGTTAAACACTACATTACCGTTCTGAAGGTCACGGAAATGACCTGTGATGCTTACATCACGATTAGGCAAGTAATGAGGGTTTTCATCTTTGATGTTGAGTTCAGGCTTAAACAATTGGTTAGAGATAATAAAGCCATTCTTACTCTCATATTGAGCCGTAGCTATCTTACGAGAGTATTGACCTTTTCTCATCTCTACCATCATTAACGAACTTTCACCAGTTTCAAAGAATGTCTGGTTATCGTTCATTGTCAATGGCATTAAAATGCAGACATACTCGTCAAATCTATTTGGAGTGATGAGAAAATCTGCATCTAATATTTTAGCTTCAAACCTTACCTGTGTTTCAAAGGGTTTTAGTAAAGTTTCTTCTTGATATTGGTGAGGTTCATTTTGATAGGTTGTCATCATAGTTCAGTATCAGTCAGTTTTTATTTGTTGGTTCAAACGCAGATTACTGCGTCGTCCCCATAATGCTCTGCATATTTTGTAACAACATCAATCAAAGTGCGGCTGTTGTTTTGCTCTTTGATACCAATGATGCGGTTAACCTGCAATGGTTTTGGCACTGCACTGTTGTAACCAGAGTTGATGCTACAAATACGCTTACTAGGGTTGTTGGCTTGGCCAATCACATAGCGACCATCAAATAGCTGGACAACAAAGATGTAGTCAGCAGTATATTTCTTGGTCTGTGTCTGCTCTTGTCGGGTGGCTTTAACTTGATGCACAAAAGTAGAAGTTGACATTAAATGAAATGAAAGAATAGTTTGAGCATTTGTATTCCTAATACCTATGTATTATTGCATAAGACAAGGTTAGGAAAGGTTTAATTATTCTAATAACAGACGCACTATAGTAGTAATAGTGTTCATCAGGATTGAAATGTTGCTTCGCAACCAGTCAATCAGTATGAACCGGATTACAGCCATTTTGCGCCTGTATACCTAGTTGGAACTCCTCGTCATTTACTCCGTAAATAACTCGTCGTATCACCACTAGATTGTTGTCTTTTTAAGAAGGTTTTGGGTCTTCTTTTCTTATCCTATTAACGGACACCCCTAAGCCCTTGCAGCGCAATGGATTACAAGGGCGTTTTTTCTAAAAAAGGGCGAAACTTTTAGGAAAAGATGTAATTTGACCCCATTATCAGGTCTAAATCAAGGTCACCAATAATAGGTGGTGCTGTCTGTGGCTCAATTGGTAGGTCATTATCAAGCCTGAATGTATCCCATACAGAATGCCTACAAGCGTCTATGAGCCCTTGTTTGAGACGTTGCACCTGATAGTCCATTGTCTTACCAGGGGCAACTCCACAGGCGTCGTGGATACCTACAAACGGGTGTTCTACATCCCACAACGCTTCACACAATGCAGCCGCATCAGTTAGGTGTGTGATGTTTGCTGTGATTGCATTCAGCAGTTTGCGAGTGTTTGGTTCAGGTAAGTCAACAGACATTTCCTCCCTACGATAAATAGCAGAACCATAGTGAATAGTTCTTACTCGTTTCATCTTTGTCTTTGGATATTTCAAAGTCATCACCGAGCCATTGCAGCTTGTATATTTGACTTCCTTCTTACCAGAAGCAAAGATTTCACTAGTTCGTTTTCTGAACCAACCAACAACAGACGCAATAGATGACACACTATCAAGAGCAGTGACCCATAGCTCACATAGCTTGTCCATTTCTTCATCTGTGAAGTCAAGATTAGCAGGCTTTAGCTTGTCTCTATTGAATGCTTTCAGGTTACGTTTCTGCTCTTGTTCAGGTGAAGCATAAGAAGCAGGGACATAGGTTGTCTTCATCATCTTCCGTAGAAGCTTTGATTGTTCCAACCTGTTGAGATGTCTAGTTCTAAAAGTGCCAACAGGTGCTATCCGTCTAATCTCTCTCCACACCTCCATATAAATATCTGCAGGTGCGTCTGTATCAATCAGATTGGTCATCAATGCACCGTGTGTGTTCTGTCTCCAGGCATTGAAAATAGAGGTGCCAGAGCAAGATGCATCGACACAAACATAGGTCTGTGTGTAATCCTGTGACCTGTCAACAAATACTTTGACGTATTCATTAGCTAATGCAGCAAGACAGAAGGGGTCATCAATACCATCTTGCTGCAGAAACCTAACAGCACGGAAGAAATCCCCACCGTCACACATACAACCAATGTTTAGTATCTGTTCTCGATGGTTATCAAACCAAGCCACTCTCTCATCCCAAGCCTTTTTGTCATTACCTGCAGCGTTAGCAATGCCTATTTTCATCCAGAACTCTGTCCTATCATCAATAGGTGTCTTCTCAGCAAACCTAATTAAATAACGGCCAGCGTCTGTAGATTGAAAGGAGATAAATGGAACACGACTGTAAATCCTACCTCTCACATCAAACTTCATTGGAATATAGAAGTAGTCGTCATTCATAACTTTTTCGGCCTTGTCAGTAATCTGGTGAGCTAGTAATGATTTCTTTGCTTTAGCAGCACCAAGGTCTTTCATATCTCTGACATATTTACAAGTTTTCTTAT
>QCSN01000016.1 GCA_003211515.1 Synechococcus sp. AG-670-F04
CTTGTGTTGGTATGTTCGATGTAATCCTAAATTATCTTATTTCGTCGCGAGCAAGAATAAATGATAGTTGATTCATGTAGAATTTTTATCTTGTAGCAGTAGTATTAAAAGTGTTTCGTTTTAGTGCTCTAGGCTTGCTAGCGATAATATTGCAATGGATTATGGTTTGAAGGGAAAATTGCTACCCTTTTCTATACCAGTAACTTTCAAAAGCCCATGCCACAGTTCAGGAGGTTCGCTTGAGTGATCAGGAGCTCAACTTGATTGAATCTATTCCTGATAGTTGGCGCGATTGGCTGATTCTCAATCGCGATCGGGGTTGTGATCGTGAAGGGTTAATCGAACGTGCGATGGCCCAGGGATATGAACGCGCTGCCATTGAGTTGGTGCTGGCGTCACCCCAGCCAGTCTCCGCGCCTGACGGAAGTCATCCGGTCCAGTTGGCTTCCGTGCCCTGGCTGCAGTGGTTTGAAGCTCCGTTGACCCAAGCGGTACATCAGCCTCGGGCCTGGCGTTTGGATACACCTTTGGCGCAGGTGTATGAAATCCCCAACCTTTTATCACCACAGGAATGTCGAGATGTCATCGAAGCGATCAATGGAGCTCTGCAACCCTCCACGGTGACCCGGGGCAGCAAGGATTACCGCACGAGTCGAACTTGTCATTTGCGGCAGACGCACGCCGATCTTTCTGCCCAGCTTGATCTGCGTTTTGCTGAGTTGCTCGGTGTCGACCCCCGACTGTCGGAGCCGATCCAGGGCCAGAGGTATGACCCAGGTGAATATTTCAAGGAGCACACCGATTGGTTCGCACCAGGCACGAAAGAATTTAAGGAACATACAGATAGTGGAGGTCAACGAACCTGGACAGTGATGATTTATTTGAATGTTGTTGATCAAGGGGGGGAAACATGTTTCAAACGACTGGGTCGTTGTTTCACTCCGGTTCCCGGTTTAGGACTGGCCTGGAATAATCTTCAGGCGGATGGAACTCCGAACCCCTTTACATTGCATGAGGCGCTTCCGGTTGAGGCTGGTCACAAATGGGTGATTACCAAATGGTTTCGGGCCCATGCCGGGCGGAACGGTTAAATAAGTCAAATGTGTTTTTTGTGAACTGAATCTGTTGGATTCAGCGTCATATTTCTCAGCCTAGTGTTCAACATGAGTTTTTCTCTGCTTTGATATTTCGATGTCCAAGTGGATTAAATAGCTGCCGCGTCATTGCGGATGATCGTCTCAGCCCGACTTGGACGTAGTGCACCATCTTTTGGGAAGCTGTTCGCTCAAGAGTTATGTCCCACGCCCACCAGAGATCTTGTTCGTAGAGTTTCAGTGTTTCGGTATGCCCTTTAGGTCTGATGCATAGAAGATCTTGTTTAATTGTGTATATTTGAGGCACTAATTTAATCCATTCTTCCATTCTCTCAAGGCCTTCGCACACTTTGAAAAATCTTGATGGTTCTCGATGGTTTCATCAATGGCAGTCTTGAGAGTGTCGTTGCGTTGCCTGTCCGTTCCAATTCTCGTGAACGTTGTCATTAACCAAGATCGTGGTAATTTATCTTGTTCAAATGCGTTGCACCTTGCTCCTGCCCATCCGAGATGAACGCCGTAGCGATAGGCCTGCTCGTCGCTTTCACTGGGTTCAGCCAATGCGCCTAGATGCGAGCCGATCATTGAGATGGCGGAGGCGATAGCGGTGAATTGTCTAATGGGAGAAGCTTCGTTCGATTGGCGATGTTCGGCTTAGTCAATCAACCTGCGGTTTAAATTTAACACTTTAAAAGTGTATGATTTAAGTTTAAGATGCCTAGTTAAATTGACAATCTGTTCTGTTTTGTGGAGGTTGTGCACGGATGGTGTCTTGTTCAGATTGTTTTACAGAAGGGTTGACTATCTGCATATGAGTCATGAAGGGTAGGTCGAGCTGATTGATTTATTATGCCAAGCATAGTTTTCTTAAGTGTTTTTTATTTTCCTAGCTACTGCAATAAAATCTCTTCGCTAAATATATTGTGTTGAATTTTTAAAAGTTCAAGCGAGCTTGCACTTCGCTTGGGAATTGGTTTCCAATCATAGAGATCTGTATCCTTTTTATTTTAATCATTTTCTGCTCAGCTATGTTGGTATCTGCGAGGATGAAGAAGGGGAGCGGTGTCTAACTTGAATGCATGAGTGACAAGAACATTCGTCTCGATCTTGCGATACCCTTGTGTGCATCATAAAATCAGACTTCTCGAATGTTGGATTTAAATTTAATCTATATTACTACTTTACTTTGAAGAAAAATTTTTTTTCATTGGTTTCGATCGGCTTATACGTGCTTGTTTGCTCTACTTTGTTGTATCTCCTTGATCAAAGGGGCGACCAACCTATTGGCCTGATTGCTGTTGAAATTGTATTTACTCCTTTCATTCTGATGATACTGAGCGGTTTGCCCCTCGATATTTGTTCCCCGCAAAGGGCTTCAGAAAAGTCTGACTAAGATCAGAAATTTTGGGATGATCAACGATTAGATGCTCCATTCCATCGCATATTTGGAGAGATTATTATGAAAATTAGTTTAGTTATTGTTGGCCACTTCGTTCTCGAATTTTAGCCTTGATTCAATCACTTTTGTAATTAATTTTTAGGCCGAAACTGAGGGATGGGCCAGTTGCCATTAAAATAATCTTCTGTTGGGGAGTAAATGCGAATCGTCGCATTCCATCCTGGATATATATTCAGGAAATTGTCTTGTGCATCAGGCCCGCCTAGGTTAATGATATATTTGCCGTCTTCATTCTTTGTGGCAAAAGCACTATTGACATTGTAGTGTTCTCCTACTGCAAATCCCTTGTTGTCGTATACAGTCACCGACCAGAATGAACCAGCTTCCATTGGCACATTGTCAAGTGTGAGAGTTTGAGCATCTGTTGAACTAACTGTTTTTGGCATGGGATAGACAGCGCCTTGTTTTGGTAAACCGCCCCATCCAATTGCAACACCAAAGTTTCTCATGTCACTGCTGATCTCACCTTTCTTTCCAAAAATCATTTCAGATGTAATTCCCTCGGGTTCTCGCCTTTTGTTGTATTCGGCGCGTAATGTAAGGATTTCATTTTTGTCAAATTGTTGATCATCGACAAATTGGCCTTTTGCTTTTTGTTTTAACTGCACCATTTCTTGCGCAGCACCTGCTGCCTTCATGTCTTCACTGTCTTGCATATTCACCTGTGTTCGAATTATTAGAAAAGCATAGCGACTTCCCACATTCTCTTTCGATAATTGATAGCTGCCAGGTTTGTTGGTCACCAAAGGAATCCAATGTTCGTCACTAACGACTTCTAAAATTTGATACCTACCAGCTTCAGGTAAGACAACAGTCGCTGGCGTGGATAAGTCTACAACTGCAAAAGAATAAAGCGTATCGAAATTTGCGCGCAGTATGGTGCGGTCATCCGGATCCATCGCGTCTTTCTTATGCATAAAAACCCCAACACCATCATTGCAAGAATGTGCTGCAATTTTATTGATGTAATCTTTTAGTATGCCCATTGTTTCAGCTTTGGCGTAATTGGATGTCGATACAGGAGTGATGCCGTTGGAAGATGTTGTGATTGCAGGTTTAGGACAGGAGGATGTTGCTGCTTGTTCAGTGGTTCCTGCGAACGTGGGGTGCTTAGCAGTTGCTAAACCGCAGCTCAGTGCACACAAAGCCAATGCGATTGTCCTCTGCATCAGTTGTCCTGGATTCATTGTTTGATAATACTTGAGCGATTGAATTTTGCGAGATTCACTTGATTGACAGCAGAATCAACGATATGAGCCTAATGATCGATCAAGGCTTGGATTGAACCGATACCACCCTGAGGATCGATGATGTATTTCTCCGCCTCTTTGACGGATTCATTCTTTTTTGGGCACTTATACATGCTGCAGAAGCTGGGGCTGTGCCACCATTCATCTTTTAATGAGCTCAACTTATGGCTCAGTTTCTTTCGCCATGATGGGTTGTTCGTGGGAATAAAGGCCCGAATCTGAGTTTGTGAACTTACAATCCTCATGCTGCTCATATATGCTTTAGCTGTGTCGACATCTTGTTGTAGTACAGTGTCAAATTTGTACTGATTTTTTGTATTTGAATTTTTTTAGGTGCTACACATTATGCCTTGTGTATAGAAATAGCTTTCTAGAGGTCGATTGCAGCTTCATAATGTACTTACGAATATCCTTGTAGAAGGAGGGTGCTTTTTACCTAAGCAGCAACGACCCTATGTTTTCGTCGTGATCGTTGCTCCGTGCAGTGCATTGTAATGAGTCAGCTGTCGGAGTAGGCGCTGATCACTGTGCTTTCAATGATGTGTCCTGCACCGCGTATCATCTCCTTGTTGTCCTCAAAAATTTTTTGAGCGACTCCTGCCGGGGCTTGGTGAACTGCACAAACCTTGTTTGGATCCTCTTTGCTTACCCCGCGGAAGAGTGATGTGAGGCCAACCGCTGCATGCATTTTTTGTACATCTTCGCTGTCATAAATGGCTGCCCATTCTTCAAAGGGAACGTTGATACTGAAGATCCAGACGGTGGTTTCCATGAATTCAAAATAAACTTACCTTAGTTAGCATCAAAAGTATGGTTTTTTGGTCTCCGCTGTGACAGCGCTTTAAGAGCTCAACATGCCTCGATTGAAATTGATCTCAATCGAGTGACATTTTCGTTCAGATTCTCATTTCGTATTTGGATGATGCAGATGTAGAACCATGGCTCATTAAACAATGCCAATCTTAATCAATAGAAGTCGCCAAAGGCTTTGTACTTTCGGCAGTCGTCCCCTGGCTTCTCCAGATTGATTTTGAATTGTGTATGCCAACGAAAGAATATTGAGGCTGTTGATTAGTGTAAAATCGTGAAATAGAAGTCATTTCAAGTCAATACTTGCTCTGATACTCCGGTTTTGATTTTAGGTAGATGTGGTTACATGCTCATCAAGGCTGGCCTTGCTTCGGGCTTGACGTGTCCGTGGTTCAACTGTTGCAGCTGGTCACTTCCGGGAACCAATCAAGCACGGTTGTGTCTCTCGGGAGCAGGTTCATGAATCTGACCCGCTCTCAAAATCCAAACGATTCTTCCGAGTGATGCCCAACGTGGTAAGAGCCATGGCTTGATGGTTGTCGCTTTTTCATTGCCTTCTCACTCCGTGCTCAGGTTTGAAGTCCGGGGAATGCCTTATTGATGTAGATGTCTCAAAGATCAGAATGAAGTACTCCACAGTTGAGGACCATCACGATTCGCCTGAACTGCTTCAGTATCGTGCTGATTTGCCAGACGATCGGCAAATGTACAAACTCAAGATGAAGCTTGGCCGTAAAGCCTACAGGGAGTTATTGCAAGGACAGCGCTGAGGCGATTCCATTTTGGGATTAGTCATGTTTGGATTCGTCTCTCGCATGATTTATTTTCGTCGGGCTTTGGAGGGATCGTAATTGATTTTGAGTTGCTAGGGTCACATCCTTGTTGTGCCTCCGGCTGATTCACTTCCCTTCTGAAATTGTTGCGAAGTGCTGCTGTCGTTGGTGATTGGCTTTCCAGTTCTGCTTGTGCAAGTGGCGCGTAAGAGGATAAGAATGTTGTATTTCAATCTCTTTTGGCCTGTATTTTGTTGATTGAGTCTGTATTGATCGGCGTGCCGGCTTGATTTAAGCCCTTGAGCTATCTGATGGTGAAGGCTTGTAGACGGCTACAGGTTGCTCGATGCCTTTGACAACGTGTTCTCCAATCAGTGAGGAAGGAATGTTCTGCTTCGTTGCTTCTGCAGTGTGTATATCCATCAGGATTGGCGTATGGAGTTGCCGTGTCAGTGCTTCCAGCCGACTGGCAAGGTTCACGGTGTCGCCGATCACCGTGAATTCCTTGCGCTGAGGGCTTCCGATTTCTCCTACCACGGCTTCCCCGCTGGCGATTCCGATGCCACAGCTCAGCGGTGCAATCTTCTCCGCTGTCCACGCGCTGTTCAAGTCGTTCATCGCCTGCACCATGGCGATCGCACAGCGCACCGCCTGTTCGGCTTCCTGCTTCAACCCACGACTTCTTGGTGACCCGAAGACCGCCATCACGCAGTCGCCAATGAATTTATCCACTGTTCCTCCGTGGGCATCGATCACCTCCACCATGCGACCTAGGTAGCTGTTCAGTTGCAGCACCAATTCATCACTGCGTCCCTCCAGTGAGCGTTGGCGAGTCAGTGCGGTGAAGCCTTGCAGATCACTGAACAGAACCGTAACGGGACGGGTCTGTCCACTCAGCAGGTCTTCAACGTTGGCTCTGTCTTCGAGGATCTCCTCGACGACGACTGGGGAGACGTAGCGCTCGAAGGTGCGTCTCAGTCGACGCCGCTCCCGTTCCTCCTTGATGTAGCCGTTCAGGCCGAACAGGCTGGAAAGTGCAACGAGCCCTGCTCCGGGAGGAAGGAGAGGCAGGGCTCGATGACGCATCAATAACGCCGATATGCCAAGGCTCAACAAGAGAATGAATCCGATGCTGCAACAGAGAAGTCGCCACAACAGGCTTTGGCGTTGTACGGCGATTCCGGCCACAAGAAGCAGGGACAAACTGCCAATCAGGGCGCGTTGCAAGGGATCCAAGGGCCAGCGTTCCAGGCCTGAGCCATCCAGGCTGTTGGCTGTCGCAGTTGCAAGGAGTTCCACTCCCGAGAGGTTGCCAAATGCCGTTGGACGGCTACTGCTCGTTTCTTCCAACGTTGCGCCGACCAGGATCACGCTGCCGGCGACCTGTGCTTTGAAGGGATGATCCTTCCAGCGTTCCGGATCCAGAATCTCCCATGCCGAGAGGCGTTGGATGGTCCCCTCCGGTCCATACAGGCGCAGAAACCGCTGGGCATCCCGGCTGGGTGTTGCGATGCCAGCCACCTTGAGCAATGCGGTGGGCAGGGATTTCAGCTGTTGAAATCCGTGGGGTTTGAGCAACAGCTCCACATAGGCCTCGGGGTGCGGGCCGATCGCCCCATCTTCAGCATCGAGCATGTTGGTGAGGCCGAGGTTGGCCAAGCCGCCAACGGCCTCAAGAAGCGATGGTTCGGGGGTTTCCAGCATCAACCCACCGGCCCCTTGTCGGTCTTCGGGCTCAAGCATTTCTGCTGCCAGCACCACCTGAGGTTGGTGTTTTTTGAGGTATAAGGCGAAATGTTTATCGTCTATTGGTCCGCGTGCACTGCTGCCCGCAAAAAGCACATTGATGGCCACGGCTCGTGCTCCTGCCTCCAGTAGCCGATCGCTGATCACGCCATAGGCGGCTCGCGGCCACGGCCAACGATCCAAGCCGTCACTCCAGGAGTCAGCGCTCGGCTTGTCTGGAAACCAGCCTGCTTGCTGCAGTGAGGCGTCGTCGATCACAACAACGATCAGATTGTTCGGTGGTTTCGTTGGACCAGCCCAGAGGATCACCTGATCAGCGATCTGTTTCGACCAGCTCCGCCATAGCGGCGGTGGCCAGCCGCTCATCCAGCCGCAGATCACCGCAAGGCTGAGGCAGCCACCCAGCGGCAACAACCGTTTTCCCTTGGGCAGGGCCATGGGGCATCAGCGGTTGAGAGAAATCAGAAGAAGCGTGGGATCGATACGGGAGGTACCGAAGGGGTCGTTGGAATCGGAACCGATGGGGTGATCGGAAGATTGACCCCTGGAAGATTCAGCTTCAAATAACTCTCCAACTGTGCAAACCCAGGCACAGCTTGGGTGTATCCGCTGAACAACGGTCCGCCAAGGATGGATTGGTAATCCCCGGCCACCAACTTGAGAACCGTCAGCACAACCCCCGTGGGGCTGAGTTTCAGCCGTTGACCAGCCTCCACCGTGACGGGAGCCTGCTCTGAATCGTTGCTTTCCACCACGACAGACCCCTCCAGAACCGCAATGTCTGCATTGCCGTCCCCATCAACTTCAAGGATGTAGTTCGTTCCTCGAACGCTCATTCGGTTCGAACGCGTGCATCCGTCCTGGCGACCGGAGATCAGGATCTGCCCCTTGTTCAGCAGGAAACAACTACTACCGAGTTTGAGCAGTGATTGACGGTTGATACGTCCGATCGCATTGCTGCTGAATTGCAACTGCCCCCGGCTGTCCCCTGTGCTGATCACCTGAGGGGTGCTGGCCGTTTGCGTCACCTTGGCCTTTTTGCTGTCAATGAACAACTGATCACCATCCAGGATCTCCTGAACGGTGGCTTTGTCAGCTGCAGCATGGGCGGCTGCCGTGCTGCCGATCAGCAACACAGTGCAGATCCAGGTTGACCACGACGTGCGTTGGAGAGGAGGCATCGTTCCAGTCGCTCATGCATCGCTCCCTTCAGGATGAATCATTTTGCGTGGATCGACGATCCGATCAAACTCCTCGCTGCTGACGTAGTTCAGCTTCAGAGCTGCTTGTTTCAGGGTTAGATCGTGCTCGAGTGCATGGTGGGCAACTTCAGAGGCTTTGTCGTATCCAATGACCGGGCTTAATGCGGTGACGAGCATCAACGAACGTTCGAGGTAGGTTTGAATTTGTGGCTTATTGGCTTCCAATCCTTCAACAAGAAAACGTCTGAAATTACGACAACCATCACTCAGCATCCGGAGTGATTTCATGATGTTGAAAATGATTAAAGGCTTATAAGCATTCATTTCGAGATGGCCGGCTGCGCAGCCCATCGAAACCGCATGATCATTGGCGATTACCTGAGTTGCGAGCATGGTGAGGGCTTCGCACTGCGTGGGATTCACTTTCCCAGGCATGATCGATGAGCCAGGCTCATTGGCCGGTAATTTCAATTCATTCAGGCCGGCGCGTGGTCCGCAGGACAGCAAGCGGATGTCGTTGGCGATCTTCACTAACGATCCCGCCAGTGTCTTCAACGATGCACTCAGCCAGGCCAGGTCATCATGTGCTCCTTGCAGCGTGAATTTGTTGGTTGCTGACGAGAAGGGAAGGGATGTCAGCTCAGCGATTTGCTGTGCCACATCTTTGGCAAAGGAAGGATTGGTGTTGATCCCAGTGCCGACTGCAGTGCCGCCCATACAGAGCCGGAACACCCCTTTCAGAGCGGCTTCGATCCGGTTGATGTTGTCATCCAGCATGCCTACATAGCCAGAGAGCTCCTGGCCAAGAGTCAGTGGAGTGGCGTCCTGCAGGTGGGTGCGACCGATCTTGACGATGTCATGCCAAAGCTTCTCTTTTTGATGAAGGGAATCGCGAAGTTCTCGAACATTTGGAAGCAGCATGTTCGCCGTTCCAAGTGCCGTTGCGATGTGCATTGCCGTTGGAAAATTATCATTGGTCGACTGAGACATGTTGACGTGATCATTGGGATGAACCGGTGTTTTGCTGCCAAGAGGTTCTTCGGATAATTGGCAGCATCGATTGGAGATCACCTCATTGACGTTCATATTGAATTGTGTGCCGCTCCCAGTCATCCATACATACAGTGGGAATTCGTCTTGATGCTTGCCGTCCAATAATTCATCGCAGACCTGGATGATTAAATTGCTTTGTTGTTCCTTGAGTCGTCCAGACTTCTGGTTCGTGATCGCAGCTGCCTTTTTTGTAATGGCATAGGCCTGGATCATTTCCGTTGGCATCAAGTCATCGCCAATGCTGAAGAACTCAAGAGACCGCTGAGTCTGGGCCCCCCAAAGTCGGTCGATGGGTACACGCACTGTGCCCATCGAATCATGCTCTTCGCGGTAGAGCGTTGTCATGCCTGACGCGCTTTGCGGCGAGATTAGCGACCAGCCCGATTGGCTCTGAAACGGTTGGCGATTGATTTTGTTGATCAATGATTGATTTGGCCTACTGCTCAAACGTTGCTAAGGATGCAACTTGGCGGGCCAAGTTATCTTTCGATCCTCGGTTGTCAATAATTTGATCTGCCAGTTGTCGTTTTGTAGCCAGGGGCCACTGTGCTTTGAGACGTTGTTTTGCCTCCTGTTCTGTCAGGTTGCTCCTTCGCATCAGGCGATCTATTTGTTGGTCTTCCTCACAGTCCACAAGCCAGATTTCGCTGCACATCGCTGTGAGGTTTGCCTCAAAGAGCAGCGGCACCATCAACACGATCAAAGGAGCCGCATTCAGCCTGTGCAGTTCCTGATCAAATCGATGACGCACCAGTGGATGGATGAGCTGTTCAAGCCACTGGCGTTCAGTGCTGTCGGAGAAAACGATCCTTCCTAGGGCAGCGCGATTGATACAGGCAGGCTCACCAGCGGCCTGAATGCTCTGCCCGAAATGTGCCAGTACCGCGGCGCTGGTTGTTGATCCTGGCGTCAGGGCCTCGTGCGCGAACTGGTCTGCATCGAGCACGGGCCAGCCCCGTGTCACCAGGAGCGACCCCACGCTGCTTTTCCCACTGGCTATGCCACCGGTAAGGCCGATACGGCGCTGCATGGTGCGGGTGGAGGATGCTCCTTAGTTTCCTGTGTGGGCGGTGCAGTCAGCGACGGTGTCCTGGACGGAGCTGAACGGTGGCGTCACCGCGCCGGAAGGATTTCAGGCCGCGGGCGTTGTCGCAGGTCTGAAAGCATCCGGGCGGCCTGATCTCTCTCTTCTGGTTGCTCCGGAGGGAGCTGTGTGTGCTGGCACCTTCACCACATCCTGCGTGCGGGCTGCATGTGTGGATCTCTGTGCGCAGCGTTTGCAGTCCCGCGGCGACCAGATGCGAGCCGTGTTGACGAACTCCGGTCAGGCCAATGCCTGCACAGGCTCCCATGGTCTTCAGGACAGTCTGAGGGCGACCCACTCGGTAGCCGAGCGTCTCGGCGTGGATCCTGCTCAGGTTTTGATCTGTTCAACGGGTGTGATCGGTGTGCCGATTCCGATGGAGGCTCTGCTGGCTGGGATTGATCCCTTGGTTCAGGCCCTTGACGGCGAGGGCGGGCCTGCCGCCGCGGAGGCGATTCTCACCACGGATCTGGTGAGCAAGCAGATCGCCCTGGAGGGGACCATTGCCGGACGCCCTGTGCGGATCGGCGGTATGGCGAAGGGTTCGGGAATGATTCATCCCGATATGGCGACGATGCTTGGGTATCTCACCTGTGACGCTGGGGTCCCGCTGGATGCCTGGAGGCAAATGGTGTCGAGGGCTGTTGACCGTTCATTTAATGCCATCACAGTTGACGGTGACACCAGCACCAACGACAGTTTCCTGGCGTTTGCAGCTGGCCCGGATCTTCAGCAAGAGCATTGGCCAGCCTTGGAAGACGGCGTGACTCGGGTGGCCCAGCATCTGGCCCGCGCGATCGCACGCGATGGTGAGGGAGCCAGTTGTTTGATTGAAGTTTCTGTACGGGGAACAAGGCATGAGGCGGAGGCGTTAAAGATGGCCCGCACCGTTTGTGGATCTTCTCTGGTGAAAACTGCGATTCATGGCCGTGATCCGAATTGGGGACGCATCGTCGCGGCGGCGGGTCGTTCTGGCATTTCCTTCGATCTAGGGGACGTAGCGTTGTGGCTCGGCAGCCATCAGTTGATGCAGGCTGGCCAGCCGCTGGATTTCGATCGCAAGGCAGCCTCCGCTGAACTGAGAGCCTGTGCGCAAGGCACGTATCTGAAGAACGACTGCGTGAGGATTGGTCTTGTTGTGGGAGATGGTTCTGCTTCCGCGAAAGCCTGGGGTTGCGATCTTTCAGATCAATACGTGCGCATTAACGCCGACTACACGACATAAGGGGATTAATGATGATCGACGACGATTCAAGGTTTCCTCTTCTGATCGAGCAGGGTGTTTTCTTGGTTGGCTAAAATCATGCTATTGGTTCTTCGATCGAAAGATCGGTTGATTCTATTGAGAATTCTCGTTGTTTTTTGCTTGATAATAGAATGATATGAGCGACTGATGTGAAATGACGATGGCCACAACGCCCATGCTTTCAATTCCTCTCAAGGTGGTTGTCGTCCGAGATATGCCTGTGCCTCATTCAGGTGCTCCAGGATATTTTGTAGATTTTGCGGCTGTGGCCGGCAACAGTTCAGGGAAGTACCTGTTTCGCAAAGATTTCCCCAGCCTGACTGATGATGAGTTTTTGCTAAAAGGTTTAGACGAGTTGAGCAAGGGAGAAGAGCAGGCCTTTGTGGCGGTTTACGTCGATGAAAGCCAGGCTGAAATTGAGCGTCTTGTTTTTAAACGTAATCTGGACACAATGTATAAAAAGCCAGGATCACTGACTGGCCAGCAAGTTTACGTTTTGGAAAAAGATCTTATCCCTAAAACTGTTTTGTGCAGACCGGATTGTGAAGATCCCATTCCTAGGGGCGACATTGATGCATGGATGACAGAAGATGACGCCAAGAGAGTGATTGAAGAGACAAACCGCCTATTCTTTAATAAATTTGGCATCAACTTTGAGCTTAAAGGTCAGAAGGCTGTGACCTCTTACCTGCGTAATGTATTACCAGAAGTATCGGAGACCTTGGATTATCTGGGAACTGTCAAGCGTCCGCCAGCTAATGATCTTCCTGCTAAAAATGCCGATCGAATCAAGCGCAGGAATGCATATAATATTATTGTTGATAACTTGTATCTAGACCAACAAAGCTTTGCTAATAAGTTGGTGCCTGATGAAAAGGCTGTAAATCTGTACTTTTTCACATTCACTGGCAACACTCGGCAGGGAAATGCGGGTGTTGGTAAGGGAAGTTCCAGCGAAAAGATCGTGATGGGCCAATGGACGAATAAGCCAACTATCGACCCAAATGATGATGATTCCTTGCTGCGACAACGGAAAATTTATGTCAAGGAGGGAACGCCGTCGCTTACTTTTACGGCGGCCCATGAGCTTGGTCATATTCTTGACACTAACCATACCGATACACTTGATTTTATGAATGGACCCCAATCATTGCTTGTGGCTAATGAGCAACAAATTGAGGTTATGAGAGACGCGGCTTCGACATTGCGTACGTCATTTGGTTTGCCAGAACCAGGCCTTCCAGAAGATGATCTTCCAGGCGAAGGCCTACCGGATGTTGGCCTGCCAGAGGCGCCTCTTCTCAATGGGATCTTAGGTACAGCTAAAAAAGATAAATTGATTGGAACAACAGGCAATGATCAAATTCTTGGCATGCTCGGCAATGATAAATTGGTGGGGCTTGCAGGCGATGATGTCTTAAATGGGGGTGCTGGCCGAGATAAAATATTTGGAGGATCTGGCGCCGATATATTTATTGTTTCGGGCGGGAGAGATGTTGTGAAGGATTTTTCTCCATTGGATCATGATAAAATTGTCCTACGAGATGAGACTTATAGTCTTAAGATATCTGGAAAAGGCAGAAATGTAAAATTAACCGTTGGGCTTGGTAGTGTTTTGTTTAAGAATGCCTTGGTTGATGATGTAGAGGCTGCAATCGTTGTGGATATACCGTTGTGAGGGATTGGAAGGGATTACAGTGGCTGTTAATCAACTGTGTGTGGTTTAAAGAGTTGCTAGACATGTGCATTATCCATATTGAATGTGTGGCGTGGAGTCCCTAGCGCTCATCCAGCCTTTGCTTGTGGGCCTATCGATTGACCTCGACTTCTTCTAAATTATCTGCAACTGCCTCTAGCAAGAGCTTGTTGGCTGGGGCCTTGTGAGAAACGAATCGCACGACCAAATATGATGTTTCAGTGTTGAGAACGATTGATTGGAATCAATTTCCCTCCATGGTTTTGGATTCCTCTGCGGAAATACTGGTGGGATTCTCATTACGAGCGCAGATCAGTAGAGCCGCTGCCATAGCGAGACATTGCGCCAGAATCAGCCCAGGTACACCACTGGCGCCCTCGCTGATCAAGGCCAGTGAAACGGCTGGGTTGTAGAGCCCACAGTTCGTTAATCCACCCATCATCACCATGGCGGCAATGGCCATTCCCATCACTACGCCGGAAAGTGGACGCGAGAATGGGCAAAGCCGACCTTCGCGACTCCACATCAAAATCAGAGAAAAGAGGGCGAAACTAAAAATCAGCTCCGGAACAAATGAGATGGTGTGAAAGGTGGTGGTTGTGTTTCCCGCTGGATCAAGACGAAAACCGATCACGGCTCCAATGATTTGAGCAATGCTGTAAGCGATGGTTTCTTTCCAGAATATTCTGCTGCGCCAATCAAAGAGTTGGCGATTCAGCATGAACGAAACAAGAGGATTCAGATGGGCGCCAGAGGCCCGTCCACAGAGGTGGATCAGAGAGGCCAATACAAGGCCAATCAAGAGACATTGATCCAATGCATTGATGTCTGCATTCCCGGCCCGTGATGCTGAGTAGGCGAGAAATCCTGTGGCCAATGTTTCCACAAGAGATCGTTGCGCTAAAGAGTGGGTCATGGTTCATCTGCCTACGTTTTGACAGAGTGCCATTTTTTGACAGTACTGCAACGCTGTTGAAGAATAATTGCGTAAGTTGTTGGATATCTCGTGTATCTGGAGAGTGATTGAGTTCTATGAACTCATGATGTTTTTAGACGATGATCAGTGCTTTTGATGATGCTTCGGTCAATAATGAATTGTCGATGTTCAATGGTTGGTGCTTTGGATGTGTTCAAGTCGGACAGCATGGATTTCGAATTGTTGCCTTGTCTTCTCTCCTTTTAGGGGGATATAAGGCTCGAGAGTTTTCTCTCGAGAGCCAGCTGGATTGCTGTTTCAATAAAGGAGAGGTGTCGTTTCGGGGAGTCACCTCCTTCCTGGTTACCTCAGTGATGGACGCGATTTATCTATTTTTTGCGAGTGCGCTTTGTTGGGTGATTGCTCTTGTAGTCTGTATTCTCTGTTGATTCTTTTCATCAATGAAAGGCTGGTTTGTTCATTGCTTGGCAAGCAATGCGTAGCAATGCATGTGTTTGGGCTAAAGAATTTCGGCGTATCAAAACATGACTCCGATCCGGTTGGTTCATCACGCTCCAGGAGCCCCGGGATTGCGCTGGTTTGGTTTGGGCCCCTCGTTAGGTCCAACCCGAGCACTACTGAAACTTCAGCGGCTTTTTGATCGCCATGCGTTCTGGGCACGAGGCCGTAGCTTCGCGCAGCTACGACGCTTGCTCTCCGGCAGTGATGCTGTTGTGAGCTTGTGGCGTGGAAGGCGTTTGGTGGGTTTTGGCCGAGCAACGTCCGATGGTTTCAGTCGGGCCGTGCTTTGGGACATTGTCGTGGCCGGTGATCTTCAGGGCCACGGGCTTGGCCGCCGCGTGTTGGAGGAATTGCTGCATTCCTCAGCGGTTGTTGGCGTGGAGCGTGTTTATCTGATGACGACCAACAGTGCCGGTTTTTATCGACAGCTGGGTTTCCGGGATGCTGATCCTCAAAAGTTGATGGTGTTACGGCGTTAACGGATGTCTCATATCTTGCTTCCATGCTTCAGACTTATTCAGGGTATGTGGAAGAACTTCTGCCTCTCTTGTGCTTAATCTAAGAGTCCTAAATTGATGTCAAAGATATAAAAATAGTGGCTGTAATTTAGAAAGATGACGTCTCATGGATCGCCCTTAATTTCTCTGCAAGTAGCTCATTGTTTGCCGGTTGTTGCCTAAGTCATGATGTTTGTGCCGCCCACGGGACCTGAGATTGAGCTCACCCCAATCGAGCCCAGCTGAATCAGTTCCCCACAGGCGTCGCTCCGGTGAAACTTTCCTGCGAAACTTCAGAAACGCAACGGGATGGCTTTTGGACGACACCACACGTTCCCAGGATGATCCTAAGCCGCGCCGCCCTCGCTTCTGGGTCGGCCCCCTAGTCGCTGGTTGTTGTTTTGCATTGGGCTACGTCGTCACACAGCGGGTGGTGACATTGCAGAGCAATGCTGAGGAACCTGTTCCCGAGGCGTTCGCACCGGTGTTTTTTCCCGGTCAGTCCCTCGATGGTCTGAGGGCCCGCGATGGGGGAACGTCTGCTGATTTCCAGGTCGACCTCATCAAATTCGAGGCGGAGAAACAACCGGAACGGGAGGCTGAGGAAGCAGCAAAGAAAAAAGCCGAAGAGGCTGAACGTGCTGAGAAAGCTCTCCAGGCCACGGCCACACCCTTGCTCCCCCCCGACCAGCCGGATTGGACCACTCCAATCACACCACCGCAGCCGGCTGCTCAGCCCGCCCCGCCAGTTGACGTTCCACCCGCGCCGGGCGAACCCGTGCTTCTGCCTGATCCAGCACCGCTTCCGGCGGAACCCGTCGTTCAACCCGCTGCGATTGAGGCTCCAGTCGCGCAACCTGCGCTGGCCCTCCCTGCAGCCCCAGCTCCCCCCGCCGTTGATGCTGTCTTCGAGCCCGTTGCTCCTCCTCCAGCCCAACCCTGAAGGCCGTCTGGATCTGCCACAGTTTCAGTCGTTCATATCAAGCTGATGGGTTCCCCGGAAGCAATGATTCGCGCCACCGTCAATCGGTTGGGGGCGCGTCTGGGGCACGGGTTAGCGGATGCCTTCGCAGAGTTGGCCGTTTTCGCCCAAGATGCTCCTGAGCGGATCCGGCAGGAGTGGGATCTGTTTCAGGAGGAAGTGATGGCTGAGGCGGATCGCCTCGAACGCGGCGACTCTGATTCTTTCACTGTTGGCACCCAAGAGGACCAATCGAGCGCGCCAGCCACGGATGAAAATCCCCAGGAGGTCATCGATCGTCTGCGCGCCAAGGTGGCGGAACTGAGTCGAGAGCTCGAGGGTCGATCCTGATGCTGGCCGCCCTACGAGCAGATCGTCTGCGTCGCGCCGGTCGCGTGATCAGAATCTGGCGGACTGTGTTGACGCTGCTCGCTTTCCTCTGGTGGGACGCTCAGAGCTGGACCTACCGCGGTGGTCCCACATCTGAACAACGCCAGAATCGGCAAACGGTGAGGGCGCGCTGGCTTACGGATGAGCTGCTCAGGCTCGGATCAGCATTCATCAAGCTCGGTCAGTTGCTGTCTGCTCGCCCCGATGTGTTGCCGGCGGGGTGGGTCGCGGAATTGGCCTCCTTGCAGGACAGCGTCCCGGCGTTCAGCTTTGAGCGCGTTCAGGCAATGCTGGAAGAGGAGTTGGGTCAGCGCTGCGCCGAGGTGGTCGACCTCGACCCTGAACCTTTGGGTGCTGCTTCTTTGGCTCAGGTGCACCGGGCCAGCCTCCGCAGTGGCCGTCAGGTGGTGCTGAAAGTCCAGCGTCCTGGCTTGGAGCAGCTGTTCCGGTTGGATCTGGAGGTGATGCAACAGGTGGCGGCTGTGCTGCAGCGTCATCCGAGCTGGGGGCGAGGCCGGGACTGGCCGGCGATGGCGAGGGAGTGCCGCCGGGTGCTGTTGCGTGAGCTTGATTTCCGTGTGGAGGCGCAATACGCCGCCCGGTTCCGTCAGCAGTTCCTGGATGACGGACGCATTCGCGTTCCTGGCGTCATCTGGGAGCTGAGCAGCCGGCGTGTCCTCTGTCTCGACTACCTCCCGGGGATCAAAATCAATGATCGCGAAGCTTTAGTCGCGGCGGGCATCGATCCCAGTGCGGTCGCTGAGATCGGGGCATCCAGCTACCTCCAACAGTTGGTGCGGTTCGGGTTCTTTCATGCCGATCCTCACCCAGGCAATCTCGCGGTGGCCAGCGATGGTGCCCTCATCTATTACGACTTTGGAATGATGGGGCTGCTGAGTGACGGCCTCAAACGCCGTCTCGGCTCCATGGTGCGTGCCGCTGCAGCCAGGGATGCCGCATCTCTCGTTGAGGAGATGCAGGCGGCGGGAGTGATCACAACGGGCATTGATCTGGGCCCTGTGCGGCGGCTGGTGCGGGTGATGTTGCTGGAAGCGCTGACGCCACCGTTCAGCTCCAACGTGATCGAGAAGCTCTCAGGAGATCTCTACGACCTCGTGTATGGACAACCGTTCCGGCTGCCGGTGGAACTGATTTTTGTGATGCGGGCCCTCTCCACGTTTGAGGGAGTCGGCCGGGCCCTGGATCCCGCCTTTAGCCTTGTCGCGATTGCCAAGCCCTACCTCTTACCCCTGATGACCTCGAGCGGATCTGGCACGAACGATTTGTTCAATGAGCTTGGCCGTCAAGTGGGTGCGATCGGCACCCGTGCCGCCGCTCTACCTCGCCGTCTGGATGAAAGCCTGGAGCGGCTTGAGCAGGGTGATCTGCAGCTGCAGGTGCGTCTTGGTGAATCCGATCGTCAGTTCCGTCGGATGACCCTGGCTCAGCAGTCCATTGGTCAATCCGTTCTGCTCGGATGCTTGGCGCTATCGGCTGCCATCCTCGGGGCGGGATCTCAACCGCTGTGGTCGATCGCGCCCTTGCTGGCGGGTGTGCCCGTCGGGATCGGCTGGACGCAGATGCAACTCAAATTGAAACGTGCTCAGCGGCTGGATCAGTTGCCTGGATCCAGTCGCTGAGGTTGAGCGCAACTGCAACTGAGCAGTTTTCGATCTGTTCAGGCTTTGCCGCGGGGCCCCTGGCCAACAGCTCCGGCGTAGACGGCCTGGCTGCCCAGTTCATCTTCAATGCGCAGCAGCTGGTTGTATTTGGCCACCCGTTCGCTGCGGCTGAGGGAGCCTGTCTTGATCTGACCAGCCCGGGTGGCCACGGAGAGATCGGCAATGGTGGTGTCTTCCGTTTCGCCGCTGCGGTGGCTGATCACACTCGTGTAGCCGGAGCGGCCCGCCAGATCGATGGCCTGGAGCGTTTCGGTGAGCGAACCGATCTGGTTCACCTTGATCAGGATCGAGTTGGCGGTACTGCTGTCGATGCCCTGCTGCAGGCGCTTGGTGTTGGTGACGAACAGGTCGTCGCCGACGAGCTGGACTTTTCCTCCCAGACGCTCGGTCAGCAGCTTCCAGCCTTCCCAGTCGTCCTCCGCTAGACCGTCCTCGATCGAGACGATCGGGAACTTCTCCACCAGCTGCGCGAGCTGCGTGACCATCTCCGCGCTGTCGTAGTTCCCGCCATCAAAGGCATAGCGGCCGTTCTCGAAGAATTCCGTGCTGGCCACATCCAGGGCCAGGGAGATCTGCTCGCCAGGCTTGTATCCAGCTTTTTGAATCGCTTCCACCAGGATCTCGCCGGCTTCCACATTGCCCAGATCGGGCGCGAATCCCCCTTCGTCGCCGACGGCGGTGCTCATGCCTTTGGCGCTGAGCAGACCTTTGAGGGTGTGGAACACTTCGGTGCCCATGCGAAGTGCCTCACGGAAGCTTGGAGCGCCGTGGGGCACCAGCATGAATTCCTGGAAGTCCAGGCTGTTGGCGGCATGGGCGCCCCCATTGATCACATTCATCAGCGGCACCGGCAGCAGATTGGCCATCGGACCCCCCAGATAGCGGTAAAGAGGGATGCCGAGCCCGTTGGCAGCGGCACGGGCGGTGGCCATGCTGACCGCGAGGATGGCATTGGCCCCCAGGCTCGATTTGTTGTCGCTGCCGTCCAGTTCGAGCATCGCGGCATCGACGGCTGCCTGGTCGAGAGCCGACAGACCGCACAGTGCCGGAGCAATCCGTTCTTCGATATGGGTCACGGCCTGGCTTACCCCTTTGCCCATGTAGCGAGCTCCTCCGTCCCGCAGTTCATGGGCTTCATGGGCACCGGTGCTGGCCCCGCTCGGCACGATCGCCCGTCCCATGGCGCCTCCCTCAAGCATCACCTCGGCTTCCACCGTGGGGTTGCCGCGGGAGTCCAACACCTCACGGGCCACGATGGTGTCGATGACGAGGTCGAGGGAATCGATCACGTTGGGACAGTTTGTCTATTCCGGGGATCTTATGGGTCGCCCCTTGCTCTCGTGTTGTGACCAACGGCACGTCGCCAGAATGAGCCCAGGTTCAGCTGCCTTGGAGACCCGCTGATGAGACTGCTGCACACCATGCTCCGAGTCGGAGATCTGGAGCGATCGCTGGCCTTCTACACGGAGATGCTGGGCATGCAGCTTCTGCGCCGTAAGGACTATCCCGGCGGACGTTTCACCCTGGCCTTTGTCGGATATGGCTCTGAGCAGGATCAAGCCGTCCTCGAACTCACCCACAACTGGGACACCGAGGCCTACACCTTGGGCGATGCTTATGGACACATCGCCCTGGGCGTGGACGACATCTATGCCACCTGTTCGGTCATCACGGAAAAGGGCGGTCGTGTTGTACGGGAGCCGGGGCCGATGAAGCACGGTGCAACGGTGATCGCCTTTGTGGAGGATCCTGATGGTTACAAAGTTGAGCTGATTCAGATGTCCTCCCGCGCGAAGGTCTGATCCCGATGTCGTCTTCGACGCGCGGTTCGGTTCCACCAAGGGGCAGCCTCACCCATGAACCGGATCGTTTCAGTGATGAGGCCTGGGATTTGCTTCTGGCCAGCCAGGATGTGGCGCGTCGCTGGCGGCATGGCCAGCTGGATGTAGAGCACCTGATTCAGGTGCTGTTCAGTGAGCCTGCCTACCGCCGCTGGATTGGTGCTCTTTCACTGCCGGCCGATGCCCTTCTGGATCGCTTGGAGGATGTGCTGGCCGATCAACCGATGGGGCGGGGCGATGAGCTCTTCATCGGTGAGGATCTCGAGGAATTGCTGGAGTCGGCGGAACGCGCTCAGCAGCGCTGGGGTTCGCGCCTGATTGATCTTCCCCATCTCCTGATTGCCCTCGGCCGCGATCAGCGGGTCGGTGCTGATCTTTTTGAAACCTTCGGTCTTCCGGCGGATCGGTTGGAGGCTGAGCTGCAGCGGCCGACGCCCCGTTCGTCGTCGGCTCCTGAACCAAGGGCAACGCCCTACCCCACGCCATCTCCTCCATCACTACCGCCTCCATCAACTTCTCTCCCATCACCATCACCCTCATCACCATCCCGCTCGAAGCCAGAACCCGTTGAGCCGCTCGGCACGATTGAGCCGGCTCCGCAGCTGGAGGCCCCTGATCAGGCGCCGACGGCGCTCGACACCTATGGCCGGGATCTCACCGAAGCGGCTGAAGCCGGTGCCCTGGATCCGGTGATCGGCCGCGACAGCGAGATCCGCAACCTGATCAAGGTGCTCTCCCGTCGCAGCAAGAACAACCCGGTGTTGATCGGTGCACCCGGTGTGGGTAAAACCGCCATCGCCGAACTGCTGGCCCAGCGGATCGTGGCTGGTGAAGTTCCCGAGTCGTTGCATGGCCTCAGGCTGATCGCCTTGGACATCGGTGCCTTGATTGCCGGAGCGAAGTTTCGAGGTCAGTTCGAAGAACGCCTCCGCTCCGTGCTGGAGGAGGTCAGCGGTTCCGATTCAGGTGTTGTTCTGTTCATCGATGAGCTGCACACCGTGGTGGGCAGTGACAGGAGCAGTACCGATGCGGGCAGCCTGCTGAAGCCAGCTTTGGCTCGAGGCGATCTCCGCTGCATTGGTGCGACCACGCCGGAGGACTATCGCCTCACCGTTGAGAAGGATCCGGCGCTCAACCGTCGCTTTCAACAGGTGCTGATCCGGGAACCGGATCTGGATCTCAGCCTTGAGATTCTTCGTGGTTTGAAGGAGCGATACGAATTGCACCATGGCGTCTCGATTACCGATGAGGCGTTGCAAACGGCGAATCGTCTGGCGGATCGCTACATCAGCGATCGTTGCTTGCCAGACAAGGCCATTGATCTGATCGACGAAGCTGCGGCCCAGTTGAAGATGGAGGTGACCTCCAAACCTCAGGTGGTGGAGGAAGCGGAGGCCGATCTGCGTCGGGTTGAACTGGCCTTGCTGGCCGCGGAGCAGTCCCCGGAGTCGGAACGGATTCAGCTGCAGCGCAACAGACTGGAGGTGTCCAGCCGCCTCGATGATCTGCGGCGGCGTTGGCAGGAGGAACGGGCCCAGCTCGATGAACTCGGCCAGTTGCTGCAGCAGGATGAAGACCTCCGTCATGCCATCGCTGAGGCTGAGCGGCTTGGCGATCTGGAGGAGGCGGCTCGGTTGCAATATGATCAGCTACATACCCTCCAGCAGCGCCGGGAAGAACTGGAGGCCGATCAGGCCCAGGCCCAGGCCGCAGGGGAAGCGCTCCTACGTGAACAGGTTGAAGCGGGGGATATCGCCGATCTTGTCGCCCGCTGGACCGGTATCCCCGTTCAGCGTTTGCTAGCGGGGGAGCGCCGCAAGCTGCTGGCGTTGGAAGATCACCTTGGCGAACGGGTGATCGGCCAGGCAGAAGCGGTCACCGCTGTGGCCGCGGCGATCCGGCGTGCCCGGGCCGGCATGAAGGATCCCCGTCGCCCGGTGGGCTCGTTCCTGTTCCTCGGTCCGACAGGGGTCGGCAAGACCGAGCTGGCGAAGGCGCTGGCCTCCTCTCTCTTCGATGAGGAGGAGGCCCTGGTGCGGCTCGACATGAGCGAATTCATGGAGCGCAACGCTGTGGCACGTCTGATCGGTGCTCCCCCCGGTTACGTCGGGTACGAGGAAGGCGGGCAGCTCACCGAGGCGGTGCGGCGCCGGCCCTATGCGGTGCTGTTGCTGGATGAGGTGGAGAAGGCCCACCCGGATGTGTTCAACCTGCTGCTGCAGGTGCTCGATGACGGACGGCTGACCGACTCCCAGGGACGCACCGTCGATTTCAGGCACACCGTGGTGGTGATGACCAGCAACCTCGCCAGTCCTGCCATTCTTGAACATGCACGTTCGGGCTCCAGCGATGAAAGCCAGCTTCAGCAGCTGGTGGATGAGGCTCTGGCCAGCCAGTTCCGACCAGAGTTTCTCAATCGCATCGATGAGGTGATTCGTTTCCGGCCTCTGCAGGTTGAGGACCTGGTTCGGATTGTGCGCTTGCAATTGGCTGATCTCGGGGCCCTTCTGGCTGAGCAGGGCTTGCAGCTGATGGTTGAGGACCCTGTCGCTGAGGCACTTGCGCAGCAGGGATTCGAGCCGGAATACGGCGCGCGTCCGCTGCGACGGGTGCTTCGCCGCCAGTTGGAAAACCCCCTGGCCACCCAGCTGCTGGAGGAGCGTTTTACGAGCATCAGCCGCGTGCGGGTGCGGACCGATGGCCAGACTCCTGGGTCGCTGATCTTTGAGGCGGAAGACTTGTAAGGGCATCCAGTAAGATGGTTGTTTGGCATGGTGCCTTTTGGCATCGCTGTCAGCACAAGGTCCAAGCCCAAGTGACCAGCCCAACATCTGAGGACACCGCACCAGCCCGCTCGGATTCCGACGCCGTCCCGACCCGGAAGGGAGGATTTCTGGCTGAAACAGTCGATGAGCTCAAGCTGGTGGTCTGGCCAAGCCGACAACAGCTGTTCAGCGAATCCATCGCTGTCATCCTCATGGTCAGCCTGTCGGCGGCCACGATTGCAGCTGTGAGCCGTTTCTTTGAATGGGCTGCATCGCAGGTGTTCCGTTGATTCACCCCCCGCTCTTCCGCCGTGTCTGACGACCTGATCACAACGGACTCTTCAGAGGTGCTCGATCTGCCTGCACCCAATGAGGGTGAGGAGGGAACGGTTCAGGCTCCAGTTGCTGCCAAAACGGCTGTGGCTCGCTGGTACGCCGTGCAGGTGGCATCCAGTTGCGAGAAAAAGGTCAAAGCCACCCTGGAACAGCGGGCTGTCACCCTCGGCGTTAGCAACCGGATCCTTGAGATTGAGATTCCGCAGACGCCGGCTGTGAAGGTCAAGAAGGACGGCAGTCGCCAGTCCACGGAAGAGAAGGTTTTTCCCGGCTACGTGCTGGTTCGGATGGTGCTGGATGAAGACACAATGATGGCCGTGCGCAGCACGCCGAATGTGATCAATTTCGTTGGTGCTGAGGATCGACGCGCCACTGGTAAAGCTCGAGGCCATATCAAACCCCGGCCCTTGAGTCGCTCTGAAGTTGACCGGATCTTCAAGCGTGCTGCCGAGAAGAAAGCAGTGGTGAAGGTGGATCTCACTGAGGGCGATCAAATTGTGGTCACCGGTGGTCCGTTCAAGGACTTCCAGGGTGAGGTGATTGAGGTCTCCGGAGAGCGCAACAAACTCAAGGCGCTTCTCTCCATTTTTGGTCGCGAGACCCCTGTGGAGCTTGAGTTCTCCCAGATCAGCAAACAGAACTGAATCCACGGGCGGCCGTCTCCCTGCGGAGGGCGGCCATCGGGGTGGTTCGCCGCCCAGCCCACCGGACCTGAGGGACTGGTGATCCGCAACCGTCCAATCCCCTAGCCGATGGCCAAGAAAGTCACAGCAGTCATCAAGCTGGCCCTGCAGGCCGGCAAAGCAAACCCAGCGCCACCGGTGGGCCCTGCCCTCGGTCAGCACGGGGTGAACATCATGATGTTCTGCAAGGAGTACAACGCTCGGACGCAGGACAAAGCCGGCTTTGTGATTCCGGTGGAGATCTCGGTTTACGAAGACCGCAGCTTCACCTTCATCACCAAGACGCCTCCGGCGTCGGTGTTGATCACCAAAGCTGCTGGAATCGAGAAAGGTTCCGGTCAGTCCGCCAAGGGCAGCGTCGGTTCGATCAAGCGGGCTCAGCTCGAAGAGATCGCCAAGACCAAGCTTCCCGACCTCAACTGCACCAGCATCGAATCCGCGATGCGGATCATTGAAGGCACAGCCCGCAACATGGGCGTCGCCATCAGCGACTGAAGTCGCCGCTTCACACCCAAACCTCTATCGGGGGAGACATCGCTGATGTCGTCCGCACCCCACCGCTGACATGCCAAAAATCTCCAAGCGCCTGGCCGACCTGGCCGGCAAAATCGAGGACCGTGCTTACGCTCCCCTCGATGCGATTGCCCTGGTGAAGGACAACGCCAACGCCAAATTTGACGAAACGATGGAGGCCCATGTGCGCCTCGGCATCGATCCGAAGTACACCGACCAGCAACTGCGCACCACTGTGGCGCTGCCGAACGGCACCGGGCAGAGCGTGAGAATCGCTGTGGTCACCCGTGGCGAAAAGGTCGCCGAGGCCAAAGCGGCTGGTGCTGAACTGGCTGGCGAAGAGGAGCTGGTGGACACCATTGCCAAGGGCGAAATGAATTTCGACCTGCTGATCGCCACCCCCGACATGATGCCCAAGGTGGCCAAACTGGGCCGGGTGCTTGGTCCCCGTGGCCTGATGCCCAATCCGAAGGCCGGCACGGTGACCACTGACCTGGCAGCAGCGATCAAGGAATTCAAAGCCGGCAAACTTGAATTCCGTGCTGACCGCACCGGAATCGTCCACGTGCGTTTCGGCAAGGCCAGTTTCAGTGCTGAGGCTTTGCTTCAAAACCTCAAGACGTTGCAGGAGACCATTGATCGCAACAAGCCGAGTGGGGCCAAGGGGCGCTACTGGAAGTCTCTGTATGTGACCTCCACCATGGGCCCATCCGTGGAAGTCGATTTCTCTGCCCTGCAAGACATCGAGCAGGAAAGCTAATCAGGCTTTCCTTTATGATTAGAAATTGGCGTAAGCCAAATCGGGCACGCGCCCGGCCAGAGACAGCAGGATTTTTTAGGCCCTGATTTTCATTGGGTTCCTTGATGTAATCCCTGCCGAGGCAGACGCGACACGGTTTTGACCCATCTGGATCGGATCGGCACGCGGCCTCGTCTTCTTTCGAAAGACTCGATCGGCCGTGTGCCCAGCTTGTTCCTTTGATCCGATCCAATTCCTATGGGCCGCACGCTGGAGAACAAGCAGCAGATCGTCGGTGAGCTCAAAGAGCTCCTCGCCGACGCCGAACTGGCACTCGTCCTTGATTACAAGGGCCTGTCCATCAAGGAGATGTCTGACCTGCGGGATCGTCTGCGGGCCAGCGACAGCGTTTGCAAGGTGACCAAAAACACCTTGATGCGCCGCGCCATTGATGGTGACAGCAATTGGGCCAGCCTCAACTCCCTGCTGACCGGAACCAACGCCTTTGTCCTGGTGAAGGGCGATGTTGGTGCTGGTGTGAAGGCTGTTCAGACCTTCCAGAAGGAACTCAAGAAGTCCGAGACCAAGGGTGGCCTTTTCGAAGGCAAGCTTCTCTCTCAGGACGAGATCAAAGCCATTGCTGATCTCCCGTCCAAGGAGCAGCTCATGGCTCAGATCGCTGGTGCGATCAATGCTGTGGCCACCAAGGTTGCAGTGGGCATCAACGAGGTTCCCTCTGGTATGGCCAGGGCACTCAAGCAGCACGCCGAAGGCGGCGAAGGCTGATTCGGCCCTGCCGAAACCACTGTTCACTGATCTGTTGCTTCCCCCTAAAAACCATGTCTGCAAAAACCGACGAAATTCTCGAATCACTGAAGTCCCTCTCCCTGCTTGAAGCTTCCGAGCTGGTCAAGCAGATCGAAGAGGCCTTTGGTGTGTCTGCCGCTGCATCAGCTGGCGTTGTGATGGCTGCTCCTGGCGCTGCCGGTGGTGGCGGTGGCGAAGCTGCTGAGGAGAAGACCGAATTCGACGTCATCCTCGAAAGCTTCGACGCTTCAGCCAAGATCAAGGTGCTTAAGGCTGTCCGTAACGCGACCGGCCTCGGCCTGGGCGATGCAAAAGCCCTGGTTGAAGCGGCTCCCAAGCCCGTCAAGGAAGGCATCTCCAAGGATGATGCTGAAGCTCTCAAGAAGGACATCGAAGAAGCAGGCGGAAAGGTCACCCTCAAGTGATTTTCCGGGGCTGGTTCCACTGGCCCTACTGCACCGATTGCTTGCATTGCAAGGCCTCGTCTGACGCCGGTCCTTTGTGGGCCGGCTTTTTTGTCGTCATGGGGGGGCGGATCGTGGCCCAAAAAAAACCCTGCCGAAGGCAGGGAACAAACGGTGGAACGCATTCAGGAGTCTGTCCTTGTTTCGACCCTGAAGAGGCGATCAGCACTCCTCACACTTTGAAAACATAAAGGGTTGATATGAGGGCCGCATTAGAAACTGGTCGCCTCGCCAACTGGCACTGTGACAATTGGCTGGTGTTCAGCGTCTATAGGGGATGACTTCAAGTCTGATCGGTCCCTTGCCTAGATGGGCGAGGTTGGTGGGGGGAGTCTCCTGACTCGATTTGGGTGACGTCCTGTCTGGACGTTGTGGTGCTGTCGGCGATCCGATCCTTGTGAATCCGGGGCTGTTGCTGCTCGGTTCTGATTTGGCCAGCAGACGGTTCACCGGTTCTGGATGGGAGAAGTACACGTGGCTCAAGGTTCTGCCCTGATACACCCGACGTTCCAGCGTCCATGCGTCGTTGAGGGTGAGCTTCACGAAACCATTCCTGTCGCGACTTGGCACGGTTGCCGAGCCAACCCGGATCGGCATCGCCTGATCCGGGTCCATCGCCTGCAGATGCAGGGTGTCGCCCGATTGCACCAGTCGCAGGCTGAAGCGTCGACTGAGATCCTTGCCTCCACTGCGCAGGGAGTAGCCATTGCTGTCGAGGTATCGGCTGCAGATGCCGCTGAAATCGAAGTTGTTCAGGGATGGATCGATCAAGCCATCCGGGCGAGGTGTCCAGCAGAGCGGTCGGCGTTTGATCTGCTCGAGAACAAGCAACTTCCATTTGTGATCGCCAACGGGCTGGGCGAGCACTGCGAAGCGGGATTGATCCAGAGGCTTGGTGTCAAACAGCGCCCTGGCAGCGATGGACCCTGGCAGCACAGCCAAGGTGACCAGGCCTGCCCCTGTCAGGCCGATGGCTTGGAGGTAGGTTCGCGACATGCGCGGGACCGTGAGAACCCGAGTTTTAACGAATCACGCAGGAGCGAACAATGGCAGAGGGACCGGGACGTGTGGTGGCTGCCGCGACCGATGGAGCCTGCAGCGGAAACCCCGGTCCGGGGGGGTGGGGAGCCTTGCTGCGCTTTGAAGATGGCAGCGTCGAGGAGTTCGGTGGACACGATCCCGCCACCACCAACAACCGGATGGAGCTTCAGGCAGCGCTGGAGTTGCTTCAGCGGTTGAAGGATCTGCCGCGCCATCCGGATCTGACTCTGCGGACCGACAGCAAATATTTAATTGATGGACTCGGTTCCTGGATGAAGGGCTGGAAACGCAAAGGTTGGCGAACGGCGGCCGGCAAGCCCGTGCTTAATCAGGATCTTTGGAAGGCCCTGGATCAGGCGCAATTGGCGGATGTGCCGCTCCGCTACGTGAAAGGCCACAGCGGTGATCCAGACAATGACCGCGTCGATCGCATCGCTGTTGCGTTTTCGCAGGGCCGGTCACCTGCGCTGGCAACAGCGGCAGCGGGAGCAACGACGGCACCAGCGTCTGTCTCGGACTCTGCTGATGACCCGGCACCACTGGAGCTGCAACGTTTGCTGTCGCGCCTCGAGTTGGCAGACCGTCTGGCAGAGGGGGGGTATGGCCTCACCGCCGTAGAGCTGGCGCAGTTGGTGGAGCAGCCGCTGAAGAGGTTGGAGCTGAAACAGATGGCCTGGAGCTGGCGGGACTGGCAGGTGGAGCCGCTGGAGGAGTGCCGCTGGCGGTTGCGACGCCGCGAGGGAGGATCAGAACAGTCCTGAGAACCTGCATGGCAGTTCCAGACGCATCAAGGACAACTGTCAGTGGTGGGTTTTACAGCCGTTGGCTGGGCCCGCTGCTCAGTCAGGACGAGGGCATGGATGCTGAGCAGATGTCGCGCTCGGCGCTGACCGCTCTCGGGCAGGCCAGTCTGCGGCGCCGCTGGCCTGGGGTTTCCACAGTGCTGAATGGTTTGGCATCGGAGCTGCAGCGTCGCGATCTTCGCCTTGAGCAGGTGTTGTTTGGCTGCCGCTTCGCCAATCCCGTCGGTCTGGCGGCCGGTTTCGACAAGAACGGTGTGGCGGCTGCGATCTGGAATTGTTTTGGATTCGGGTTTGCTGAAATCGGTACCGTCACCTGGCACGGCCAGCCCGGTAACCCAAGGCCGCGGCTGTTCCGTCTGGCGGAGGAGCAGGCGGCGTTGAATCGGATGGGGTTCAACAACGATGGTGCCGAACAGCTCCAGCGCACCCTGAAACGGCAGAACCTGGATCCCACGGGCAAGCGACCGGCCGTGCTGGGGATCAACTTCGGTAAGTCGAAGGTCACCGCCCTGGAGCAGGCGGCCGACGACTACGCCTCATCGCTGGAGCTGCTGGCACCGATGGCGGATTACGCCGTGATCAATGTCAGTTCACCGAACACCCCCGGATTGCGGGAGCTGCAGGATTCAGCGCAATTGCGCTGGCTGGTGGAGCGGCTGCGGCGCCTGCCGGCCTGTCCGCCATTGCTGGTGAAGATCGCCCCCGATCTGGAGGATGAAGCGATTGATGGCATCGCTCGGCTGGCCTTCGAGGAGGGCCTGGCTGGGGTGATTGCTGTGAACACGAGCCTGGATCGGCTGGGTCTGGAGGCACGTCGGTTGCCGCAGACGGGGCGCAGCCTGGCGGAGGAAGCCGGTGGGTTGAGTGGTGCACCGCTGCGGCGACGGGCGGTGGAAGTGGTCCGTCGCTTGCGGGCCAGCGGTGGCCCGGCCCTGCCGTTGATCGGTGTGGGCGGAATCGACTCTCCGCAAGCGGCCTGGGAGCGGATCACCGCAGGAGCATCACTGGTGCAGCTCTACACCGGTTGGATCTTTCAGGGACCCGATTTGGTCCCCGCCATCCTGGATGGATTGCTGCAGCAAATCGATCGCCATGGCCTGCGTTCGATCACAGAGGCCGTGGGCAGTGGTTTGCCCTGGATGGATTGAGTCCCCTGTTGAATCAGTCGTTGAGTGGATGACTCAATCGATGGATCAGATCACCGCAAAATTCGACTCGGCAAGGTCTGGCCCTCCCTGCACGATCGCAAACAATCCACCGTTCTCGCCAAAACCAGCTTCGGTGTCATTGCTGTTGTAGTACAGCTGACCTTTGGGTTCGAAATAGATGATGTTGCTTGCTTGCTTTTTCTGAGCATTGAGCTGTTGCTTGGATGAAACAGTGACCAGATTGATGCTCTTCAGATTCTTAAAGATTTCTCGCTTAAGGTGAATTTGATCGCCTTCGGAGGAACGGAAGTTTGTGATGCGATCAGCTTTATGGTTTCCAAACTCATTGGGTAGATTAAAAATAAAAGCATCTTTTGTTTTTTTGGATGATTGTAATTTTTGTGCACCGCGTCTGCTCTTGACCATTCGAGTGAGGTTTTGATCTTCACCTGATGGATTGATGCTCCAAAGCTCGCGACCTTTTTGATCTTGCGTTGCGGAAAAGTAGATCGAGCCATCAAGAGCTTCGATATCTCGAGGCGAGGAATTTTTGGCTCCAGGGTTGATGTCGGTGAGTCGAATCGTTCCAGCTTCCGTTCCGTCGCTTTGCCACAACTCCTCACCGTAAACCCCATCGTCGGCGCTGAAATAAATCAAATTGTCAATGGCGGTGAGCGCCGTTGGGTTTGCGCTCCCTGCCCCTGGATTGATGTCCTTAACAAGCGTCAGGCTGTCTATGGCTCCTTGCGTGGTCCAAAGTTCGCGGCCGAGATTGTTGCTGTTTTCCGGAGCTCCGAATGGACCTGCTGAGGAGCTTCCGCCAGCAGAGCTTGGATTTGTTGCGGCGCTGCTGCCAGTCTCGCTTGTTCCTGGTTGGGTGCCTGTGCTCGGTGAAGCTGGTATACCGCTGCTAGAGGATGATGAATTTCCTGTATCAATAATGATCCTGGTTTTGCTACATTGGTTGGCATAGTTGATATTCCAATCTCTGGCAAGGGTTGCATCACTTTCCCTCTCCAATTGTTGAATTGCTGAGCTACGAGCGAAATCAATCCAATCGCAGTCGTTTGATTCTTTATATTTATCAATATATCGATTATAGGAATTGAAATTGCTTGCCGTTTGTTTACTGATCGTGTTTGATGGAATAACAAGTTCCGTGAATTCGCAGGGATTTGCGTATTTATTGTTCCAGTCCCTTGCCAAGGAAGGATCATTTTTCTCTTCCAATTGTCGGATTGCTGACCATCGAGCAGAATCGACCCATTCGCAATCCTCTGTTTCTTTGTAGCGATCGATATTTTCATTGTATGAATTAATATTGGAAGTATCCGATCGTAGTTGTTTCGAACGCTGTTGGGTTGTCGATTGAGCTTTTGATGGATTGAGGGGATTTAAATCTTTGGTCCGCATACTCATCGATTGACCATCAGAAATTCTTTCTGTGCTTCCATCGTTGCTATCTGAACTTTCGTCTTCACCTTCATCTTCCGTTTCTGGTATGGCTTGATAAGTTTCTGCGGACAGGAAAAGCTGAGTGTTTGTCGCAGTTAAGTCATCAGGATCAAGGTAGCTGAATTCACTCGCTCTTCTTATCAGTGGTTCTGTTCCTCCAGTAGAACCATCGCTGCTCCAGATCTGTAGCCCGCTAAAGTTATTCTTGGCGGTAAAGAAAAGCTTATTATTAAATACAGTAAGATTTTCGGGATTAGAGCTGAAGCCACCAGGTGCAATATCAAAGAACATGCGTGTGCCTTTACCGGATCCATCACTCACCCATAGTTCCCGTCCGTAAATATCGTCATCAGCTGCAAAATATATTTCCTGCTGATAATTAGTAAGGTGCTGGGGGTTCGATCCGGATGTACTCGAAATGTCTTTGACTAAAGACGCCTTTTGTTTTTTGCTGTTGTATTTCCAAAGTTCAGTACCATTCTCTCCGTCGTTCGCTCCAAACAACAGGCGGTTGGTTAAAGCTGAAAAGTTAGATGGAGAGGAACTGGCAGATCCTGGACGTATGTCGGCAGTTTGTTTGGTTCCCTTTTTTGTTCCATTGGTTTGCCATAATTCAACTCCAGAATTTCCATCTTCAGCAGCAAAATAAAGAGTTTGCTTCAATTCAGTGAAACCGTTGGGTGAGGAACTGTTCTTTCCTGGGTAAATGTCTTGAAGAAGTTTTGTTGAGCCGCTTGTCCCTTCGGAAACCCACAACTCTGATCCTTTTTTGCCATTATTGGCGGCAAAAAGAAGATTTTTATTTAAAGCAATTGTACCTTTTGGGTCAGAGCTTGTACGGCCAGATCCGATATTTTTGACGAGTTTCCATTCAACCTCTGTTTCTGATGATGGATCGTTGTCTGCGTTCGATCCTTCGTCTTGGTTCATGCTCTGATTGTTTCCATCTTCTTGAGAAGATGGATCGTCTGATATTTGCCCATCGTTTGGTCCAGATTCTTTAACATTGAGGACCTCAACATTAACGTATTGGTATGAAGAGAGGCTCGCGTCCTTATCCTCAACACGTACAACGACCTGGTAGATATTATCACGATCTACATCCAGCGGATTTTCATAGTCGGGATCCTCTTTAAAATATAATTTTCCATTCTTAGATTTTATTTTGAACAAATCAGCATCTTCGCCACCCTGTGTCGACCAGGCGGTTGAATCGTCTGTTGAGGTTGTAAATTGATAAATAAAGTCTTGATTTTCGCGTACCTTAATTTGAGATGATCCTGCGCCTCGTCCACCTGTTGGACCTTTGATCGCTGGTCCTAAGGTCCATAATTCACGGCCTGTTTTGCCATCATCTGCGGTGAAGAATAGATTTTGATCACTGTTAATGATTTCTCTGGGATCACTGCTGGTTGGCCCGCTGAAAATATCAGTTGCGCGTTGAGCCTTTGCATTTTTTTCATTGAGATTCAAGGACCACAATTCAACACCTCGTTTCCCATCCGTTGCGTTGAAATAAACAAAGTGTTGTTGCTTGCTGCCGCTTCCTCTTCTGATGGCTGTAAATGATGAC
The DNA here is from genome assembly GCA_003211515.1 of Synechococcus sp. AG-670-F04. Classification (GTDB taxonomy): domain Bacteria; phylum Cyanobacteriota; class Cyanobacteriia; order PCC-6307; family Cyanobiaceae; genus Parasynechococcus. Next base: position 32,550 of record QCSN01000016.1, read on the forward strand.
GGGTTCGATGAAGCCGGGCCAGGATTGATGTCCTGGAATGCTTCAGCTTTTCCGTTGCTGACCCTCCAGGGCTCACGTCCATTGGGGGAGTATGCGGAGTAATACAGCGTTCCATTCACATTGGATAGCTGACTTGGCTTTTCACCACTGTTTGCTAGTCGTGTTGGTTTGTTACTGGCTTTGCTGATGAAATAAAGTCCACGACCGTTTCTTCCGTCATTTGCTGTGAAGTAGAGTCTGTCGTTTACAACTGTTAGATCTTGCGGGCTTGAATTACCATTGATGTAAATATCTTGAACAAGTTTTTCATTTTTTCCTTGGTTAGATACGCTCCACAATTCAAAACCAGTTGTGCCATCATTGGCCACAAGGTAAAGCTGATTATTGAAACTTTGCAGTTCCCTAGGGAATGAGCTAGCAAAAGCGGTTGACGGTGAGTATTTGTCAATAAGTGATGGTGGAGTGACCTTGATATCCTTGATATCGTATATTGAGTATTCAGTTTTATTAATATTAATTGGTTGTGTTCCTGCTTCGGTTCCATCGCTGAACCAAAGTTGAAGGCCGCCAAAATTAAGTTCTGGAGCAAATTTCTCAAGTCTCTTAAATGGCGCTACTGTATAGCCAGTGAAGAAAAAGTTTCCATTTCCTGCATCAGTAAAATTTCCGGGAAATAGATCCTTTGAATAAAATGGTTCATTTGAAATCTCCTCCGTAGAAACAGTAAGGCTTTCTGTTCTGGTTGTGATGCCTGTGTCTTCATCTTCTTCCTCTTCTACTGTAATTATTTGCTCTTTAATGATTCGGTCTGGGAAAAGATCTCTGAAAGCTTTCGTCCCAACATCATCTCCTTCCCATCGCCAAACTTCATAACCACTTTTGCCATCATCCGCACTGAAAAATAAAACCCCATCAACAACAAAAAGATTATTTGCAGCAAATCCATCTGCTCCTGGGTACAGGGCTTTAACTTTATTCGTGCCCCCGGTGGTTCCATCGCTACTCCAAACTTCGAAGCCCTCGCCAGAATCTGCGGTGAAATAAAGAAGCCCATTCGCTTCGACTAAGTTGTCGACGGCATTGAACGATTTGATGAGAATTGTTCCACCTTCACTTCCATCGCTTTTCCATAGGCCAACCGGTCGTTCGTTGTTGTTTTGGTTTCCATCGCTCGTATTGGATGTGTCGTCATTACTCGACTCCTGCTCTGTTTCTGCATCCTGTTCTCCTGAGTCACTACTCTCTGTCGTTGAATCGTTTCCATTTGCATCAGCTTCGTTATCAGTTCCGCTTTCATTTGATTCGGCGTTAGTGCCGCCATTCCCTTCGCCAGTATCACTGTCTTCTTCGTTTTGATTGATGGGCTGATCATTGATTGAAGTTTCTTCTCCTGCTCCACCGTCATTGCTGAGGTCGGCGGCAAAATAAAGAAAGCCATCGATGCTAATCAGGTTGTCTGGAGAAGAACTTCCTGAGGGATTGATGTTCTTGACTAGCCTGGCGCTCAATTCTTTTTAAAAAAGCATCTTATAATTTTAACGGCTTTTGGCTTCACCGCAAGGGCTTCATGAAAGTCTCATTCTCCTCTCAGCTTTTTTGAGCCTTAACTTTTATCATGTAATTATTTTATTGTTTAAGTGGATGCAATTCTTTGTTAACGTTGTGATTGCAGCCTGAACTGCCCACTCTATTTTCTTCCTATGGAATTGCCGCAGGTCCAGGAGTTGATGGTGTCCTGGCGGCGGATGTTGAAAGCGCAGAGCGTCTGGGTGGTTGTTTCCGATCGTGATGTCATCTGTTGTTGGAAGAACGCCGCTGGATGGGTCTGGCGCTCGGCTTTGTGGCCTCCAGATGGTTGTCGGGGTGGAGTGCCTCTACAACCTGAACCCATGGGTGAATTGCTGGCTGACCTACTGCTTGATTGCGACGTTGATGGTGCTCAGATTGAGTTGTTGTTGCCCGTTGGTGCATGCAACTGGCGCGTTCTTGACGATGTGACTTTGGACAAGCTTGCTGCAGCAAATTTCAGTTATCTCAATGCAGCAGTTTCTGACGAGATCCCGCCCAGTCAGGCTGACTATCGCTCGTATCTGTCCCTTTTCGATTGTGTGGTGGAGGTCTCCACTCCTCGGCAGACGCTTCAGAGCTGGATCGATGTGATCGAGCTTGCTGATCTGCCCCTTCGCAGGGTGACATGGACTCTTGGCTCAGCTTTTCGGGCCACGCAATGTCTTGTGCCTCTGGAAAACGCTCATGTGGCATGGCTGGTCAAGCACAGCGAATCATCAAGTCCTCGCCTGATCCTGCTGCGCGATGGGATTCCGGAGGTGGATTGTCATTTGAACTTAGACATGGATTTAGGAAACCAAGTGCGTCAAACCGTTGATGCCTGGACGAAGCTCTCGAACGCGTTCGTTTCGGTGTCTTGGGTGCTGACCGCACCTGAATCGGAGTTTCATCTCTTAGCCAAGATGTTGCAGTGCAATGGAAATCTTTTAGATCTTGGGATCGATTCGGCTTGGTGCCCAGAGCCATTGCTACCTGACCTCGAGCCGGTCCCCCTTGATCCGTTGGCTCATCTCGCTTTGATGGGAGCTTGGCAGGAGGCACACTGATGGCCTTACGGCGCGGCGATGATCAGGCGGATTTGCTTCGTGAACGTCGGCTGGAGCTGGGTCTCACGAGTGCGCCCAGGCCTTTGTTGCCGGCCGGCCGTTTGTTGCTGATCGGATCCAGCTTTGGTGGTGTTCTTCTTGTGCTCAGCGTTCTGTTGTTGTTTTGGTTACGGCTGGAGACGGCCCAGCTTGAACAGCAGGTGGCCAAGCTTCAACCGATCGAACAACGCGTCAACTCAGCGCGTCAACGCTTGCAGGTCATGGGTCAACGCACCAAGGCCTTAACGGACGACACGGCGCGTTTGGCCTCCCAGCTGGTCTCGATTCGTTCTGGCTCTGCGTTTTTGGAGCAACTGCGACGCGTCACCCCCGCCGGCGTTCAGCTGCTTTCAGTCAGCGTCCAGCCGAATCAGCTCATCCTTATTGGTCTGGCCGAGTTTGAAGCGGGGGCGGGTGCCTTTGAACGGATCAACGCTCTGGCTTTGAATCTTGAAGCGCTCCCAGCTGTCCCGCTCGAAGGCGTCACCGTTGAGAAGGTCAACACCGACGATGCTGGACTGGCTGATTTCAACATGCGTGTTGCCATTAACCCCACGGTTCCAGTCTCTCCAGAGGAGCTGCAGCAACTTGGCGCGGATGGGCTGGCCCGCCGGTATCAGTTTTTGGTGGAGCGGGGCATTGATCTGTGACCAATCTGTCTGGGGCTAACAAGGCAGTTTGGTTCAGCCGTGAACGGGTGCTGGTTGGGTTGCCCTTGCTGGCAGGTGGATTGATGGCCGCGATCATCTATTTGCTTTTGGTGCGTCCTGCCTGGGTTGGTGTTGATGGCCTACGCGAGCGTCTGGAGCAACTGGAAGTAGTGCAGCAGTCGTTGCCGAGCCTGGAGCGCAAGCTGGCGAAGGCGCAGCAGAAGCAGCAGGACGCTGAGGATCAACAGGCGCTGTTGGTGGATTTGATCGCTGGTCGTGAACGCATCCAAACCTTTCTCGCTTGGTTGGATCGTGATGCGCAGGCCGCAGGCGTGGAGCTGAAGTTCTATGAACCAACGAAGCCTCAGAGCGCTCCCCCCCAGCAGAGCAATCGGCCTCAACGTCGTCAAAGGACATCGAAAAAGGACGCCAGCGAAGAGACCGCACCCACGGATCCCCTGCTCGGCTTGGGGTACCGCAAGACATCGTTGTTGTTGCGGGTTCAAGGCGCATTTGCTGATCTACAGGACTTTCTGCAGCGGATGGAGCGGCTGCAGTTGTTGGTGGAGAGCAGTGACCTTGAGTTGGAACAGGTGGATCTGCCGGCCGCTCCCTCTGAGGACCCCAATGCGGAGGGATTGTCCGGCACGATGCTTGGTTTGCGACTCACGTTTTACGACAAGCAACCGGTACCCCAGGATGTTGAGGCGGTGGGTGCCGATCCGAAAGCGGAATCAGCGTCCTTGAAAGAGGCACCAAATTGAGGCTGGTTGAACCGGTCCAGCATCGATACCATCCGCCAAGACGGACCTGGAGTGTCGCGACGGCGTGCTGATCCCTTCCCCGAAGCGACTGTTTCCTTTGTCACTCATTCTTGGGTTGCTCGGGGGTCCCTGTCTGGAGATGGCGGCCCCCGTTTCGATGGCCAGGGCGCAGTCCGCTCGAGCCGTGGAATTGAAGGTGCGTCAGACCCCGAACGGTGTGGACGTGATCATGGCCGGGGTTGGTCCTGATGCTCGCTTGGTGGATCAGCGCTTAAGTGCCAATGCTTGGGCGGCGCGCTTGTTGGCCCCAGCCAGTAGCGGCCTTAGTCGCGGACCTCAGCAAATTGCCTTGCCTTCGGCGGGGCTGCAGTCGATCCGCCTCACGGGGAGCGGCTCCAAGCTGGATCTCCTTGTGGAAACAGGGCCTGGTGTGCAGCTTCCATCGCCGGAGATCAGCGACAACGGACTGGATCTGACCCTGCGATTTCCTGGGCTTGGACCACGCGCCATCAGCACGACCGGTCAGCTCGATTTGAGGCGACCTGGACGTGTGGCGCAACCGACCTATGTGCCACCGATGCGCCCTCGAGCGGTGGCGCCACCGTTGGGAGACATGGCCGTGGGCACGATGTTGATCAACAACCGTAGTTTCGTGAATGTGAGTGGGCCACCGGTCACGCTCACCTTGAACGACGCACCTGCGAAGGATGCGCTGATGGCTCTGGCTCGTCTTGGTGGTTATGGGTTCGTTTACGTGGACGATGACATTGCTGGAGGAGGTGTATCAACGAGGGCTGATTCCGGTTCCATCCTGAGCGCTCCCGTCACGATGGCGTTCAGAAACGAGCGATTTGACCGGGCTCTGAACAGTGTGCTGCTCGCTTCCGGGTTGCAAGGCAAGTTGGACGGCCGCACATTGATGGTGGGGAGTGCTGTGTCAGCAAAAACCTTTGGACCGCAAATGTCCAAGGTGTTCCGCTTGAATCAGGTTGAAGCGGACAAAGCAGCTCAATACTTAGCGAATCTGGGTGCGCAAATCAGTGTCACGATCACCGAAAATCAAACAGACAGAGATTATGAGACCACGGGTGCGTCAACGGACAGTCAAAATGTGACTGAATCAAGCACGGAATCATCTCGTGAGCGGGTTGAAACCTATGGAGCATCAACGGGTCCTTTGTTGGGTTTAACGGGAACAACAGATAGTCGTTTGAGCACGATCACACTGATTGGTGATCCTCTTTTAATCAGTGTGGCTGAGGCCTATCTGAAGCAGCTGGATTTGCGTAAGCGGCAAGTGGCTGTGAAGGTGCAGATCCTCGCTGTTCAGTTGGACAACAACAAGGCAATCGATTCCAGTTTCTCGGCTCGGATGGGGGATGCTTTTATTGTCAGCCAGAATGGTACGGCCCATATCAATTTTGGGAAAAATAAGCCAGGTAATAGCGATGGAACCGGTGTTTATGACCCCGAAGGAACTGGATATGGCGAGGTTGGTGCTTACCAAGCCAGGGTGCCCGGCGTGCCAGCTCGATCTGTGTTGGACCCTGTTGTTGAGGAAAACCGAGTCGTTAATCCTCCGTATGTTCAGGCTCAGAAGGAAGTGACTCTGGCAGACGGTACAACTGAAATGGTTGAATTATTGGATCAGCAGGGCAGGCCTATTTATGTTCCAAGTACAGATCCAGCTGCAGAACCTCAATTGGTTCAAGTGTTCGATAGTAAAGGACGTCCTATTTACGTCCCATCTACAGATCCAGCTGCGGATCAGGTGCTGAAGCCGCGCTACGACAAATATGGTCGTCCAGTGTATGTGCCGGGAAAAGATCCTGCTAAATATGTTCAGTCCGATAATTCGTTTTATGCCTATATCGAGTCTGTGATTACGTCGACATCGGCCAAGGTTTTGGCGCAACCAACGTTGTTGGTCCAAGAAGGTGAGAAAGCAAAAGTTGAAACCGGTGAAAGTGTGATTACGGGAGTGGAAAAAAATGAGTCGGACAATGGAACAGTTACATTTACAAATGACCGGCGAATGGCTGGTTTAACTTTGGATTTGCAAGTGTTTAAAATTGATGACAACGGATTTGTAACAATGAAAATTCAGCCAAGCATTTCTGTTCCTAATTCTGCTGGCGTCCAAGAGAATGTTCAGATCTTTAATATCGATAAGCGGTCTCTTGATTCCGGGCGAATTCGTCTACGGGATGGTCAGTCTTTAATCCTGACTGGTGTGATTCAAGACAGGCAGGCTGAGCGGGCGACGAAATGGCCAATCCTCGGCGACATGCCAATAATCGGGCAATTTTTTCGCGATTCTAATTCCTCGCGATCGAAAAGTGAGCTCGTGGTTATTGTCACCCCTGCTGTCCTTGATGATGATCAAGGAGGAACCTACGGATATGGCTATCGACCGGCAACACCTGCTTCTCGTGAGCTGCTGCAATCGGATCGTTGACGCTTAAGGGATCATTGGAGCCAGCGCGCGGATGGCAATTGGGGCCAGAGTTTGGAGAGTCGACAGAGTTCCTCCTATCAATTTAGAGCCGAAACCATTGCCGTTTGGTTCTGGGTTTCCTGGCTTTTTCAAGACTTCAGTGCTGGCGATCTGCAATTGCTTCGCTTTTACAGAATCGCCTTGCTGCTCAAAGAGTCGTCCTGCGTGGGCCAAATCGTTTGAGGCAAGGGCAATTTTTTCCTGTTCTCCCCGGCTGATGCCTCGGGCCACCCAACTCAACGGTTCGTTCGGTTTGCTTTGAATGGCTGCACTGAAGAGTTGCTCCGCGTCTTGCCAGCGACCAGCGGATGCGGCGTCCACGCCCGCGTTGTGCAAGGCGGCATGACTGCGCACGCCTGTTTGGATTCCCTGGGCTCCTTGCCAATGGCTCTGTTCAAGCGCTTGCTCATCGAGTAGTGCGCCGCTGAGATCAGCGTTGCGAAGATCGGTGCCGTAGATCCTGCTGCCCCGAAGATCTGCTCCGCGCAGGGAGGCTCCGCGCAAACTGGTAAAGCTCAGGTCGCTGTCACGCAGCTTGGCGCCATCAAGCCTGGCCTGGCTGAGGTTGGCGCGTTGGAGTTGCGTGCCTGTCAGATCAGCATCCCGTAGATCGGCGTGCACGAGGTCTGCATCGGCCAGGTCGCAACGTCGGCAACTCTTGTGCTGCAGCACTCTGATCAGATCAGTGGGGTCACCAGCCCGGGCCAGATTGCTGCTGCTCAGCAGGCTGACCAGCAGCAACAGGGGCAGTGCGATCGGCATGCCGTCATGGCGGAGATTGCTTTGTTGTTGTATCGCCCTCGTTTCCCGGTGTCGACGGCTGTCCAGTCCGTTTAAGGGCTTGATCCACCGCTTCCTTAAAGGCGGGCCATGGCAATGCGCCTTCGATCACGGTGCCTCGATGCCGATGCTCGGCAAGGGTCGGACCAATCACGAAGGTTGGTGTGGCTTGGATGCCAAGCAGGCTCGCTTCAGACCGGTTGGCTTCAATGAGAGCCAAAGTTCTTGGATTGTTCATGCAGGCCTGAAGGGACGTTGTGTCGTCAATAACGCTCTCTGCAATCTCCATGACCCCTTTGCAGCTCAGGCAGGTTTGCTCCTTGAACAGAGCTGAATACACCTTCCAGTACGACGTTTGATCTCCCGCACAACGGGCCGCAGCGGCTGCTGGCACGGCATG
>QCSN01000017.1 GCA_003211515.1 Synechococcus sp. AG-670-F04
TTGATACATAGATTAGATATCTCCTCTATATCAGATTGGCCAGTACCCATACCAATCAGGTGCATGGTTTTCTTTTATATTATCATTGCTCTTTTTGGACAACTCTATTGTCCATTCATCATTTCCTTCAATAAGTTGAAGCTGGTCAATTCCATCCGACTTGACTTCGTGGAGGTCATCCTTGTGTTGCTTCTCCAGTCCATGAAGCCACTTTTTCCTGGCTTTCGCTTTTGCAGAGAAGGATGTATTCGCCACAACTAGTCCATACTCGTGTTGTTCAGCCATTTTATTTTTCTCATAAGCACCTATGTTGACAAACCAGAGTTTCACCGATCCGTGAATAGATCTCTCGGTTGGCACTCTTGTACAAATATTAATTTCGTATCCATCCACTGCTTTGATTTCTCTGTAGCTGTCGATGTGCAACCCTTTTTTTATTCCCCACCATTTTTTTTTGAGTTCCGAAATAGTGTCTTTTATTGTTTCACCGACAACCCACCTAACATCATGCACTTCTATGTGGCAGCCTTTCACTCGACCCCCTAACACGACTAGAAAAAGTTTCTGCTTCAGATCAGGAGAATCCTTCATCAAGAACTCTTATTTACAGTGGACCCAATAATACCCTTTTCGATTCCTTGACTTGATTTTGCTGTCAGCTTTTCTCCATTGATCACTTTTTTCTGTGAACTTGTTTTGATGCCCGACGGTATGGATGAGCTTTTTTATTGTATCCATTGATCCATATTGATGGAATCATCATTTCCTATACTCCATTCATGACAAATTGATTCTTTTATCGTTTTATTCATATTTTCTGCCATTCTGTAGTAAGCACCTGTATATCAATGTCTGTTTCTGAAGGCAGTTCAGTCAATTCGTCAGCCTCCCTTGACCACAAATTTTTTGAGAGTCCGGTTGATTTTCGATCTGAGGTTATTTATTTTTTAATTGTTGACCGTTTTAATGATGGCCACTCTGATTCTGATCCCCGCGAGGAAGGATCAGAGGTTGAGGGCGAGATAGCTTTGTACGATAAATCAAGACAAGATTGGGGTAAATATTGGGGTGGAAATCTTCAGGGGATTATCAACAAGATCGATTATCTTAAAAAACTTGGTGTTACTGCTCTTTGGCTGTCACCACTGTTTGAGCAAGTCAGTGATTTGCAGTTTAGTCGTGCTCCTATGCATGGCTATTGGACCCGCGATTTTAAACGAATCAATCCGAGGTTCCTTAAGGTGGGCGAATCATCTAGTATTCATGAATCAGATACTCTTAGGAAATTAGTTGATACCTGCCATAATGCTGGTATCAAGGTTGTTCTTGATATTGTATGCAACCATAGCTCTCCAGAAATTAATGGTAGCAAAGGTGTTGTGAGGGATGATGGAGAACCCTTAGCCGATTTTAATAACGATTCGCATTCCTTCTATTATCACGAAGGAGAAATTACAGATTGGGAGGACGAGTATCAACTTATTCATTTGGAAATGATGGGTTTGGCTACATTTAACGAAAAGAATATCGATTATCGTAATTATATTAAATCTGCGATCAAAACATGGCTTGATGTAGGTATTGATGCCTTACGAGTGGATACTCTTAAGCACATGCCGATATGGTTTTGGCAGGAGTTTACAACTGATATGAAAAGCCATAAGCCTGGTTTATTTATGTTCGGTGAATATGGCTTTAGCAAACCATGGGAGCAACGTTCTGTTGATTATGCAAATAATATTGGAATGTCTATTCTCGACTTTGGTCTTTGTGATGGTATTCGCTTTTGTTTCTCCGGTCAAGAGCCTGGGGGTTTCTACCAAGTGGAGAGAATATTAAATTACGATCACGTTTACCATCGTGCGAATGAACTGGTTACTTTTATCGATAATCATGATATGCCAAGATTTCTTTCGGTTGTTCCCGACGTACGCAAATTAGATCTGGCATTGGTTTTATTGCTTACTTTGCGAGGTGTCCCTTGTTTATTCTATGGGACTGAGCAATATTTAAACGACAACACAAATGGTGGTCAGGATCCGTACAATAGACCAATGATGGAGCATTGGGATACAAGTTCTCATTCATTTAGCCTTGTCCAAAATCTTCTCGAATTACGCGAATGTAACCAGGCATTAGCATTTGGTTCTCATCATTCGGCTTGGATTAATGACAATTTTTATGTTTATACACGAAATTTCCGGGATTCCTCTGTTCTAGTCATGATGAATAAATCCGACCAGTCACATGTTGCTAATGTCGATAATCTCAACATGGAAGATGGTTCTTATATTTGTCGATTAACGGGATATCCTGTTTTGATTAAAAATAGATCGATTAGGGATTACGTTATTAATCCTTGTACGGCCATTGTCATCAGTAAAGAGGGTGCTTTTGTTGATGGAAAATTAGTTGTTGTCTTCCAAGTTAATGGTTTTTCGACTCAACCTGGTCAGTCGATGGCCTTGATTGGATCATGCGATGAACTCGGTAATTGGAATCATTCCTCTGCCTACCGTATGGAATACGTTAACTCAAACACTTGGATAGCCACTGTTGCTTTCAATCCTAAAGAGTCGACGATTATTAATTATAAATTTATTGTTTTACAAGACTCTGCTGAGCCCATTGTCGAAAATCTTATAAACAGAAGAATGATCTTGCCTTCAGAAGGTCGCATTGCTGTCGATTGTTTTTGGAATAGCAACTCCTAGATGATTTGAGGCATGTAGCTTTTACTTGTAGAGCTACACGACACTTAATTTTATTGATGTAACTTTATTTCTCACTAACCTATTATTCCTCGTTGTTGATTCGCCATATCACAGTACATCTATATCTTGTGTCATCTGCTACATCGATTGTCTTGCATGTTGTGTTCTCAATGATGGCATTTTTCGGTTTTCTCCTCATGGCTTCTCCTGTTGCGAACTCTTCTGTTGGCCCTTCAGCCTGAGCTGATCCATTTGTCTTTGCTTCCACCTTCTGAGTTAATGGTGTAATGATCATTATAAATATGGCCAAATACAATCTGAATGATTTTGTGTTTCTAGTGGATGCTTGAATCATCTTTGTTTGGATTTCATGATAGACAGGCTAAGTTGAACTTTCTAGGAAGTCTGCTCTTTTGTTGATTTGAGGATATATTTTGAAATTATCTATCAATAATTCTCTAAGATTGTAGCACTTTCTTTTGCCCTCTCCTGTAGTTGTCTAAGACACGATTGGTAATTGTTTTTTCATGATCGTGATTTTCCTGCAGGTACATCAGAACAGCCTCAGCTGTTTTTGGATTCGTTGCGAATGGAACTTGATAAACGTCGCATAGACGTCCCAATGCTTCAATGTCTGCATGGTGCGGATGGGCCGAGAGTGGGTCTCGAAAGAAAATAACTCCACATATGTTGCTAGTGGAGATTAGTTTCCCAACAGCTTGGTCTCCGCCTAGTGGCCCAGATTGAACTTTCTGTGCCAACATTAAACCTGTTTCTTGATATAGTTTTTGGCCTGTTGTTCCCGTTGCAATTAGTGGAAAGTTTTCGATTTCATTAATATGATTTTTCGCGAACTCCATAAGGCTTTCCTTCATCTCGTTGTGGGCAATCAATGCCAAATATTTTGTATGGTCGACGTAGTACATCCCCTTGTTTCTTTCTTGCCTAGCGTGATGTACAGCTCTAAAATATTCTGCAAATTGTGTGGCTGTTGCGTTATCTTCGTGTACAAAATCTGTATAATCTTCCAGGGTAAATACAGCAGCAATACACGGTTCTATGGCTTGAACTGTTGCTATACGTATTGCCTCTGGTGAAAACATTGATTCACCAAAGACCCCTCCTGTTCCTATGATTTTTATTTGAGTTTCATTTTGAATTGCTCTGGCTTTTCCTTTCAGAATAAACATCAAGCTGTATGCAGGCTCTGACTCTTTGATGATTATTTGGTTGTCACTAATCTCTCTGATAGATAAATGTTTGGCGAATTTTTCTAGTTGTTCATTGTTAAAATGTTCTCGAAAATTTTCTTCCTTGCAGATGATCTCTAAAATGTCGATGGAATTCATAGTTGTAAGGCTTTTCTTTAGGGTAGTTGTTTCTGGTTTTATAGCATTTCTATGTCAGCTTCGCCTGATCTTTGTTCGCATCTGTGATTTTGTCGCTGATTATTATTCAAACCATTATATTTTGGACGGGTTTTCTCATGATGTCTATGTTTTTTTGTATCAACTTTATGCCTCTCTCTTTTCCGCCTCTGCTTTCATTCGCATGACGCGTTCCAATACACTTTCATTACTCATTCGGTTGTTAAGTCTCTCTACGAGCAAGGGGAATGCCAACGGCCCTGGTCTTGCTGTATGCGCATGAATCCATTCTTGCTTTTGTCCTCGCTCGAGAGCAGATTTTAATCTTGATATCTCAAGTTGATCGTTGAGGACCTCATGTCTTGCTTGCTCAAGAAGTTTGTTCTTTGGTTCATGTTTTGAAAATACATCATAGAGTAATGTTGCACTGATTTGAAGTTGACCTGTCGTTTTATTGGAACCGGGGAAGCCTTGATTCATAAGACCGGATATTTGACATATGCTTCGAAACCTCCGCTTGACGAGCTCTGACATATTGAGTGCTTTGCATAAATCTTTTTCTAGATCATTACTCTCAAAAAGAATATCTGCATAATCTTCCAAAAGTGTATTCATAGGATATCCCTTCTGAGCCAGCAGTTCAAATCCATAATCATTGACAGAAACAGTGATGGTTCCTTTTTCAAGCCTTGTTAAACGTGCAGCCCAGAGAAAACCAATGCCCTCATGAACGAATCTTCCCTCAAATGGATAGGCGAAAAGATGACTTCCCTCGCGTGTGTTACATGTCTCTATTAGAAACTGATCATTTTTGGGAAGAATTGATAAGTCCCTTTGTCTTTCAAATAGTGGTTCTAATGCTTTTAGTTCCGGAGTGTCATGGATAGTCCTACTGGCGCGATCAACCTCCTGTCTTAGATGGTATGTCAATAAATCCGATAAAGCCATCTGGCCACCCGCCCATGCAGGAACCAGTTTGCTTTTCCTTTTGCTGTTCTTGACATAAGCCGTCATTTGCTTTAGCCGAACGAATTCCAATTGACGCCCCGAAAAGAAGAATACGTCCTTTGGCTTTAATTGCCCGATAAATGTTTCTTCTACATGTCCTATCACTGCTCCACGTACAAATCTTACTGTTACGGATGGAGCGGCTGTAATTGTTCCAATATTGAACCGGTGCAGTCTTGCAATTGCGTTTTCTTCTACTCGATACTGATTCTCTTCTTTAATGAAGACTAACTTTCTGTATCTTGGATAGGCTCCTAAGCATTCTCCTCCTTTTTCTAAAAATGTCACACACCATTGCCAATCATTTCTTGACAGATTTTTGTACGTTTCTGTTTTTATAATACTTTTGTATGTTTTCTCTGGCTCGAAGCCTGGTCCGCATGCAAGCGTCGTGAGGTGTTGCACAAGAACATCCATTGGCTGTTTAGGCGGTTTTCTTTTCTCGACAAGGCCCTCTGTCAATCCGCGACGTACAGCACTCAGTTCCAGAAGTTCCAGAGCATTGGTGGGCATAAAAATGACCTGAGATGTCCCCCCGGGAACATGGGCCGAACGTCCTGCCCGTTGTAGGAGTCTTGCGAGATTTTTAGGACTTCCGATTTGTACAACTTGTTCTACAGGTTGAAAATCAACACCGAGGTCGAGGGAGCTTGTGCATACGACCCAGCGGATCTCCCCAGCTTTGACTGCTGCCTCGATGGACTCCCTCTCTGCTCGGTCAATCGCACTGTGATGTAGCGCAAGTGAACCCTCCATCTCTGGGCATGCAAAACGTAGGCATTGATGCCAACGCTCCGATTGATTTCTCGTATTTGTAAATAATAATGTGCTGATTCCAGGGTTCATTGCCGCGATTAGTTCCTCGTACATCCTTAATCCCAGATGTCCTGCCCAAGGAAAACCATCAATCGTATCTGGCAACAAGCTTTTTATTTCTGTTAAGCGTGTAGCAGCTCCTGTGATGAGTGTTGCTTGATTATCTGTTCCAAGTGCGTGTCGTGCTGCCTGTTGCAAATTCCCGATCGTTGCACTAATTGCCCATATCTGTAATTTGTGATTCATTTCTCTTAGCCAACTCAAACATAATTCTGCTTGTGTTCCTCTTTTGCTTCCAAGTAGCTCATGCCATTCGTCCAATATCACTGTGTCTACACCTTTAAATATTTCACTTGCTTTTTTGTTGCTGATTAATACACTCAGCGATTCTGGTGTTGTGATTAAAATATCAGGAGGGTTTGATAATTGACGTGTTCGCTCACTGCTTTTTGTATCGCCATTGCGTATTCCTACTTTGATCTTCCATTCCATTTCATTTATTGGCTCTTGTATCGCTATCCCTAAGTCTCTGCTCAATGCCCGTAAAGGGGTTATATAGAGTAATTTGACCCCCTTTTGATGTTTGCTATCTGAAAGGTAACGAGCGATTGGCCCCATGACTGCTGCAAGTGTTTTACCAGATCCCGTTGGAACCTGTATTAATCCACTTTCACCATTCAGATAGGCTCTCCATGTTTTTAATTGAAATGGCATTGGCTGCCATTTTTTCGAATTAAACCAATCTTTGATTGGAGCTAGTTGTACTTTTAATTTTTTGTCCTCTTCTTGTGTTTCAGTCGTACTTTTGTACAACTGATCCCCTTTGTCTTCCTCCTGCTCCTTGTTCGTCATTTCCTTCTCCTAATCTATCGATTTATATTAGCTAATTGCATCATCCCTTGATATCCATGCTTTTTTCAGTTTCATCGGCTGATGCCCATGCAATTTTGTAGAGACCTGTTGTCCATGCTCCTCCCGGATTGTTGAATTTCTGAGATGTTAGTTCGTGTCTATTTTTTTGTGAGCCATCCCATGTGTTTGGTCAATTTTCTTGGTCGAAATCGTGTACGTTAATCACTTGATTCATTTGAGAATAATGTTTTACGATCTTGATGACGTGGAATGAAGCCAACTCTCTCAACTGACTCTTAGGTATTATTTGATGTAATTTCTATTGTTAGTGAGTTCAATTAATTTTGTGTTACTCTACCGTTAGGATTTTGACAGCCAATGAGCTGTGTCTTTGGACTTTATAGGTTTTTTTATGTGAGGACTACGCTGACAACAATGGCCGTGATTGATATCACGACGGATGCCAATACAATCCCTGCTGCAATATTTCCCTTTCGAATTTCACCCCGATAGTCAGTGGGGGTCAATTTGTCGAATAGCCATGTGCCTCCGAGCACCAACACAATGCCCACAACCGTCCAGGCGAGGCTCAGCAACAGCTGTGTCATGAATAGTTCCACGCCACTCCAGCATCGATATCGCGTATTTTAAGACCCTACCAGCGTCGTGAGTGCGATGGATTCACCGTCTGGCCTTCGCCAATGGATTCCGTGGTTTCAGCGCCCGTCCGTGAATCCAGCCTTTCTGTTCATCCTTCTCTTCCCTTGCTGGGTTTTGGTCAGCCTTGGTTCCTCTCGGGGGCCTGAACACCGTGACTTCGATCTCACGGTTCCAAGCCCGAACAATCCGGTGACCTCCGCTCCGTTTCCTCTTGTCGCCAACGGCAAAAACGTATCCACGATCCGCATCGACGCGGTTCCACCGGCTAATACGTCTTACAACATGTCCCTTGAGCTCCTCGACGCGAAAGGCACGCTTCTGTTGCACGCAGACAAGGAGGGTTGGAGAGAAACTGGTAGTTGGTATGAGGATGGATATTCCGGTACCTATGACGAATCTGACCGTTCCTTCTGGCTCAAATTCAAACCCAGGGTGTCAGGAAATTTTTCAGTCAGACTTTCCGTTGATTCTTTACTGTCGTCGCAAAATCAGCCTGTCTCTGCATCCATACCAGTTAGTGTACGTATCAGCTCATCTTCCAGCAATCAGGGGCTTCTTTTTCTCACACTAATCGTTTCATTTTCCCTTGCTTGCATGGTTCTTCATCTCAGCTACTTTCAGGGTCGCCGTCGTTTAAAAGAGCGATCTGATGATGTGATGGCTTTATCAAGGAAAACAAGAGCAGTTTATCCCGCAGGATTGATGAGTCTTCATGTCTCTTGTCGTTTTGAGAATACTACATCCAGTTTTGGTCCGCAAAATCGTTATCATCTTGTTCCCGTCCACATGAAGCTTTCGGTGATTGATGCCGTCGGTGCTGTGCGAAATAACTGCGATTTAACAGGTTATTTATCTAAAAAGCAATCCGAAGAGGATGATTCTTTTGACCTTAAATTCCCATCTGTCTATTATCAACTTGATCAAGTTGAAAATCTCCGTTTTCGTATTGATATTCCTGAAACTGTTAGTGATATTGCTGAATTGGAATGGTTTGATCTTGATCTTCGAGATAAAGTCGTTGTTCCCTGGCCTGTATCAACACAAAAATTGAGCTGATGTCCCGTCTCTTTCTAATCCTGATGACAGCGTTTGTGTCCTGGCTGGGCATTTGGTCCGCCAGGACCAATCCCTCTGTCGGAACTCTCGGTGATCGTTCAACCACGTCTGGATCGAATCGCTCCAGTGGCGTTTACTACCGCGGTGGTTACACCAATGGTGTTTGGGTTTCTACAAGCCCACGCGGTACAGCATCAGGATTTTCCGGCCGTGGGCCCCGTTCAGGAGTGAAGTGACCTCGGTCATTTTCTCAACCCGACAAGTCCGAGCGTTGCTTGTGACCGCGATGGTTTCATCTGCGGTAGGGCTTGTTCTCGAATTGTTGTTGGTCACAGAAGCCTCGTACCTCGCTGGTGATGCCACCCTTGCGACCGGTGTTGTTGTTGGCTCCTTTCTCGCCTCCATGGGTCTTGGCGCCTGGCTGACCCAGTTCATCGCAGACGTCCAGCGGCCCCATCAAATTCTCCTTAACAGTCTTCTTCAGGTTGAACTTCTTCTCTGTCCCCTCTGTCTTGTTGGGCCTCTTGGACTGTTTCTCCTGTTCTCTGTGGATGGGCCACTTTGGCCCGCCATCGTTGTTGTAACGGTCTTTGTTGGTGTGTTGAGTGGCATGGAACTCCCGCTCATCACGCGTCTTATTGAAACGCAGCAGAGCCTTCGGCAAGCCCTCGCTCAGGTGCTTGCTCTCGATTATTTGGGGTCGTTGATCGGCGCCTTGATGTTTCCTTTGATCCTGCTGCCTTGGCTTGGTTTGCTTCCTACCGCCGGTTTGCTTTCAGTTGTTCCGATCTGTTGCGCTGGTTGCCTTTGCCTTCATTTTCCGATGTTGCAACGTTGGCGTTGGCCAACGGTTTGCCTTCTGCCTTTGGTTGCTCTGATCGGCTCGTTGCTTGGCCCTTTGGGAAATCGAATTGAAGACAGCTTCTACGCCGATCCTGTGATCAGCCGGTTTCAATCACGTTTTCAACGCATTGTCTTAACCAGACGTCGGGGTGATCTTCGCCTTTATCTGGATGGCGACCTTCAGTTTTCAAGTATTGATGAGTACAGGTATCACGAAGCGCTTGTTCATCCAGCCATGTCATCCCACGCACGGCCTCAGCGCATTCTCCTGCTCGGTGCGGGTGATGGACTGGCTCTCCGTGAAATTCTTCGTTGGCCGGAGGTTGATCGGGTCGATCTGATTGAGCTTGATCCGGCCATGCTCAGATTGGCCAGACGGCATCCTCAGTTGAAGGCACTCAACAATGGTGTTCTCAATGACCCTCGTGTTCGAGTTCATGTCGGTGATGCATTTGCGTTGATTCGCCAGTTTGTTGAGCCATACGACGTTGTAATTGCTGATTTTCCAGATCCCGACACCATTCCAATTGCCCGTCTTTACAGCGTCGCTTTTTACGCCAATCTTCTTCGCTTGCTTGCACCTGGCGGAACCATCGTGACGCAAGCCAGTACACCTTTTTTCACGCCGCGGGTGTTGGCCTCTATCGAAGCGAGTTTGCGTGAACTCTCCCTTGTGACCAGGCCCTACAGCCATACCATCCCCAGCTTTGGCCCATGGGGATTTGTGCTTGCGCATCGATCGGGTGAGTTTCATCCTTTTCGTCCTCTTCCTTTTGAAGCGCGATGGCTCGACGCTGCACAACTCGAGCAAATCTTTGTTTTCCCAAGGGATTTCAGGCCTTCCGAATCTGATCCGGTTCTTCCGAATCGACTCTCGAGGCCCGTTCTGGTTGAATATCAAAGACAGATCAACCAACTCTGATGACTGCTTTAATTATTGTTCTTCTTATTATCGCCCTTGTGATTTGGGTGGTCGGTTTAGAAAATCAAAAGCGCCGTCAAAAACCAAAGCCTGATCTGACTCCAAAAACACGTAACTTATTTAATTTGGAGATTGGCGACATTGTTCAATATGGATTCAAGGACTGGGTAGTTGAATCAATCTTTTTATATGAGCAAGGAGATTATGAGTGGCGCGAGTATTTGTTGAGAGACTCGGCTGATGTGGCTTGGCTTTGCGTCGAGGAGGATGATTGGCTTGAAATTAGTTGGATGGTTCCTGTGCCTAAAGAGGACGTTGCTTTGAGTTTTCCTTTGCGTGACTCCTTAAAATTTAATGATTTGCGTTATCGGTTGGATGAAAAAGGATCTGCACGATATCAAACGATTGGTCGCTCGAATAATCAAAAAGGTTCTTCTCAATTTTATGATTACAAAGCTGATAATGGCTCACTTCTCAGCATCGAAAGTTATGGTATTAGTCTCGATCAAGGAGATATTGAGCTTTGTTTGGGTGAGGTGATTCGAGCAGCTGACCTCACGCTTCTCCCTGGAGACGGAAAATCTGTTTATTCTTCCTAACCACTTATGTTGATCTCTTGCCTTGTTGCTCCTTAGCCTGCTCTGCTGATAATTGTTCTCGTTTTTCAATTGCTTTGATTGCTTCAAAAGCCTGACTAGTCAGGCTGGCCATGCGTGAACGGTTGTATTGCTGATAGCGGAGTGTCTCGTGGCGGTGGGAAGGAATTTGTTGTTTTTGAGTGCGCATAAAATCTGTGTTTCTGTTGTGAATGTATGTTCATTGTTTGGCTTTCAGAGGAAAAGCTCAATCTTTTTTTACCTAGGTATCAAGTAATACGCTTTTTGAGTATCGCAGCGAACTTGGCGCTCGCCTTTGCTTTCTCTATGATGAGATTAATGTTTGGTCATTTCGGGATGGATTCTCCTCAGCATTATGAATATGACCTCACTGGATTGGATGATTCAGTTTTCCTTCGACGTGTTCGAAGTTTTTCGGCAGATTCCTCCACTGTTGAATACAAGGTTTTCGCTGCTCCTGGCATGGTCGATCCCTACACCTATGTTGTTGAAGTTCGTAAGGACTCACTTTCTAATTATCCCTGGATCGGTTAAGAATTTTTCATTTCAGATCACTTTGAGCCCTATTGATTAAGAGCAGCCATCGATGCTTGCTAGTTTTCAAATGTTATGGTTAGACCAACTCTATTGGTGACGTATTCGCCGATGTTCTTTGTTTTTTGATCTTTGATCATTGGTATGATTTGTTCTGATGATTAATCTGTAGGAAATAATTTCCAACTTGCATTGGTGGGGATATCAGGCCCTTTCTTTAAATCTTCCGGTTCAGACCACGACACCCTCCACTCAGGTACGCGGCTTGCAACATAATCAAAGTGCTCGATCCGCACACCGCCTTTCTCAGAAGCAGAGCCTGTCCAGCCGGCCATCCAGTAAGACTCGTCCTTCAGGGGGTTACCCCTCATCCAGATCCAGCATTTGTTTTTTGTCGCCATCCAGGATGTTGGGTTGTTCTTTCGATTCTGCCCGATCAGATGTGCTCATCTCCGATTCCGAGTCTCTTGAATCGTTGAGCAGAGGATGCCTCAGGACGACTTGTCACCCACGGCTGATCGCACTGTTTTCACATTGGTATCTGTGCTCTGTTTTTCCTCGAACAGCTGTTGCGCCGTGATGAGTCGATCAGCTTGTTCTGCCAATTTATCGTGCCTCCACCTCAGGATTCGTGGAAAGCGCACGGCTAGCCCTGATTTGTGTCGTTTGGAGGGGTGAATTCCTTCAAACCCAATCTCGAAGACGAGTTCGGCTTTGACGGATCGTGCCGGTCCATACCTCTGCAATGTGTTGCGTCGTATCCAGCGATCAAGCTCAAGAATTTCTTTGTCGTTCAAGCCCGAATAAGCTTTTGCGAACGTAACGAGTTGAGGTGGTGTGTTGTTATCCCACAGACCGAATGTGTAGTCCGTAAACAGATTGGCTCTACGTCCGCTTCCCGCTTGGGCGTAGAGCAGTACGGCATCAAGAGTCATCGGTTCCAACTTGTGTTTCCACCAGTGACCTCGTTTTCGTCCACTCAAATAGGGCGAGTCTGATCGTTTGACCATCAACCCCTCTGCTTTGCGATCCCGCGCTCTGTTCCGTTCTTGATCAAGATCGTGCCAGCTTCCTAAGGTCCATGCGTGGCTCTGATCGAAGCGCCATCGATCGGGATGTTCGAGCAGCGCCATGAGATCAGTGAGTTGTTGTTGACGGGCATGGAGCGGTTGCTCTCGGATATCGATTGCCTCGAGCTCGAGCAGGTCGTAAGCGATGAAACGAACTGGACATTCGCGTTTCAATGTTGCACCCACCGTTTTTCGGCCAAGTCGCCGTTGCAACTGGTCAAATCCCATTGGTGCCTCTTGACCGTTTTCCCAGCAGATCACTTCTCCATCGAGAACTGTTCCAGGTGGCAGCGCTGCTCCGACTGCGATCAGCTCAGGAAAACTGTTGTTGATCAATTCTTCACCCCGACTCCACAGATAAACCGAGTCACCGCGATGGATCAGTTGACCTCGGATTCCATCCCATTTCCACTCGATCAGCCATTCTTCCGCGTCGGTGTCATCGATGCGTTTTCGGTCCAATGGACTGGCGAGGAAAAAGGGATATGGCTTGCCACTTGATCGCTGTTCTTCTTCACAGGCTGGTGCTGTGATATTCCGAAAGTTTGCGCCTGAGGGTTCAAATCCCCCCATTAAGCGTTGCACCACCAGGCTCTCCTCAAGCTCAAAGGCCTCTGCGATTGCTCTGCTGATTAGTCCGGTGGAAACGCCCACGCGGAAACCACCCGTCATCAGTTTGTTGATCATGAAATGATCGTTATCTGGTGTCGCCTGCCACAGGGCCAGTACTGCTTCAGCTTGGTTGGCCTCTTTTAGGGTGGCGATGGATGGGAGCAGGATTTCCATCCACCAATGCAGTGGCCGATCTGCTCTGATCGCAGGAAGATCCACGTGCATTGGAGCAATCCGTTCCTTCACGCACGGCCAAAGCAAGCTGATCGTTTCCGCTGAATCTCCCACTTGGCCATGGCAGTCGTTGATCAACCATTCCGGTAAGTCGCCATGATCACGAAGAATCTCTCGCAGACGTCGACCTGTAATCAGACGTCGTCGTCGTTTACCGAGCAACAGTGTTAAGGCCCAGGCGGCATCCTCAACGGGAACGGATTTGAAATGATTCACCAAGCTCGCCACTTTGGCGGTTGTTCCCGTGAGCTGATCCAGTTGATCGAACAGGGCCAGGAATGCCTGCATGACACAGCGCCGTTGCGCTCATCCTGACCAGTTTCTCCGGCCTGCTGTTGTGAAAATCCATGCCACAACCTTTTCTCGAGCGGTCGACTCTTGATCTGACTGTGTTGAATTTCCTCCCCCCTGAGCCGCCCTGTCGTGAGCGGCTGTCGGTTGTTGTTCCATCGGGTTTTGCATTTGGTGTTATCTCCCTTCAGGGTTCACCGTTCCACGTCTGGTTTGAGGCAAGGTTCTGGTTGCCCTGTGCTCTGGCTGCTCATCTCCTCTGCGGCCTGATGACCATTTGGCAAGCCTCCGCTATCCATCCTTTAACAACCATGGCCCTCCTCTGGGAGAATTTTGTTCAACAACTGAACAGCGTCCGGTCCACAGGCTCGGATCGGGCGCCGATCGCCGCTGTCGCAGGGGCCGATTCCCTCGACGACCCCAGCGACCGCCGTCGTCGGCTTGAAAAGGCATTGGAAGCGATCCAAGACAGTGGAAACGCGATGATGATTGAGTCGTTGAAGGCTGCAATTGAGGGCCGGCAGGCGAATCTCAATCTTCCTGAACTGCCCGATGGAATCGGCAAGTCCTAATCGGACTCCCCCTCAAACAGGGTTTCGAGCGGTTCCGCATCGATTGCTTCGCTCTCTCGCAGGTAACGGGCCAGGACGTCGCTTTGACCGTGGGTCACGTACACCTTTTTGGCTCCTGATTCGCGAATGGTGCGGAGCAGCCCGGGCCAGTCAGCGTGATCGCTCAGCACAAAACCCCGTTCATAACCGCGTCTGCGGCGGGCTCCTCGCACCGCCATCCAGCCGGAGGCAAAGGCTGTCTGTGGTGCCTTGAACCGCTTCATCCAGCTCGAGCGGTGTGCGGATGGTGGTGCCAGGATCAATCGCCCTCCCAGCGGCTCGTTGCGGGGCAGCTCACTCACGGGGCGGCTTGGTGCCATCGGGACCTTGGCCATTCGGTAGTGGCGTGTCACGGTTTCGACGGCTCCGTGGAGCAGGATTTCATCCTTCACGCCAAGGGCATGGAGTTCTGCGAGCAATCTCTGGGCCTTTCCAAAGGCGTAACAGAACAACAATGAGGGGCGAGTTTGATCTCCTTTCCACCAGTCCCTGATGGCCATGGCAACCTCCTCGCCGCGCTGCCATCGGTAGATCGGCATCCCGAACGTGGCTTCAGTGATGAACACATCGCAAGGCACGGTCTCAAAGGGGGCACAGCTGGGGTCGTGGTCTCGCTTGTAATCCCCGCTGACCACCCACACTTCTCCATCAGCTTCAAGTCGGATCTGGGCTGAGCCCAGCACGTGGCCTGCGCTGTGAAAGGAGACTTTGCACTGTCCCAGCCAGACTTCTTCTCCATACGGGATTGGTTGCAAGTTGATGTGCTGGCCGAGCCTTTGGCGCAGCACCCCCTCGCTGACATCCACCGCCCAGTATTGATCGCAACCAGCCCGCGCATGATCGGCATGGGCATGGGTGATCAGTGCCCTTGCGACCGGACGCCAAGGGTCAACCCAGGCATCAGCGGCTCGGCAGTACAGCCCTTCTGCTGTGCGTTCGATCACGCTTCGGCTGAGATGGCTGGTGCAAGTCTGAAAGCTCCGTCACTTAAATGCGCCCTTTGGTTCGCAGAAGAGGCGGCTTTTCGCTTTCTTGGTCCTTGCGGTGTTCGTTTTGCCCAGTTCCGCACTGGCTCAGAAAGAGATTCCGAAGGCGAAGGGCCATAACCAGTGTGTCTCTCCGATTTATTACGAGATGACGCCGACCAATGGTGAAGCTTGTCCCTCGGGATGGATGAATGTTGGAGCTGGCTACTGTCGAAAGAAATAGAGAAAGGCTGACTCTTGTGGAGATTGTTGAAACACAACCTCCAAATCTTTAATTGGTTGAGCTTGTTGGTTTACATACTTGGGGTCTTTTACCACATTTTATATCGGGGAAATTTACCTAACCTGTAATAATAATTTGCTTTGCTGGAACTACTCGTGTTCTCAGCAGATTGACGTCTAGATAGCTATAAAAGCCAACAATTTTGCGCAAAAAAATTAGTAAATAAGAGCTTTTCAGTTGTCCGATTTTCTGATGTCCTAATTATCGGCGCAGTTTTCTTGCTCAGCAAAGTAAGTCTGTGTACAAGTGTTTGTTGATGACGACTCTTGTCTTGAACTATTGAAATCTGCTTCGCTTGGTATCAGGCATGATCGTTGCCTTGTTTTTGTAATTTATCTTTGTAGATTCAATAAATTGTGGTTGTAAAAATAATTTACTGATCCAATCTTCTCTTGTTGAAATTGTTTTATTTTTCTTCGCCCAACTTCCTCTATACTTCTCTCTTTGACAAGTTATTTGTTTTATCATTTTTTCTTGTTGTTTTGTTGAGATAAACAATGAGCCTAATTTTTCCACTCTCCAGTTTTCGGAATGAAATAGTTGATGCTGTTTGAATGTTGACAACTGTCTTGTACCCGAGAACGAAGACAATCTAGATTTCTAGGAAATATCAGGATTTTGATCAAAGCTTTAAGATCAATTAATTCTCTGTCAACCTAGATAATTATTGACTTCTCATACGCTTTTAATCCTCAGCTCCATTGAATAATGGTCCATTGCTGTTGTATGACTGGCCATTGCCATTCATATTCATCATGATGCCTTGCTAATACATCTATTCATAAAATGTTTTTTAGTTATCTTCCACCATTGAATACAAAATTTACCGCGCTTTTTGTATTGATTTACTTTAATGGCTTGTTTTCAACAATATCTTTTTTCTTGCCCAGCACATTCCAGCAGCGGATTCAACGCCGCCAGTCCCTAACAACATGATTATTGAGGCATCACTCAATCAATTTAGCTAATCTTCTACTTTTACTAAAACTTCACTTTGCTCAAAATACAATTTTTTTAAAATTATTTTCATGGATTATTGGTCACTCATTTTATTGTCGCTCAAGCAAGCAATTTCGACGTGCCCAAATGTATGATTTGTTTTTACTTCCGTCCATCTTTTTGTCGCTACAAATAAATACTCATCGGTCTGCATGATTTTGTTCTGAGGAAAGGTCTTGAGTCATTGTTGGCTGAAAAGTTCTCATTAATATGTATCGCGATATTATTAAGTTTGAATATTTATATTATTAATTTGGTAGGTATCGCTACTCTTTTCTGGTGTTCTCCCCGTCTGTAGTGAATAGACGACCGAGCAAGTCTGTTCCAACAGGCTGAGTAAAAATGCTCAAAATCTTGCCTGTAGCTGCATTTTGCACATCAGACCGTAATCAATTCTGCAACTGCACTTTCAGAAAACCGTCAAAATCACTTGAAAGAATTTTTGAACGTGGACACCAAGTTGAGACAACTGCTTGATCGCTGCAACAAAGAAGAGCGTGAAGCCGTGGAACGATGGTTTAAAAGTTTTCAGGCCATAGGACTAACGAAGCACAGCGGGATGTCAGTGGCTAGGGGCACAAGCATGTCATGCCCTCTCTAATGTTTCAAGTATTTTAAATTTACGCCCTTCCTAATACCCATAACTCTTTTTTTAATATAAGCCTTGTTATTTAATCAAGCTTCTCTCTGATATTTTTTGCTTCAGACTTTTGCGTGGCCAGCAATTAATCACTAGCGATTTTGAATTATTCTTGACAAGAGGTAAGATTGACTTTCGATCAATAATTAATCTTTGACAAAATTTCCTTAGCTTTAAGTGATTTATCTGATTTTTCTATTTTGCTCTTGCGGGATTTTGATGGAGTAATTGTTTCTTAACCATGCAATAGTTGATTGATTTATTTGTCGGTTTTTTAATTCTTAAATTCGAACATTAATTTGCATTGTTGTTGGAGTATTCAGGTGTCTTTGTCTGATTCTTTGGGCTGTTGGCATTCCCTGAATCATCTCTGCTAATATGATCACATGTTCTTACACACATGTTAGAAGATCAACTTATTGCCTTTTTTGCAACTGTCGAGGTTGATACCTCGTTGCAAGTCATGCTTGGCCACGCTTCTAGCCCTGACGACGTGGTTTGTATCGCCAAAGATGCTGGTTTTGATATTTCAGCTGAGGCTCTGGTGAAGATTAACAAGCTGATTGAGGATGAATCCGATGAAGAAATTTCTATCGACGATCTGGCTTCAGCGAGTGGGGGCTGGTTTTGGGGGAGCCAAGCAAAGATGAATTTCATTTCAAATCGCATTTATCTCCTCAATAAATTCTTTAGTGATACTGCATTTGTGAACTAATTTAGCCCTTGCAGCTTCTCTGGTGTTTTTATATATTTGAGATTTGATGTATCTCCGCCGCGTGCTTTTAGGTTGATATGTTTACCCTGTATTATGCAATCTTTTTTCTAAGGCATATGCAACTCTCGCTTGGTCTTTATTGACGTACCGAGGATTGCGGGGCAATAGTATCGTTTGTCTTTCAAATTTAAGTTTATTAATAATATCCTGGAGTGTTTGTTTTGCTTTGATCATAGATGGCTTGGCTTATGCTCGTTTAGAAGAAGCCTGTGTCAGAGACTGGGGTTCCCACCAATGTTGTTAGACCAGTTGATGTGAAGTCCTCAAACACAGACTGCGTTGATTTCCAATTGTTCAGCTTGCTCGTTGGTCGGTCATAGAGATCCTCCTTGATTACACTAAATCGTTCTTCGTCTTTCTGGAAACCTTGGCTGAACGATCCTTTGATTGATGCAGCAATCATGTATTGACTTGTCACCCATTGCGATCCAGCAGAGAGAAGTCCAACCCGGTATTGATCGGAGCCTTGCGTGTCGAGGAGAATTTCCATCGGCAAATGACTTTTGTTTACAGTATTGTCTGCAACCTTTTCATTCCACTTGGCGAGCTCGTCAGCCTCTGGCTGGCGCTGATAGAGAGTCATAAATGCTTTTCCAATGATTGTGTCTGCATCAATTTCATTGAGCTCATCGCCATAATATGCTGAAATAGAATCGGAGTATTTGTTGTTGATTTTGTCTGCCAGATCTTCGACTGTTTTACCTGTTCCCAACACCTTGGCAGATAATGCTGAAAGGCTCGAAGGCCATATCATTTGATTGGTGTAAACCTGCTTGGCAAGCGCTGTTAAGTTGTTGCGTGCGTAGTAATCCTCTGCTCCAAAGGTTGAATCCATGTCACTATCTGTAATTCCCTGCAGATCATTTTTGTTGACAATGTTTAGTTCATCAAGATTAATTGCTAATTGCGCAGAGCTATTGGTGATGACATCGGAATTCGACATCTTGCCAATCGTTCCATTTCCTTGCTCAATGATTAACTGAGAGCCTGCCACAACAGCTCCCTGGCCCATCGCTCCCGAGATAACGGGTGCGACAGACTCAATGCCGTCGCTGAGAATTTGTGGGCTTGGCGTTGCTGCTGAGGGTGCAATATTCATGGCCCCTTTGCCGGTGTTCCGATAGCTTCCATCATCTGCTTCTGCTGCTATTTCATTGCCATGCCCATGACCTTCATGGCCTTCATGACCTTCGTGGTCGTGATCCATGTGAGAATCGTGTTCAGATATCGGGCTCAGTGACTCAAGCGCTTCATCATCTTCTGGTATGGAGTGAGCAATAAAATGGCCAGCAGCCAGTTGCAGAGTGTGCAGGTAAGATCCACTGTCATTTTGTGTGGTGACGAGAAGATTTTCGATGGGTGACTGGGCATAGCTATTGAAGCCGGCCGTTAAGACAACTTGGCTGATCTCTTCTGTCGATACATCATTAAGGATCACGTCAGCCAAAATATCATCATTTCCAATTGGATACTTGCCAAAATATCCACCCTCCTTTTTGCCGGTCTGATATTGCAAACTAAAGACGGAACCGTCGAGAATTGACACTCTCAAACCACCATCATTGAGAGCATAAGCAATGGCATAATCGTTGAAGTTATCGAGATTAAAATCACCAACGGTGAAGCTGACTTGCGTCTGCTCAAGATTTTTAACTGGCGCAAACTCATTTTTGATGGTTAGATTTTCCCAGGGGTTGATTTCTTGTATCGAATCCCATTGGCTTAGATCCTGCGAATCATTCTGCCAGGCTGTGATTCTCATTTTTTTGAGATCAAGATTCGAATCAATGGATGCCTCAGTAAACCCTGCTGTGATCAGATCGCGGTTTCCATCTCCGGTGAAATCCTCTGCATTCAACCAAGGCGCCAATTGCGAATTTTGATAGGGACTGAATTGTCCTGCGACCGTCGTTTTTCCATTGCTAGCTTCATTACCGTCAAGAATCAGAACCTGGCCTGTGGCTGATGCATCTTGGCTGGCAAGCAGAATGTCTTGAACAAAGTCCCCGGTGAGGTCGCCTGCCGAAGCACGTTCAATGCTTTCATTTGTTGAGAGATTGATCGTATGTTCAAATGATGCATAATCTTGGGCCCGATAAATTGTGAAATTTCCATCCTTTAAAGATTCATCTTCTGCCGGGACAAGCCAACTATCTGCTGTATTTTCCACAATGGTGACTACTTGCATCATCCCTGCATCTTCATGCTCCAGCAAGTGGCAGTGATGCACATAGGTGCCAATATAATCTTGGAATAACATTCTGATTGTCGTATCGTTTGCACCCGTTGTGGCTAACTCGCTGACGGTACTTTCGTGTTGTGCAGGCTTAATCTTGTGAAATTCACCACTATAAGGTTTCTTTTTGACCACTTTCTTTTCGGTTGCATTATAATAGTGATATCCAGAGCCGTTGAGCATCGTTACATCTTCCAGGTTCTTTTTATTGCTTAAACCTGTATCGCTATCTTTAACCTGATAATCGTTAACGTGGATATGAAAGGGGTGCCCAACGAAATAGCTGTTAAAACCTGGAAAACCCCAATTCCAATTCCTTAGCCGCCACTCTTCCATCGTTCCCAATTGGGCAATGTTGAGGTTGCCATTGGGGAACACATGGTCGTTAATGAAATCGGGATTTTCGTAGCCAAGCCACTCCCCAAAATCTGGCAAGAATTTGTATTGTTCAGCAGTACCAAAACCTTTCTCTTTCTTTTTCTTGGCTTCTTCTACGTTTGCTGCATCCCATTGCCTTTTGGGGCCAACCAACATCAAGACGCTGTAATTCATCTCTCGCTTACGAACAGGCAGCCATTTATCTTCCCCTTTCTCAGTTTGTTCAAACAAATCCACACTTGGAATCGCTTCCGTGTCGTAATCTTCTGCTTTTGTTGTTGGTTCAACGACTTGAACCTTCGTGTCGTTGTTTGCCTTTTTGATGAATGTGTCTTGCTGTTTGTTCGTCAGTGATTCCCCTGAGGCGTCAACAACGAATTTCCCTAGAGGCCCTTGTCCCGAATTTGATTCGTCTTGACCGATATTGGAACTGCTCAGGTTTTGGTATTGCGAGGCTTGGAACCGGAGGTTGTTGATTTGATATTCCTTGCCATCTTCTTTATTCTCGAAGTTGTACACAGATTCGATTTCAATTGTTGTGTCGGGCTGCGCATAGAATAGAACATCTGCACGCTTGCCTGACGACATTGCAATGATATCGTCTGCTTTTGCGTATCCTTTTGCGGGCTTATTATTCGTTGATGTGAAAGGGGTTATCTCATTGGTTTCATAGGGTTGATCGTAGCCAATGATTGTTTGCTCAGCCCGTCTAATTTGTGGGTATTGATGGCCATCTTCGCCGTACATATACAGGGGAACATCAGAACGTGTGCCATCATCATTGATCTGCACAAGTTTAATGTTGAAGTAATAATTGTTGTCTTGGTTTGACAGTGTTAACGATTGCCAGCCAGGCTTGATGTTTTCAGATGGTTGAAATTCCCCGTTAATCGTAAACAGGGTCATCCTGTTCACTGGTTGACCTTGGACACTAACTGTGTCAATCGCTGCTAATTCTAAATCACCAGACTGTTCATTCACACCAACATCCATCGTTTTCAGGACAGCCAGATTCCTTGGCGTTGCTTGCAATCCTGGAACTTTTGCCAAGGGATCTCCCACTTGCATGAACCCAGACAATCCCCCGTACAGTTGTGTATTAACGGCAGGGTGGTAATGCGGGTGATACCAGTACGATCCTTGGCCATGGTCTTCAGGGATGGGTATTTCCGTTGTCCAGCTTTGGCCTGTGGTGAAACGCGACACCACATTGTCTCCAAATCCAGTGGCGTTCACATGACCACCATGCATGTGGAAATTCGTACTGGTCATGCCGCCTTCCATGGCACCACCATTCAGTCCGTAGGAGTCATTTCCGATCAACGATGCCGCTTGCATCTCTTCTGGCGTTAGGCCAGGAATTTGAATGTCATTAGCAAAGTTTATTTTGAGTGTATCCCCAGGCGGCAACATCAGAACTGGTCCAGGATACGTTGTTTCCTGGCCGTCGATTTTATAGGTGTAAAGAAAACGCGGATACCAGAGATCTGCCGAATCTTGGCCTTTATCGAGATTTGCCTTCAGCGTTTCAACATCAAAAACGGAATTGACGTCGTCTGTATTGGAATAATTCTCCCATATGCTGGATGATTGATAGTTTTTGTTTTTTAGTATTTGCTTGTCAAGTTTTTCTGCTTCTGAGCTTGTGTAATTGTCATCTTTTTTTCCGTCTTCATTCCATGGTGCTTCGTTCGTATTGGCCTTGTCCCAGCCATAACCTCGATATCCAATATTCTTCAGGCTTTCCAGTGTTCGGTTCAGTGTTTGGTCTGCAAAATTGCCACTAACTGTTGCTCGGTACTGATAAGCGCTTCGGTTCTTTTCTTCAATGTCTAGCTGTGGTATGAGCCAGTTATTAACGAAGCCACTGATATTGTTGATTTGAACAGAATCCGTGTTAACGGACAGATTGGTTTCTAAAACTCCTTCATTTTTATTGTTTCCCTGCTTGCGAGTTACAACAAAATGTCCATCGTCGTTTGTGTCCAGCTCGTAGGACGAGGACAGGACCAGATTCGGTTCACCATCTCTGTTTTTGGGGTAGAGATTGCCGAGGACGAATCCTTCCATGGGAAGCTATGAATATCCAATTTGATTACTAGCTAGAAATGCTGTAGCCAAATGTTCAATCTATAAAGGAATTGTTTAGTTTTCCTGGCTGTACAGGCGTATGTGCGTGTATTCGTTGATTTGCTTTGGCCTCAATCGGGTTCTCTTCATCTTTTTCAACACATTATTGACTAACGATGGCGCAAGCATTGCCGCTTGTTTTATCCTGGCAGGCTTGTGTTTCGAGG
Source organism: Synechococcus sp. AG-670-F04 (assembly GCA_003211515.1). Lineage (GTDB taxonomy): Bacteria > Cyanobacteriota > Cyanobacteriia > PCC-6307 > Cyanobiaceae > Parasynechococcus. Next base: position 22,802 of record QCSN01000017.1, read on the forward strand.
ATCGTTAATAGTATTTGATCTCTTTTTGGTTTCGAATTTCAGTTCTTCTCTGCTTTATTTCACTGGATTGTTTTAAGCGCTATGCCATGAACGAACACCTTTGCTGGAATTTCAATTATTTTTAAACTCAGAATCGAGTGGTTTGATTGTTCTTCCTGGTTCTGATCTTGGTGGATGTTGATGTTTGCTCGTCCACGAGCTGTAAACGTTTTATTCCCATTCCAATCCCCATTTGAATTTGTATTGGTCTTGGACGGTTGAGACATTTTGATCTCTGCCCATCCTGGAATCCCATTAAAGGCTCATTTCCAGCATACGTTGGATTGGTTTCAAGGCCCTAAGTCGAATCTCCTCGTCCATTTCAATCGCTGGTTCGAGGGTCTCCAGGCATGCCTGCAGTTTTTCAAGGGTGTTGAGTCGCATGTGCGGGCAGGCATTGCAGCTGCAGCCATCCAGCCCAGGCACATCCAAGAGGGTTTTGTTCGGAACTCGCTGTTTCATCTGGTGAATGATTCCGGGTTCGGTCAACACAATGAATGTGTCGGCGTTGCTGCTCTCGCTGTATCCGAGCAGTTTGCTGGTGGATCCGATGAAATCAGCCAGGTCGAGCAGGTTTTGTTGGCACTCGGGATGGGCGATTACTTCGGCAGCGGGATGTTCCAATTTCATCTGTAGAACAGCCTCTTCGCTGAATGTTTCATGGACGATGCAGCGTCCTGGCCAAAGCGTTAGGTCCCGTCCGCTTTGCCGTTGAACCCACCGTCCGAGGTTCTGGTCTGGTGCGAACAGCACAGGGCGGGTTTCAGGGATCTGCCGAACAAGATCCACCGCGTTGCTGCTTGTGCAGATCAGATCACTCTGTGCCTTCACAGCTGCTGTGCAGTTGATGTAGCTCACCACCAGATGATCCGGATGCTGGGCGCGAAAGTCAGCGAATTCATCTGCAGGGCAATCGTCTGCAAGGGAACACCCAGCGTCGAGATCCGGCAAAACCACCGTTTTCTCCGGACTGAGGATTTTTGCGGTCTCCGCCATGAAGTGCACCCCGCAGAAGACGATCACGTCCGCATCGGTGCTGGCGGCCTTTCGGGACAGTTCCAGGGAATCGCCGATGAAGTCGGCAATGTCCTGAATTTCAGGCTCCTGGTAGTAGTGGGCCAGGACGATGGCATTGCGCTCCTTTTTCAGCTGTTCGATCGCCGCAACCAGGACGGTGTCAGCGCTCATGGGGACGGGACCGAGGCAGGATGGCCCCAGCCTAGGCATCAGCTCTGTCGCATCTGCGCCTCGCCATCGCCGGCGACCTCCACGGCTCCTGGAGCGATGCTGATGAGCGACTGCTCGAGCAGCTGCGGCCTGATGCCGTTTTTTTTGTGGGTGATCTCAGTGACGGTGACTTACGGCTGACCCGTCGCATCGCGTCCCTGCCCTATCCCTTGGCGGTGATCCTCGGGAATCACGATCGTGGTCGCGATCGCAGTGGCGAGATTCTCCGCCAGCAGCTCACCTTGCTCGGTGACAACCACTGTGCCTGGGGGCAGCGGCAGTGGAGTTCGCCAGCCCTTTCCGTGGTGGGAGCACGGCCCTGCAGTGCCGGTGGTGGCTATCAACTTTCCAAAGCCGTGGAGGCGGTCTACGGACCGGTCACTCTCCAGGAGTCTGCAAGGCGTATCGCTGACGCTGCCAACGCGGCTCCATCCAATCTCCCCCTGGTTGTTCTTGCCCACTGCGGTCCGTCCGGTCTGGGGTCAGACCCCGCCAGTCCCTGTGGCCGCGATTGGAAGACACCGGCCATTGATTGGGGTGATCAGGACCTAGCTCTTGCCTTGGATCTGATGGCGCGACAGCGCCCTGCCGATCTTGTGGTGTTCGGCCACATGCACCACAAACTCAAGCGCAGCAGTGGTTTACGTCAGAGCCTGCTTCAGGATCGCCGGGGTACGGCCTATGTGAATGCCGCTTGTGTGCCACGCCTGGGGGTCGATCAATCGGGTCGATCTCTGATGCATCTGTCTTGGGCTGAGTTTGTCGATGCGCGGCTCACCCACCTCAGTCATCGCTGGTACAGCTCCGATGCGGCTCTGATCCATGAGGAGGTTTTGCCTTTGCAGAACTCCGTCGCATGCTGATTTATGTCTGCAGCAGCAGCCATGGTTTCGGCCATGCAGCGCGAGACGCTGCGGTTCTCCAGGAACTTCATCAGCTTCGTCCCGACTGGAGGCTGGTGTTCAGTTCAAAGCTGCCTGCAGCTGTTCTCAAGCTGTTGATCGGCATCTCATCCGTTGAAATCCGTTCTCTTCAGTGGGATGTGGGCATGGAGCAAGCCGACGCACTGGGCAGTGATCCGGAGGGAACGCTCAAGGCACTTGAGCGTCTTGATCAGGTTCTCCCCGACCAGCTGCAAGACGAAGCCGGCTGGATCAGGGCGCAGGGCGACGAGGTTCTGATCCTTGCCGACATTCCCCCCTCCGCCGCTGACCTTTCAGCGCTGTTGGGCTGTCCGCTGGTTTGGCTGGGCAATTTCGGTTGGGATGCGATCTATGCACCGTTCGGGGGGCGGCTACGAGAGCACGCCGAGAGGGCAGAGCAGGCCTACCGGCGTGCGGACTTTCTCTTGCGTTGTCCATTCGATCTCCCCATGGATTGGGGGCTGCCGGAGTTGCCGCTTGGCTTGGTCACCAGCCGAGCTCGCGCTCTACCCCTTCATTTTCTGAACGAGCTGCAGTGCATCGAGCACCCAATGGTGATGGTTGGTTTCGGAGGGCTGGGTCTGCCTGTTGACCCTCGACATTTTGGCTGCTGGCCCGATCACCACTTTCTGATGCCAAGGCCAGTGGAGCAATCAACTCACCTTGCGTTTCAGGGGGTCTCCAATCTCACGTTGCTCCCCGATGGCGTGCGGCCTTTGGATCTGATGCCGTTGTGCAGCCGGCATCTTGGGAAACCAGGGTTCAGCACGTTCTGCGAAGTGATGGCCGCAGGCGTTGGCCTGCACGTTGTTGAGCGCTTGGATTTCGCTGAAGTCAGTGCACTCATGCAGGGCCTCAAAAACCATGCCAATCACCTGATCCTGTCCCGCTCCGCCTACATACGGGGGGACTGGGGGTTGGACCGGCCGCTCCAGATGGCTGAGCAAGGAGGATTGCCTGCAGATGGCGCTGCACAGGCTGCATCCGCCATTGTGACTTTGGCGGAACGAATCTGATCCCGCTAAATTGTATTCAATGATGCAATTTCTCCCTCAGTGTGATTGATGTTGCGAAATTCAATGGCCTAGTTGATAAAGGTGTTCGATTGGTTGACTGGCATATTTACCCATTCCTTCAGCAGTTCCGTTCGACAGAGTCTTCGAAGGAAAATTCATTGCTTTAAAGCGATGAAGCGTCATCCGCTTCTGACGCCCTCCTTGCAAATGTCCTCTGAATGCTCCTTATGGCTATCCAGGTAACGATCGGTCGAATCTCTCTCGTTGCGACCGTCTTCTCTGGACTTCTGCCCATCAACCTTGCGATCCAACCAGCGCAGGCAAGCATTCTTCCTCCAGCATCCCGAGCTCAATTGCTGAGCCCGCCCGATGCCGCTCCCTCGCGAGCCCTCCCCTACATCATCACTCCCGAGCGGCGGGCGATGCTTAACACCATCCGTTTCGCTGAGGGCACCTGGCGAGGCGGCCTCGATGTGGGATATCGCGTCATGTTCGGTGGTGGCCTGATGCCGAACATGAATCGCCACCCCGATCGAGTGATTTACAGCTCTCGCTACGCCAGTGCGGCAGCTGGGGCCTACCAATTCATGCCGTTCACCTGGAATCTGGTGCAACGCAGCATTGGTGTGGTGGGATTTGGGCCTGCGGCCCAGGATCAGGGTGCTCTTTTTCTGATCGAGCGTCGCAAAGCCCTTCCTCTGACTGATGCTGGAAGCCTCACCCCCATCCTGACTGCCAAACTCGCTCCGGAGTGGGCTTCGTTTCCAACCTTGGCGGGTCGCAGCTACTACGGCCAGCCGGTCAAGAAATACGCCCGGCTTAAATCGTTTTACAACGTCAATCTCCTGGAGCTCCGACGCCTCAGGGATGAGAAAAGGGCTGCGTTGGCCAATTTGAAAGCTGAGCCTGAGGTCTGCACAGGCTCACGAATTGAATGCGCGACTCAACTCTGATCAGCATCCGCATTCAGGCGACGACCGACTGTCGCCTGGGCGATGAGGTAGGCAAGAACTGCACCCCCAAGAAATCCGAGGCTGTTTCTGAGTAGTGGTAAGACGTCCGATGTCCTGGTGATCACGGGCGCGATACCGAACACCCCGAACAGCATCACCCAGAGCGGAGAAAGCAACAGCAACCACGACCAAGCGATGGTCTGATCCTCCTTTCTTGGATACCCAGCAAATCCCGCAATCACACCACCAAGAACCGACGTGGTCAACGTCCAAAGCCATTGCTCAAAAGGCAAGCCGGGAACAACCTGACAACCTCCACGTTCAAGGCAGATTTCAACCGCGTTGAGTGCGTCAAGAATGGCCCCGTCTTCACCATGGTCCTTGACGTAATACTGATTTCCAAAACGGGTCTGTAACTCGACCCAATAGGTCCGTGGCATCAGGGCGAAAAAAGCATCTCCGACGTTGAAATTCAGCAGGTTTCCGCCCCGAGGGTCGGCGACCAGAAGCAGGCTGCGTTCATCGAGACCCCAAAACTCACGCAGAGCGAGGCCTGGTGTGCGTTCGTACTGGGTCAGCACCCGTAATTTCCAGCCTGTGTTTTCCTCAAACTGGTCGAGAGTCTTTTCCAGGCCATCCCGCTGCGTATCGCTGAACGCGCGAGCCAGGTCGATCACCGGCGTCGGATGGTCGGGCAGAAGGTCGGGATTGTCATAGGCATGCGCTGGAGAAGCAATGCCGACACCAATCATCAGAATGAGCAGTCCGGTCCACAGCCTTCGGAATCGATGTGTTGCCATGGACCTGCTGCAGTGAAAGGCATTCTCACCAATGGAACCGAAGGTTGCGGCCTGTCCAGCCTGGTTGGCCCATCATCTGCAACAGGCAGGGGGGGTCGTGACCTTCCGGCAATTCATGGACTGGGTCCTCAACGACCCGGACCACGGTTATTACGGGTCTGGTAAAGCCTGCATTGGGCCTCAAGGAGATTTCGTCACCTCTCCTTCGCTTGGCTCAGATTTTGCGGCCTTGCTCGCCAGGCAACTTGCCGACTGGATCGGTGTCCTTCAGGCCAGGTCAGGCGAAGCGGGGCGTTTATCGATTGTTGATGTCGGCCCTGGAGAGGGGCACTTGGCCGCGGATCTGATTGTCGCTCTCGCGGCCTTGATCCCTGATCTCGGTGACGTGATCGAGCTGATCCTTGTGGAGAGGAACCCTGGGATGATGCGGCGCCAGCAACAGCGTCTTGCTTGCGTTCAGGACATTCCGATCCGCTGGTGCAGTCTGGAAGAGCTCCATGATGCGCCGATCCGTGGCGTGATCCTCGCCCATGAGCTCCTGGATGCTCTTCCGGTTGATCGGCTGATCCTCCAGCAACAGCAGTTGTGGTTGCAAGGAGTCGCGTTGGACGCCAATGGGGTCCTGAAGCAGCTTGCCTTGCCTCTTTCAGATGCGCAGCAGCAAAGCATTGAGCTGTTCCAACAGGACCTTGGCGTTCCCCTTCCTCCGGAGAATGCTGAGGATGGCTGGACCAGTGAATGGCATGTTTCGCTGGAACCCTGGCTTGCTCAGGCTGGTGCGGCCCTCGAGCAGGGAGTCCTGCTGGTGATTGATTACGCCCTCGAGGCCAGGCGGTATTACACCCGTCAGCGCGCTGAGGGAACACTGCTGGCGTACTCCGCTCAGCAGGGCTCAAAGGATTGGCTCCACACACCAGGGCAACAGGATCTGACAGCTCATCTCTGCATCGAATCACTAACGGCTGCAGCGGTACGCATGGGGTGGACCGCCATCTCAAGCTGCCGTCAAGGGGAAGCCCTGCTGGCACTGGGTCTTGCTGAGAGATTGCATTCTCTTCAATCGTTGGATCCCAGCCAGCTGGCTACGGCGTTTCAACGGCGCGAGGCCCTGTTGCGATTGGTTGATCCGGCGGGGCTTGGCGAGTTCCGTTGGTTGCTTTACGGGAAAGAGATTGAGATTGACTTGTTCAAACTTTCAGAGCCTCGAGGGTGCGGCTGATCTCCTCCTGCGTGATGTCATCGCGGATTTCAACGGCCCCGATCGTTTTGGGCATCACAAACCGCAAACGGCCATCCCGCACTTTCTTATCTCCCTGGAGGCACTGAAGAACGGCATCCGGTTCCAGGGATGGCCATCTTGTCGGTAATTGCATCCGCTTGATCAACTGCTGCTGCCGTTCCGCTTCGGCCCGGCTCCAGCTGCCGCGTTGCACAGCCAATTCTCCGACGGCGACCATGCCGATTGCCACGGCTTCGCCATGCAGCCAGGTGCCGTAACCGCAGAGGGTTTCCACCACATGCCCGAAGGTATGGCCGTAGTTGAGAATTGCCCTTAAACCACCTTCCTTCTCATCGGCGGCGACCACAGCGGCTTTCGCAGCAGCTGATCGTTCCAGGATTGTTTCGAGGCGATCCCGTCCCAGTCCTTCGGGATGGTCTGGATGGGGGCACTGTTCCAGCAGTTCAAACAGCTCCGGATCCCCAAGGACTCCGTACTTCACGACTTCTGCCAGTCCAGCTCGGAACTCCCGGATCGGCAGCGTGGCGAGGGTCGCCGGATCAATCAGCACCAATCTTGGTTGATGAAATGCGCCGATCAGGTTCTTTCCGCCCGGATGGTTGACGCCAGTTTTGCCTCCGATCGAGGCATCCACCATCGCTAGAAGTGTTGTGGGGACCTGAATCACGCCGATCCCCCGCAACCAAGTCGCGGCTGCAAAGCCAGTCATGTCACCAACGACACCACCGCCCAGGGCCAGCATCAACGAGCTGCGTTCCAATTTCTGAGCAAAGGCAGCGTCGTGGATTTGGGCAACCGTGGCGAGGGTTTTCTGATCCTCGCCCGCCTCGATCAGCAGCAACTCAACATCGAAACCAGCCTTTTGAAGAGCGTTCAAACATGCTTCTCCGTAGGGACCGGCGACGTCTGGATTGCTCACTAACAGAATCTTTCGCCCAGATTGAACCCCGATGCGGAGCAGTGCATCACCGAGCGTTTCAAGGGAACCATCGCCAATGATCACCTCGTAGGGATCCTGCTCCAGGGCGACCGCGATCTGGCGATGCTGCAGATTCGGAGCGATGGCCATGGGTAGGAAGACAATCGTCACAGCCCACTTTGCCGTTCAGACAGCCGTTGGAGCGGATAAGGTCGGCCAAGGCCGAACATTTTGATGGCGCCCTCACGACAGCTGCGCAACAGCCTTGTGGCTTGGGCTTTTCTGTTGCCGGCTTTGGTGCTGATCACACTGTCGGTGCTGATCCCTGCTCTGATGGCTCTGGTGATGAGCTTCAGCTCCACGGGCCTGGATGTCAGTGAGCCGCTTCGCTTTGTGGGGCTGGCCAACATCCGGCGCCTCCTGTCGGATCCAATGGCCTGGAAGGTCAGCACGACCACATTTCTCTATTTATTAGGCGTTGTGCCGCCGATTGTTCTCGGTTCACTAGCCCTAGCCATTTTGGTGAATCGTCGTTTGCCCGGAATGCATGTTCTGCGGGGAGCGTTTTACACACCGGTTCTTGTCTCGATCGTTGTTGCAGCGATCGCGTTCCGCTGGCTCTACGCCGAAAACGGATTGATCAACGGCTGGTTGGTTGCCGCGTTCGGAGATTTCATCACACCGATCGGATTTTTGACTGCCCCGCAATTGGCTTTGCCGGCAGTGATGCTTGTCACCTTGTGGAAGGGACTCGGTTACTACATGGTGATTTTTCTGGCTGGTCTCCAGGGCATCCCTGGGGAGTTGTACGAAGCGGCTGAATTGGATTGCAGCGAGGGTTGGCACCAACATGTGGACATCACGCTCCCTCTATTGCGTCCTTACATCACGCTTGTGGCGGTGGTGTCATCAATCGCGGCCACAAAAGTGTTCGAGGAGGTTTTTCTGATGACCCAGGGTGGCCCGGCCGATTCAACCCGCACGATTGTTTACTACGTCTACGACCAAGCCTTTGCAGAGCTTGAAATCAGTTATGCCTGCACCCTTGGGCTGGCTCTCTTTCTGCTCGTCATGCTGTTAACCCTGGTTCGCCTCGCCTTCAGCGGTGATCGGGCGCTGATTTGACCAGCTGAGGGCCAGGCAGAGTGGCAAGCTTCGGACATCAGCAATCGCCTGACGCGATGTCCAGCTCTGCCGCCATGATTGGAGTTGTGGGAGGGGGGCAACTGGCGAGAATGCTTGTTCAGGCTGCCAAGGCGCGCCAGGTGGGCGTTGTGGTCCAAACGGCATCATCCGACGATCCAGCCGCCGAGGGGGCTTGCCGCCTGGTTCATGCTGATTCACGGGATGTGGCGGGAACCCGCGAGCTGGTTCAAGGGTGTGCGGGTGTCACATTCGAGAATGAATGGGTCAACATTGATGCCCTCATCCCACTGGAACAACAGGGGGTGAGGTTTCGACCGGCCTTGGCAGCTCTTGCGCCCTTGGTCGACAAGCTTTCGCAGCGCCAGCTGCTCGCTGATCTGAATATTCCCTGCCCAGCCTGGATTCCGCTGAGCCGCGTCTCTCCAGCCCAGCCTGCCCTACCGACCGGATGGTCGTTCCCGGTGATGGCCAAGGCGTCTCGAGGTGGATACGACGGCAAGGGCACGCTTGTGCTCAACAACGTGGAGGAGCTCGCTCAGCTCATCCGCAGGGTGACCACTACGGAATGGCTGCTGGAAACCTGGGTGAACTACGACCATGAGCTGGCCCTTGTTGTGAGTCGCGATTCGAAGGGGCGAATTCATCGCTTTCCCCTGGTGGAGACCCACCAATCCCAACAGATTTGCGACTGGGTTCTGGTTCCAGCACCTGTGTCTCAGTCCGTTGAAGCGCTCGCATACAACGTTTCTGCTTCCCTTCTCACCAAGCTGAATTATGTGGGTGTGTTGGCGTTGGAATTCTTTTACGGGCCGGTTGGTTTGCAGGTGAATGAAATTGCACCTCGAACCCACAATTCAGGTCATTTTTCAATCGATGCATGCAGCAGTAGCCAGTTCGATCAACAGCTCTGCATCGTTGCTGGATTGCCGGTTCCTTCTCCCCTGATGGTGAGTCAGGGCGCAATGATGATCAACCTGTTGGGATTGGGGGATAACGCCAACCTTTCCCTTGAGAAACGACTCGAGGCCCTGCACCAGCTGCCAAACGCCCATCTGCACTGGTACGGAAAAACTCCTGAGACACCGGGTCGAAAACTTGGTCATGTGACTGTTCTTCTCGAAGGTTCCGATGCTGCGTTCCGTACAGAGGAAGCCCTGCGCACATTGCAGACGATCCGCTCGATCTGGCCTGCTGCAGCAGAGAGCAGCGATTAAACTTGAGGGGAACTGCCATGTTGGTGACGGCCTCCTTCTAGTGCTCTGATCTGACTCTCTTTCGACTTGGGGAGACTGTCGTGATGGTGCAGTAGACCGGCCTCGTTGCCGGAAACGAATCCCCACTTTGCCTCCCCTTCTGGTTCATCCAGGTCGACCACAAGGAGGTGCACGGCATGGCGGTTCACCCCATTCCCAGATTCACTGCCCGGAGTGGTGTCTCAAGACAAGCCATCAGGCCCTCAGGCTCTCAACGAGGTGGCCTTTGCCGCTTGATCACGCTGCGCTCTGCGGATCAGTCTTTTGTCTGTCGCTTGTCGTGAGTCAGCCAACGCATCAATGCCATTGAGATGGTGAAGTCTTCCTATTCCCTTGGGCCACGGATTCCCTTTCGGTTTTTGCTTTGCGGCTGCAGCGTTGTCGCGATCGCCATGGAGTTTGGGGCGCGAGGTAACGCTGAATCCTTGCGCGCAGCGCCGGTGGTCTTCCGCGCTGACGACGCTGAAATCTCCTGCCGTGCGCTCCTGCCGCAGTGTTTCAGGCGCCAGGACTGGGCAGAGCTTTGTCGCAATGAACCGGAGTTGCGAGAAGGGCATCGCGAGTCCTGTGTTCAGGCTCTCGATGTGGATCAAAACTGAACAGCGTGGAGAACAGGCACTGAATCCCTCAGGGACGATGGCGGTTCACGGTCTTTTGGAGCGAGTCGCGGTCTAGTTCCGTCACCACAAACACCTCCTGCACTGTGGTACCGCGGCGGGCGACAAGCTTGTATCCCCCTCTGATCGGAATGGAGACCCTCAGCTGGAGTGTTGGACTGCGGCCCTTCACGCGGCTGATCACGGCCGGAGTAATGGTTTGGATGGCCGATTCGCGCGCAAGGGCCTTCAACCAGGGAATCAATCCCTGGACATACGTGCTGTGGGTGATTACAACCCGGCCCAAATCGGTACTAAATCGCTAGTTCTGATCGAAGTTAGCGGTCATGGCTATGTCATGGAGAGCGCCTCACCAAGGTGATGCTTCGATCCGTTGACGATCTACGCCTGGCCGTCGCCGGTCCACTTGAGGATCGTTGTGGACCTCAGGCAAGGATGCTCACCGTTGAGCTGCATGGCAAGGAAGTGCGAGGACTTGCCATATGTCCTGGCAGGGTCGTGAAATACGTTCTTGATGCGCGCCAGCGACGGTTCCGAACCATCGACATGCTTCGGATCACTAAAGCGAACAGGAAACCGGCTGCATGAACTGACGGACATGCCTCTTTTCAGCAGCGTTCGATCGGAGCCATGGTGAGTCCTTCAGAAGCAAGTTGTTGGTGGTAAAGCTCAGCCTGTTCAAGAGGACCACACCACACCTCTGCCGAGCCCTTGCTGTCGACCTGATTGGCCAGTGCCCAGGCCTTTTCTTCACTCATCCCTGGGATGATCTTTCTGAGGCAGTCAACCACATGTTGAAAGGTGTTGACGTCATCGTCGAGAACGATCACGCGGGCCTGCGGATAGCGCTGCTCCGTCCTGGCTCTCTCCAGCAGCGTTGATGAACCAGGGCTGGAGCTGCTCATGACAGTTGCCGAAGCTGCGCTTTCAACGTCATGACCCTAGGTAAGATCCCATCATTCCATAGGTCAAGTGCATGTTGTTCACCGTCGCCTGGGCTGCCTTGGCTGCCACCTTTAGTTTTTCGATCGCCATGGTCGTGTGGGGGCGTAATGGTGACGGCACGCTGAATTTCTGAGTCGACGTTATTTTCCGAAATTCCCCGTTGATCGCCTCTCTTCAGCTGAACCAGTCCCTTGCTCTGATTGCGGCGATCCTTCTTGTGTTTGTTTCCGTCTCAGTCGTCTATCTCTCCGTCGTTGAGTGGCGTGATCGCCGCCGGAGGCAGATCTCAAAGCGTTGATCGTCTTGAAACGGTTTTTGAGGACGGCTCTGGACCTTTATCGCTCCTATCCCGTCACTGCGTTTCTTGTTTCAACGTTGACCGTTGCTCCTGCGACGGTTCTGATCAACTTGATTCGTTCTGATTCAACGGAGCTCCAGAACTCTGTTTTTGTTGATGACCCCCTGATAGAGATCAGTGAGGGTTTGTCCATGGTGCAGAGCTTTCATATCGAATCCGAGGCGAAGATTCCGTCGTTGTGGATTGAACGCCTCGGTGAGCAGAACGCCGCCGATCTCTGGGCACACCGTGATGGCGAACTCTGGTGGCAGGCATGGCCAGAGGAAGGTGAGCCCTGTCTCATCCTCCAGGAGGAGATCCTCGATGCTGCCACCGCTGGAGATTTCGACCCCAAAGTCCTGAAGGCATCGGAGTCGGTTCGTCTCCACCGCGGCTTGATCTTGCTGTTTGCCGATGCACTGAACCGCCAAACCTTTGATCAACGGTTCAGTCCAGCTGGAGTCGTCTCTCCTCCGATCGAGCGACAGTGTTTCGATCAACTGAACACCACAACAGCAGTGCTGTGGAAACCCTCTGCTGTTGCCTCGATGGCGGGGGCCTTGACGCCTCTGCTGCGAAGTGCATCCCACGGATGTGTGGCCATCGAGTTTCGCGGTCGTGAATTGCGTTGGATTGGGGTGGTGGCCTCCAGGTCTCTTCGTGAAGCCTCAAAACGTCTTGTTCCTCCCGATCCGCGTGCTGCAGCAGTTCATGGTGGAATCGCTGGTGTTGGCCAGCCTCGGTGGATTAATCGGTACCGGGGTCGGCCTTGGAACAGTGGCACTCGTCGCAGCCGTCACACCATTACCGGCGAGCATCGGATCAACCACGGTCCTGGGCACTGTCGCTCTGTCGGGATCGATCGGCCTCTTTTTCGGAGTCGTTCCTGCACGACGTGCCGCTCGACTCGATCCGATTGTTGCCTTGAGGAGTCTTTGAAGGGGTCCTCAGCATTCGCTGCAACTCCTTTACACTCTTTAATCATTTCTCAGGGTCATGAATCAGCGCTGGCGTGTCATCGCTCTATGGCTACTGCCGATCGGGGTGGTCCTGTTGATTGCTTGGCAGGTCTTCAGCAGTGGTGGTGTGAACGGCATGGGGAACAGTGGACCCACCGTTGCCCCTCGCAATTCAGCAGTTGCTCGTATGAGCTACGGCCGATTCCTCGACTACGTCGAAGCTGGTCGAGTCACCGCTGTTGATGTCTACGACAACGGCAGGAATGCTGTTGTTGAAGCCGTTGACCCTGAACTGGACAACCGCGTTCAACGCTTGCGGGTTGATCTACCAGGCCTGGCACCGGAGCTGATCAATACCCTTAAAAATGAAGGCATCAGCTTCGATATCCATCCGCCTCAGTCAGCGCCACCTGCCCTCGGCTTGCTCGGCAATCTGCTGTTCCCTCTGCTTCTGATCGGTTCTCTGATCTTTCTTGCCCGACGCAACAGCGGTATGCCCGGTGGCCCCGGTCAAGCCATG
>QCSN01000018.1 GCA_003211515.1 Synechococcus sp. AG-670-F04
TTTTGTCACTTGAATCAGACTGTGAATTCGCGATCGATACGATCTTTGATTGGGCGGTATTGCCGAATTGCTTGAGGACGGCCCCATCGGTGGTGCCGACCTTGACATCATCGTCGTTGGCGCTTGTGGATTGCCCAGCACTGATGTTGGAGTCGCCGGTGATGTCTTGCGCGAAGGTCTTTTCGTTGAGTTCAGCGGCGGTATAGAACTGATCGAGTTCCGGTTGGATGGTGCGTTTGGAATCGAGGGTGATGATGCGATAGATCACATCCGATTCGGCTTTGTAGGTGTTGGTTTCGCGGACGGCAAGTTTGTAGTAATCGTCAGAGGTTGTTCCGGTTGTGCCGTTATCAAATTTGTTGGAGATCGCGAGAGCTTCTGATTGGAAGCTGGTGTCTTTGTCGTAGGACTCCTTGACGTTGAGATCGACGTAGCCGCCATCGGGGCCTTTGATGGGATTGGTGGATGCCCCTTCTTTGATGAAGAGGAAGCCATTGCTGCTCTGGCGAAGCCTGGAGCCGGCGGTATCGGTGGCGATAGCAGTGGTGGAGTTGGCATCGATGGTGGCGATGGATCCATTGCCGTCGATATCGAGCTGGAAGGTGCTTTCCAGGGCGATGGCAGAGAAGAAGCGGGCCGAGGTGGCCCAATCGAGGGTGGATGTGTTCGCTGCGATGTTGTAGGTCTCGTAGCGCAGGGTTTCGTTACCGCCGTCGGTTTCGGTTTCTTTGATGAGGAGTTTGTAGTAATCGTCGCTGCTATCGCTGGCTGTGCCGTTGTCCTGAATGTTGGAGATGGCGAAAACTTCAGCTTTGTAGGACTTGCTGTTCACCGTCCAGCTGTGCTCAAAGTTCAGCAGTGCACCGGCGGCATCGACAACGGCATGTTTTGTGGAACCACCTGCGGGCTGAATGTAGAGATTGTTGTTGGAATCGAGGTGAGGTGTGGCGCCGCGGGTATCGGAATTAATGGCATTGAAGGTTGCATTAGCGGCTGACCAGATGCTGCTGTCACCGTCGAGATCTTGTTTGAGATCGGTTTCGTGAATGTTGGCATCTCCGAAGGTTTCGGATGCAAAGGAGAGGACGCCACTGAGTGAGACTGTGTTGGTTTGCCAGAGGGTGAAGGCTTTGCCGGATTTGGGTTGGATGTGGTGTTTGGTGGCGAGCTTGTAGTAGTCGTCGGAGGCGTCAGAGGGGGTTTTATTGTCGTGTTTCTCGACGGCGAAGGGCGTGATGGTGATCGTCTCTTCAGTGGAGGATTCGGAGTGGGCGAGTGCGATGGGGCCATCGTTGTCATCAACGATGGCGATGGTGCGCCCGCTGTCTTTGATGTAGAGGGACTCCTCTGAATCCTGGGCGAGAACAGCACCTGTGGTGTCGGAGGAGAAGGCGGTGGTGGAGACGCTGGTGGCGGATTCAATGCCGCCTTTGCCGTTGAGGTCCTGGTTGAAGTCGGCTTCTTTGCGGCGGATGCCTTTGGACCTGGAGCCGGAGGCGGGGTCAAGAATGCCGGCTTTGGAGATCAGCCAGGTTTCCCAGAACGTGGTGGATTGTTGCTGTGAATTGCTGCGTTGTTTGTTACTGGATGCGGATGCTTTGGACTCGGTGATTTTGACGGCGAGTTGGAAGCAGTCTTTGCCGCCGACTTGCTTGGATTCAACGGCGACCGCTTCTGAGGTGACGGTGCGTGTTTGGTTACCAAAGCTATCGGTGTAGGTGTAATTGAAGTTGGCGGTTTCACCGCTGCTTTCCTTGATGGGGATGCGGGTGTCATCGCTGGTGTCAACGCTGTCGTTGTCATCAACGATGAAGAGCGCTTTGTTGTTGTCGTGTTGGAGGCCATCGCCGCTGGTGTCTGTGGCGACAGTTTTCAGCGCGGAGGTATCAATGCCAAATTTGTTGTCGCCATCAAGATCGGCATTGTTTTTGTTGGTGCCAAAGAGGGACTCGCTGCCTTGAATGGAGGCCAGGGAAACGATCAGGTTGGGATCGAGCACCCCGTCGGCATTGGCATAGCGGAGTTCCCAATCAATGTTGGTGGAGCTTGGTGTGGTGTTGGTGTTTTTGAGGGCGATGACATAGCCGTTGGTGCTGATGCCTTTGCTGTTGGTGTAGGAGGTGGACTCAACGGCGACGGCCTGCGAGGTGAAGGCGCCGCCGGAGAAGGAATCGGTGGTGTTGAAATTGACGCGGTCGCCCCAGGCTTGGCTGAGGGGGATGTGTTCGTCGTCGCTGGTATCGCTTGTGGTGTCGGCGTCGGAGAGGATGTAGAAGAAGCCGTTTGAATCGCGCTTGAGCAGGTCGCCGTAGCTGTCGGATGCGACGGATTGCAGTGATGAGAAATTGAGGCCTGTGGCGCCGGATTGATCGATATCTTCCTTGAAGAGCTTGGATTCTTCTGCTGAGATGTCATCTTTAAAGATGACATTGTCGTAATCAACAATTCCCTGCTTGTTGATGGAATAGATCTCCCAATGGCTGTCTGATTTTGTGACGCCAGCGGCATCTTTTTCAGTGGAGGCGACCTGAACAGCGAGGCTGAAGGACTTGTCTGGATTGCGCTCAACAGCAACAGCTTTGGATGTGGATGAGCCGGCACCCCAGGAATAACTGTGATCGAAGGAAACGGGGCTGCCGCCGGATTCGGTGATGCTGATGCGATTGTTGCCGTTGTTGTTGGTGATGTAGAGGAGTTTTTTGGTGTCTTTTTGGAGGCGGTGTCCCTTGGTGTCTGTGGAGAGGAATTTCAGGCCAGGGATATCACCTTTTTTCCCGGAGCCATCAAGATCTTGATGGAAGAAGTTTTCAAAGGAACTGATGGATTGTGTCCAGACGTTTTTCTCCCAGTTGATCTCACCGCTTTGGTCGATGGCATAGATCTGCCAGTTGGTGTCGGTTTGTTTGTTGCCGTCGTTGTCTTTGAAGGTATTGGTTTGCCTGACGGCAAGCTGGTAATAATCGTCGGAATTGTTCGATGGGGTTTGGTTGGTATTTTTTTCAACGGCGATCGCTTTCGATTTGTAGCTGCCATCGGACCAGCGCGACGATTGCTCGATGAAGCTGTCTTTGACTTCTAATTTGGTTGAGCCATCAATGATGTAGAGGGATTTAGCATCATCTTCTTTCAGAAGGATGTTGTGTTTGTCAGTATTGCGTGATGTGAGTTGGATGGTTCCGGTATGGGTTTTGTTATCACCGTTGAGATCTTGCTTGAAAATGCTTTCGTATTTAAGGATCGAGCGTGTAAAGATGGAATCATCGAAGTTAAAGACCCCGGTGTTGGCATTGACCTGATGCAGCTCCCATTTGACGTTTGTGTCGGTTGATTTGTCTTCTAAGGTTGTGGATTCTTGCTGCTTGATGGCGAGCAGGTAATAGTCATCGGAGCTATCGGAAGCGGTGCCATTGTTTTGCTTGTCAGAAACAGCAAAAGGAGTGAGCTGGAAGCTGCCGGTGTCCCAGGAATGATTGACCGAGAAGCTTGGCGATCCGCCGTTGGGGTCTTTGAGCGCCAGAAGGGAGCTGTTGTTGGAGCCATCAAAGAGGAAGATGGCGCCTTCTTTAGAGAGTTTGGCGGTGTGCCCTTGTTTGTCGGTGGCGAGGGTGGAGAGTTTGGAGATGTTCAGGCCAATCTGCTTATCACCATTGAGGTCTTGTTTGAAGACCTTTTCGTAGCTGGCGATGGAGGGGGTGAAGGTTGGCGGTGTGGACCAATCGAGAACGGCCTCTTTGCTGGAATCGCCGTTGATGTCTTTGTAGGTGAGGGTATGGATTTCCCACATGACGGAGCCTGAGTTGCCGTCATCGCCGCTGTTGAGATCGGAGCCGTTGTTGTTGACGGTGGTGGGGCCACCACCACCATTGCCACCGCCATCACCACCACCACTGCCGGAGGAGGTGTCGGAGAATTTGATCGCAAGGGAGAAGCTTGTTGGTGTGGTGTTGTGTTGCTCCACAGCAAAAGCTTCCGCTTTGAAGGTGCCGCCTTCCCAGCTGGAGGAGAATTCGAGTTGGGGAGTTTGGCCGTGGGAATCGAGGATTTTGATGTTGTTGGATCCATCCCAGATGAAAAGCCTGTTGCCCTTGTTGTCCCGTTTGAGGGTGACACCGGATGGGGAGGAATCGGGAGTAACGGTGTCGGTGGAGATCAGCTGAAGGGAGTTGAGATTGAAGCCTTTGTTTGTATCGCCATCGAGATCTGCATCGAAACGAAGCTCATAATCTGCGATGGGGACGTTGTAGGCGGTTTGATTCCAGAGGATGTTTCCGTTTTGATCGATGGAATAGACGATCCAGCTGTCATGGGAATCGCTACCACCTTCAAAGGAATGGGTGGATTGCTCATAGACCGCCAAGAGATAAACGTCATCAGAGGTATCTGAGGAGGTGCCGTTATCCCAGAGCTGAACCTGCCTGGATTGTCGTTTGAAGGAACCGCCGGGGAAGGTTTCCGATTCATCAAAACGAGCGGGCCCGAATTCATCTTTAACAGGAACTGTTGCGCCAGCTTGAGGAAGGATAAAGAGCTCATTGTTTTTATTGAGAGCGAGTTTGTCTCCGGTTGTGTCGTCGGATTTAGTGGTTAGAGCATTGGCTTTAAAGCCGATGGTGTTATCGAGGTTGAGGTCTTCTTTAAAGAGCTTTTCTTGGGAAGCGATATCACCGTGTTGGAAGGAGTTTGAATCGATGACGCCAGCGGCTGAGAGCTTGGCGGTTTCCCATTTTGTGGAGTTAGGTGAGTGAGAATCGCTAGTTTGGATGGCGATGATGAAGGAGCCATCGGGGAGTTGTTCAACGGCATGGATGGAGCGTGAGCCGCCGTTCCAAGAATCAATGAGTTGAGCGGGTTCACCCCAGGATTCAGTGATGAGAAGAGGAGAGTTGAGGCGATTTTCATCAAGGATATAGATGTTGTTGTTTTGATCTTTGAAGGCGGCGTGTCCTGTTTCTCCTTTGCGGATAATTTTTAGTTTCCCAGGATTAACACCGATGTAATTGTCTTGGTTAAGATCCTGCTTGAATTCTTCTTCTACCTGCGCGAGCGAGAGGATTTCAACGCTGTACTCGAATGTGCCACTGTTATTAAAGATGTATTTGTACCATTCTTCTGATGCCTTGTTGTTGTCTGCAAATGTTTCCTTGATTGCAACTGCGTAAAAATCTTTGCCCTTTTCTTTGAAGCCTTCTACGGCTTCCACCGCGAACGAGCCAGAGATGCCTTGCTCGGTGTCTTTCCAGCTGGATTCAGCAAGTTGATGATCTTCTCCAAGCAGTGGTTTGACCTTTGCAGATGTATTGCCATCAACAAAGATCGTGACCTTGCCGTTGTCTGGATTGATTGCAAAACGATCACCAATCTTGTCCTTGGTCGAAATCGTATCCGCAATTGATTCCGCTGTGAACTGAATAAGATTGTCTCCACTCGCCTTGAACTGATTTCCGGATTTGTCTTTAAAGATGTTGCTCGCTGTAAAATCAAGTTTGTATGCTTTGCTGTTGACTAGATTGTTTTTGAAGTCGATATTGACTGTGTTGCTGGCATAGGAAACGCGTGAGCTATTGGCTTGGAGGGTTTCAATGGTTTGATTGTTGGCTTTGTCTTTTAAGAGGATGGAACCCGTTCCAGCAAGGACGGGTTCGTTGAAAGTAAGAACAACATTTTGCTTGATATCTAGCTTGCCGTTGTTGACTGGTGTAGTGGATAGAAGAATGGGCGGATCGGCATCTTCTGTTTCAAAGGAGGTGTTAAGACCTTTGAAATCGTTGGAGGAGCGATCAGTGACGATCCCTTTGGGTAGATTGAGTGTGTAGGTGCTTGTGCTGAGGAATTTTTGCTTGGGTGTGATGGTGAGTGTGTTATTTGTGATATCAATAACATCTGAATTGGTGATTTTAATTTTGCGTTCATCCTGCTGACCATCACTCAAAGTGAGTGTGCCTTTGCCGGCCTTGATGTTTTCATTAAAAATCAACTTGATTGGAGAATTGATGCTGACATCCGTGCTGCCTTTGCCGGGTGATCTGGCGGTCAGGACAGGGGCAGTAAGATCAGCGGTTGAGAAGTTGAAGGTTGTGAAATCACTGATGCCAGCAAAGGCATTTCCGGCTTGATCGGTGATCGCCCCTGGTTCGAGCAGGAGGCTGTAAGACCGGTTTTCAAGCAGGTCTTTTGATGGGGTGATGATCAGCTGTGTGTCATCGATGGAGACTTGGTTGCTGTTGACATTGATCTCGCGATGATCATTGCCTTGATCGGTGATTAAGAGTTTGCCGCTGCCGATTTTGATCGGTTCATTAAATTGAAGGATGAATTGCTGATTGGTTAAAACACCGGTTTGATCGTCTGCTGGTGTGGTGCTTTTCAGCGTGGGAGGGAGAATATCTTGGGTTGTGAATTGAATGGTGGTTTGATCGCTGATACCAGAGAAGGGATTGCCAACGAGATCCAGCACTGCAGTCTGGGGGATCTGCAGTGAATAGGAGGTGGAACTATTGAGATCAGCGGTTGGCTTGATTTTCAGAACCTTGTCACTGATGCTGATTTGCGTTTTGTCGGTGATATTGATTTGGCGGACATCTGCATCGCCATCGCTGATCGTGATCTTGCCTTGCCCGGCTTTGATCGCTTCTGTGAAGGTGAGTTTGATTTCACTGGCCACCGGAATATTGTCTGCACCTTTGCTTGGCGAGATGGTCTTTAATCGAGGCGCAACCGTTTCAATGGTTGTGAAATTAAGGGATGTTTTGTTGGTGATCCCCGCATAGGGATTGTCATGGGTGTCGGTGAAGGCACCCGGCGAAATTTTGATGTGGTAGCTGCTATCTGTGGCGAGGGGCTCGGCAAGATTGAGCGTTAGCGTGTTGCCATTGATGTTGATGCGGTTGGAATCAACAATGCTGATGCTGCGCGCATCGCCGTTCTGATTGTCCAGTTCGATGCTGCCTGCATCTGCCTGGATTGGCTCATCAAAGTTGAGCTTGATCGTGCTGCGATTACTGATATTGACGGCGTTATCAGCGGGCTCGCTGCTGAGTAACTTTGGCCCGGTTTGATCGGAGCTCTTGATTGTGAAGCTGTTGGAGGATGGGGCTGTGTCTGTGAATCCCTCGGTATCGGTGTAGCTGATCTGTGCCTTGATCGCCTTGTTGAGATCGGCGTTTGTGAGTGTGTAGGTGTCAGCGGTGGCGCCAGTGATGGGGTTGCCATTGCGCAGCCATTGAATCGAGCCGTCGCGGAGCAGATTGGGGCTGCCCTCTGGGTCCTCACCGTCCAATTGGAGGGTGAGCTTCTGGCCGACAACAGGAGTTCCCACCAGTGAGATCTGGGCTTTGCCGGTATCAACGAGGCGATGGATGTCCGTTGGAACAGACCCGGCTGCAACGGTGTTATTGCTTTTCTTGACTGCGGCAAAGGCTGGATAGAAGTAGGAGTTCTTGCCCTGAGAAGCGGTGAACTGCTGGCTTGATGTGGCCTTGAGAGTGAGCTCCTGGGTGTTTTCGTTTTTGCTGTAGACGCGCACATAACCATCACGATCAAACACCCAGCGGATCGCTTGGTTGAGGGAGGACCGGTTGAGGTTTTGCTCCTGTGGAAGGGTGTAGCCGGTTCGTTTAAAGATCTTTTGATCTGTTGGATGAACAATGCTGGCCCTGCGATCCTCGACCCTCTGATCCCAAAGCGACGCCAGATCCGGCGATGGCATCGCGTTGGTTATTGCGTGGGAGTCGCTAATTAAGCTGTCGTAGAGCTTTTTACCCGCGGATTTGATCTGCAGCGAACTGGGATCGTTGTAGTTGTAGAACCAGATGCCTTGGTCTGTGGTGGGGGTGAATTCAATGGCGCCACCTTGCTCAAGAGGCGTGAGAAGCAGTTGAACACTGGGATGTTGATCAAGAAGAGTATCGGTATTGCTTTTGAGACCGGAGCCTTGGAGTGAGCTGTATTGCGCGGTTGTGAAATTGAGCGATGTTTTGTCGGTAATACCGGCAAATGTATTGGGTGTACTGGCCTGATCGGTGATGGCGTTATGACTGATCTTGAGGTAGTAACTGCTCTCAGATTGAAGTGTGGGGCTTGGATTAATGGTTAGCGTCTTGCCGTTAACAGAAGCACTGGAGGGGATGATGGAATCATCAAAGGCGGCATGCAATCGGATGTGCCCGTTGCCGGAAAGCTGGATATTTTCATTGAATGTAAGAACAATATTGTCGACTTCATCGAAGCCATAGGAATCATCTGCCGGGGTGGATGTTTTAAGGAGCGGTTTGTCAGTATCGGCAATGTGGAAATTGAATGTGGTGGAATCACTGATCCCCGCGAAGGCATTGCCGGCTTTATCTTTGACGGCCTTGTTGTCGATCTTGATGGAGTAATCGGTGTCGCTCGCAAGATCAGCGGAAGGATTGATGACGAGGTTTTTGGCGTTATTGATCGAAACCTGTGTGCTGTCAGAGGCCTGAATTTTGTGAGTATCAGATGAACCATCATTGAAGATGATGTATCCATCACCAAGGACGATGGGTTCACTGAATTCAATCTTGATGTTGGCTGATTTCTTGTTGTCTTTTGAATTATCGAAGGGTGATGTGCTGACGATGGTTGGCGCTGTTGCATCGCCTGTTTTGAAATTAAAGCTTGTGGTATCGCTGATACCTGCGTAGGGATTACCAGTGATGTCTTGAATCACACCGGAGGCAATCTTGATGTGATAATCGCTGCTTTCTTGAAGTGGAGCTGCGGGGGTGATGGTAAGACTTTTATTATCAATTTCAACTTCATTGCTTGTGATATCAATATTGCGAAGATCTGATGCTCCATCAGAGATGAGAATGGTGCCTTTGCCAGCTTTAATCTTCTCGTTAAAGGTGAAGACGATCTTGCTTTTAGCGGGAACGGAGCTGCTGTTATCTGCAGGGGATGTGGAGGCGAGGAGAGGCTTATCAACATCCGCGGTAGTAAAATTGAGGGTTGTCTTGTTGCTAATACCTAGATAAGCATTGTTGTTGGAGTCGAGAACTGCTGTGGAATCGATCTTGATATGATAATCCTTCTTACTTTTCAAGCTTGCAGATGGATTGATAATGATTTCATAGCCAGCGAACTTAATTTGCGAATCACCAACTGAGATAATATGTTTGTCTGAACCGTCATCACTTAAAATAGAAATATTGCCACTACCGGCTTTGATCGATTCGTCAAAGACAAGAACGATATCTGAGCTGGGAGAGAATGTTTTGGAATCATCTTTCGGATTACTGCTACTCAGCTTTGGCTTTGTTAAATCTGCCGTGGTGAACGATAGATCTTCCAGTGGATTGTAGGCATTTCCTGCACGATCTTTAATGGCTCCTACTTCTACTTTAATCGAGTATTTCGTGTCACTTGCAAGGTCTTGGCTTGGATTGATCGTTAACTTGGCACCACTGATGCTCACCTGATTAGAGCCAATCGGAATTGACGTCTGATTGTTTTGATCGTCAGTCAAAACAATGTTTCCAGACCCGGCTTCGATCGCTTCGTTAAAGGTGAATACAAGGTTGCTGCTGGCCGTTACGTTTGTTTCATTATTAACAGGCTCGGTTTTGTTTAAAAGGGGCGCATTTTTATCAACTGTGCTGAAGTTAAGTGTGTTCGCACTGGTGATGCCCGTGAAGTCATGTCCTTTTTGGTCTTTAAGTGCTCCTTTATCGATTTTGACGTGATACTTACTACTTCCATTCAGATTCTGTTTCGGATTAATAATTAACTTGGAGCCACTAATGCTAACTTGTGATGCATCGGTGATTGGAATGGTTCGATTGTCTGAAGCACCATCGCTGATCTGTATCGTGCCTTTGCCGAGACTGATTGCCGCATTGAACACAACTTCAATGTTGCTATCTCCCCTCACATCAACACTGTTATCGGATGGAGATGCGCTAACGATCCGAAGCAGTCGTGATTCGCGCGGGGTGAACAAAAGAGAGAATGTTGCTGCACCGACACCTTGTGCCTCTTGTTCGGATGATGGATTGCTTGGCTTTAATTGGCGCAAGCGAAGCGTAAATTGCTCTCCGGAACCTGTTGTTTCATAACCAATATCTGATCGGCCACTACTTGTGATTGAATCAACTACTTTTTCCTGATCATCAATAATCTCGGCTTCATACTCCGCTTGATCAGCCATATTGATCTCAACATTGATCCTTTGCGCGAGGCCAGCAAGAGCAGAACTGCCCAACTCGTAATAGAGCCATTCACCATCTTCACTTAAAGAGGCTGGGGCCGTTGTACCCATTCTCAATTCAGGTCGGCTGATCACACCTAAATCAGATGCCTTACCTTTGAAATTGGCAAGTGTGCTTGCCTGTTGATCGCCTTGATGTGTGCCTTTCTGGTTGTTGTAAATCGTGGAGGGAGTCGTATCCGTTGGAGCATCTAAAATGATTGAAGCGGCATGGATGGGAACACCAGAGTTCTTGACTTCCAGGATGTAGTCACCACTGGTAAAATTCTGCCCTTCAACAAGATTATCTTTATCTGATTCGGCAACATTAATTCCTTCAGCATCGAAGAGCTTCAGGGATAGACCCGATAGCGTCTCATGGTCGGATCGAATTTGAATGCTGGGCTGGGCACTGGTTGCCTCAGGTATTGTGAATTTAAAATATTTCGTCGTGGCACGATTCAGTGCTAATTGATTTAATTCAATCTTGGCGCCAGATAAACGGCCCAAATCAAAAGCATCAACTTTGGTTTGATTGAACGACGACCAATCAAAAACTTCAATGATCTGCTGCTTTGATGCTTGCTGGCCCAATCGAGTCTCACTGCGCTGGCTGAGTCGTCCCTCCCCGTTTAAAAATTGATCCCACTTCGTATCCCTGATGAAGTTGGGATGGGGATTGGTGTACAAATCACCAGCTCCACCCCAACGGGGGTAATAGATTGATAAGCCATCGGCATACATTTCAGATGCCGATTTGGCAACAACGCTTGTCTCAAGCTTTGCGACAACGGCATTAGCCGCATTGCGCAAGGATGAACTAAAAACAGTATTTTGGCCCACACCACGCATGAAAGCACCCAGGTCAATCGTATAACTATTACCGCCATAATGAGGAGCAAATTCTCTAGCAACTTGAAAATGAATGCGTTTATCTTGACTTACCTTTTTGGATTCATCCACAAAATGCGCAATTGCTGCGGCCAGATCGGTTAATTGATTCGTTTGAATTGCCGACAACGTATCTTTGAACAAACCATCATGACGGCCATGATTCCAGTCGTAATCTTCAATCATATTTTTCACTAGCAACTCAGGCGTCTGTTCATAGGGATAGGAGTTCAATGCCTGGGCATGGGTTCCATAATTACCGCTACCAGCACCTGATACGGCTTCACTGCCCATGGTGTATTTGGCTGCATTCTTGAGTTCGTAGGCAAATTCGAGCGTGCCGGTGAGGCAGCCATCGAGTCTCAGAATTTCAAGATCAACAGGCTGGTGCTGATCTGTCTTTAATTTCTCCAGCTCAGACGCGACTTCTACAATCCCAAGTGAATCTCGGCTTTCATTGTCATTAATGATCGTTGAAAGGCCAAGGGAATGGCCATGAATGAAGAGAGCTTGGTTCTCAGCAGGAGCCTGTTGATCTGCCCATTTCACAAAATCAACCACGGTTTGCGGATCTCCCATATTCTTCTCACCAAGAACCTCGAAATCCGAAGAAATCCACTTCATGGTGGAATCAGCTTTGAGGATGGCACGACCCGCTGTATCCCATTTGCTTTGCCGCCCGGCCCCTGTGGCATAGTTACGGCTTCCATTCATATTTGGCTGGTCCCACATCACAGCCAAATTCACATTCGAAGATAAGCGGCTGAGTTGATCTTCTAAGAGCTCGATTGTATATTTAATATCAATATCCTGATAGGCAGGGAAGTAATACATGAGGGTCCATGCATCCTTCCTGGTTGGATCATTGGGCAATTCATAAGCAATATCGTAGTTATTGGTTGAATTGCTCTTGCTTGATACTTTCAGATTGTATTTGCCTGCAGACACGTTATCGAGTGAGATTGTCGTACCTAATTCTGTGGAATCTCCAACTTTAAGTTGATTACCATTCGCATCAAGCAAACGGAAATCCAGCACACCATCTGGCTTGTAATATTCCAAGCTAATATGATCATTGGCTGTGCCTTTGAATTTGGTTTCAAACGAGAAATAATCAACATCATTTTGATCATGAATACTTAGATCTCGTTGCCAATGGCGCCCAGTACTCGGACCAAAAGCATAAGCATCCCCCAACGTATTATTGCCTTCGTAAGGATCAACTTGTACATCGTTTTCCGGGAGGTTGAACTCCAATTCATATTTAGCCTCATCGAAAAATTGAATATGCGGAACGACAACTAAGGAGTATTCACCTTTTGGAAGTCCATCCAAGCTGATCGACTCATTATCAGTATTACTACGCGATGCACGTTTATAGAGAAGAGGTGCTCCAGTTTGTGGATGTATCTCAAACAATTTCCACTTGAATAAGCGATGATCGCCGGTTTTCGCAGCGTCTTTAACATTGTTCTGATTGTTAGCAAACAGGTACATATCAAAGTCTGTATACCATTCCTCAAAATAGGCGTTAATAAAGCTATTGGCATCTCCTTTTTGCCTTAATTGGAATTTATAAAAATCCAAATCTGTGAGTCCATTTGATGTGGCACTACTAGGGTTTTTGAGCCACTGATTACCCACAAAGGGATTCGCACTCAAGTTTTCTAAGTCGTATGATTCTTCAAAGAACCAATCGTTAGTATTCAGATCATTATAGACATCACCTAAAGGTTCAGGAATCACCCGTTGAACAGGGGCGGCGCGGGTAGGATCGTGTCGAATCGAATATTCTGCGATTTTATTGATCTCTTGTCCCCTTACTCTCCAAAAATATTGTCCTGGTTCAAAGGGCCAACCACCCGAATTGGTGGTGAAACCTCTATGGGTTGCAGTATCAACTCTATTAATGAATACCAGCTGGTCTTCACCAGGTATTTTTTCAAAAACATCAACATAGATTCTATTCTTTTGTTCCAGTAACGACCAGAATTCTGGGCCATATTGTTTGGCATCAAATTTTGCTGTATACCAATCCTCTGCATTATTTGGACTTAATGTTGCATTAATATCTTCCCAACCATTCCATGCTCCATCTGATACAAGCTCAATGGGAGTATAAGCCTTTGCTTGTGTGTGATTATTGAGAGTATCTTCTTCCAGAGAAGGCACAGAATCTAAAGATAGATCCAAGAAATAATCGTTGATTGTGCCACGGCCAATGACTTTTAATAAATAATCATCAGCAGGGAGCTCAACCAAGTCAATTCTTTCGTGATTCTCAAATCCGTAGGAATAATCGATTAACTCTTTGCCATCCTTAGATAGTAATTCAAGATCAATATTCCCCAATTGATTCCAGAATTGAACCTCGATGTAATCCTTACCCAGATCCCATCGGTGAGCTGTTTTATGTTTGGTTGTGAATTTAAAATAATCAACTTTGTCGTCGCCGCCAACTGTGTAGCCACTATTTTTACCGGTTGTGATTGCTTTGGCAGTGCCAACCGCATTGTCTTGAATATGATGATCGCTCACATTATCGTTCATACCAACAAAATCAAAATCATATTTTCCACCAGGGCCAGAAATCTTTAGTTCGTAATCACCAATCGGTAGATTGTGAAGTGAGATCCACTCATAATTTGATTTAGATGAAGAGAAATCAGCAGTTTTAACAACAGCCTTACTGGTAAGATCAATGATTTCGAGCTTAATATTATTGGTGAGGTGGTGAAAACGCACACCAGTTCCTTGATCAGGCTTGCCCTTTTCAGTTAACTTAAACTGACGCTTATCAATATCACTACGTGACAGGGTTAAATCTTTTAATATCAATCGGGATGATGCAGCGCCTAAGTCATACAATTCATTGGTTTCAAGTGCTTCGTAAAAATCTTCTGTTTTGAACTTTGAGAGAGGAATATTGGCATCGATTGTGTAGCGCTGCGACTCAAATTCTTCTGTTTGAATCTTATTTGGATCAGCAAAATCGATGAACTGTTTCGATTGTACCCTGGCAAAATAAACACCAGGCGACAACCCCTCTAAATTAAATGTTGTCAGATTATCGCCAACAGTCTTAGTCTTGACTTTTTTTCCCCATGCGAGCCGTGGTTCTGTAACTTCACGATCTTGTGTATGCCACCGAACATCTGATGCGTTCTGAGCAATACCGTTGTCACGGTAGAGAGAGGCAACAACATTGCCCTCAACACTGAAGAAATCTGTCGAAGTGCCTCTACGTGGAAGGATTATTTTGTAAAAATCTAAATCATTGCGATAATGTAAAGTGACATCTTTAATTTTAGTATTTTCCTTACTTTGATCAACTGACGTTGCTGTTTTCTTCGTATTGTTTCCTGCTCCTTTCTCAAACTGGTCACCCTTTGATTGGATTGGTGGCCCATTGAATGAAATACTGTATTGATTACGAACATCAATACAAGGCACATTAGCTTCAGTATTGATGCTGTGGAGATATAAATAGTACTCCCCTGCCTTAAGGCCACCTATATCTATTCTATTGACATTACTTTTACGATTATACTTTATTTTTCTCTGATGATGGTCGGAGGGAGACCTATTGGGATCTCCTAAGCGATTCAATATGGAGTCAACTCTTCTAATCGTAAAGCCTGGTGCTATGGATTTTTTGGAAGAAACTTCAATATAATCATCAATATCAGCATTGCCTTTTAGTGTGAATTTGTATAAATCCTGTGCATTGGGTGATGCAGAATGACAGTCTCCGAGGGGAAGCCTCTGTCTACCAGGACTATCTGATTCAAGCACTAAGTCATCAAATTTAATCTTTGATCCATTGGATTTCTCATTAACAATACCCAAATCAGTTGCCTTGGTGTAGGCATCATCGTCAGTAAAATGAGCATCATTATCTTCATAACGATCATCACTTGCCTTGCCACCTGTATACAGTTTTATCTGATAATCGCCGTAGTCTTCAACAGAATCGTCAAAATTTCTCTTAAGTTCCTTGGCTTGTACTTTTAAGTAATAGGTACCCGGATTAATCTGGCCCCATGCCCTCAATGGTTGTGCGAATGTATCTGTGGCACTGTGAATTGTAACTCCTTGATCGTTAACAATGAAAGCATCAATATCTCCCTTCCTCCAATTATAAACAAGTGAACCAAAAAATTGATTCGCCACGATTGGATGTGTGACATCAAATTTGTACCAGTCAGTATCGAATCGAGTATGAATACTGCCTTCAATATACATATCACCAACCCAGTTATCATCAGGATCAAGGCTTACAGCCCTCTCCATTGTGTTGTTGCCATGGGGCCCCTCATGTTCATCCCCCTTTCGTTTGCCTGTTGAGGGATCTTTCTCCGTTAAATTAAATTGGATTTCATATTTAAGACTATTGCCACCATGCGATTGACGAAAAAGATGGTTTTCATTCCACTTACGTCTAACTACTAAATGATAATCTTTACCACCATCGATATAATGCAGAGCATGGCGATTTCTTTGATTTGTCCATCCATGAAATTCTTTAAAATCTTTTGACCATATTTCACCAGTAAAGATGGGTTTAACATCATTGCCATATGCTCCATTATTGTGAAGGCCCACAATGTCTATCGAATCATTATCATTCTTGCCGAACTCGATATCCTCAAGGCTAAAGCTATAGATATCAATATCCCACGTATCCGAATTCGACCTCTCTCCAGAACCATCCAATGTTAAGTCTGTAATAACCTTCTTGCCCTTGATTAATCCAAGAGGTGTAGCATTTCCCTGTTCATTATTGCCGCCATTGGCTTCAAAGCGATCTGGCGCTGGGTAGTAGGAATCTGGCAGGCGAGAATATTGTGGATCAAGCGTAAATGAATATTCAACTGGAGTGATCAATCGGTTAGATATATTCTGGGTTAGATTTTCGCCAAAAAGATCAAGATAATAATCATTACCAGGTTGTAGTATTAGTGAATTATAAGAAGGATTATTTTTAATTATCTTGCCATCTTTATCAAGTATGTTGTAATCAACCTTACTGCCATAATCTCTTTCCATGACAGATTTAACCATTGAGTATTGGAAAATATTTCTTGTTTTCTTGGCAACCTGGAATTTGAAGACATCATGATCAGCAGTGAAGCTGCCTTCGCCTCCAGCAAATGAAAGATCATTGATTGTTGTTTTATCAGTGATCAATCCGAGATCAATGGCATTTTCAATGGTGTTATTACCACCATTGGCCTCATAACGATCTGGTTTGACCGCTATTTCGAAACTACCATTGGCGACTAATGTGTATTGGGTTGGTTTCAGTGAGCTGATCTTAATTCGATAATCACCGGCTTCAAGGCCTTCCAACGACAAGACTTGATAGCTGGTGCCTGCATAATCGTTAAGTGTCTGTTCATTCGTTTGAAAAGCCCGGCCCAGACCAACTGACGATCGTAATTGTGTGTTCCCTGTTTTGTTGAAGAGTTTTAGTTTTGCTGATTCGATATTTACTTTTCCAGCGCCTCTACCGTAGTCGCTATATTTGTTATTGTTCTGATGATCACGCTCTGGCTCCTTGATGGCAATATAATCGTTGTAATTACCTTGTTTCGTTAATGTAAAACTATAGGTGTCTACATCATCGGAATTATGAATTGTAAGCTCATGCATCCGCTTATATGTCTCAGAAAAATACAACGGAAGAGTGGCTTCGCTGTCATCTCGATCATCGATATCCTTCGCGTTATCATCGTAATCTGGTTTCTCAATAACCGTTTTAATTGAGTATTCATTCGTGGCACCATTGACACCACTGACTGCAATGATGATATCGCTGTAACCGTTGAGGAATGAGATCGATTCATCATCACTCTTTGTATCACTCTTTAGGGAATTAGAATCAAAGCCAGATAAATTATCAGCATATTTTCCTATCTCTAATTTTAAATCACCTTTGCCATGATCGAATTCAAGGCTTACGTTTGTTCTTCCTGTATTTGTTGAATTAACGAGCCGGTAATAATCGATATCGCTCGCCGAACTAATCGAAAAATTGGTAAATTTAGTAGTGCCTGCTTTAATATCACCAATCGGAAAGGCGGTGGCCCATGTTTCGTTGCCTGTAACGTTTTTAGCGGCTTCTTCTGTGTGTGAATTGTAGGCAATCGTATGATTGATACTCTCATAGATTTCTCCATTCGTTTTTGTAGCACGTTCTCCAACCTCAATGGAATAATCACCAACACTGTCATCTCTTGCCCCCAGCTTAAGTTCATAATCACCAGCTGGTAATTGATCAACCTTTATACTTTCATGCGATGAGCTTGTATCTGAATTGAAAACAACTTGACTACTGCCAGCCCTATAAAGCTTCGCATAAAAATTCGAAATATTTTTATCATGTTTTAGTAGTAGTTCGCCTATCTTCGATTCCTTCGTGAGTTTAAACTTAATCGTATCGATATCATCAAATTTATTGATTTTTAGAGATTGCTTGCTGCTATTTTTATCGAGTGTGCCCCAATCAATCGTTGCCTCATCAACGCCATAGGATGCTGCCGTTGGCGTATTGAATTCAAGTGAAAATGGTAACCCTTTTTTGTTTTCCGCTCTTTTCACAATCAAAATATATTTGCCTGCTTTAAGCCCATTCAGGCTTATTTCTGGGGAAACATTTCTTGTATTCGGTGAAATTGTTTTGCTTGCAACGATCTGGCCGTTGGAATCCATCACTTCTACACTATCTACTGTCTCATTATTGAAATCGCTGTTTGTATGCACCTTAACGTTATGAGCTGCCCCAGCATTATTTAGCAGCTTAAATTTAAAATACTTAACACCCCTATTATCACAAAGCCTAAGGTTATCTTTATCGCCGCCCACGAAGCTGGTTCCTGATAGTGAACCAAGTTCTAGTAGGCTGTAGCTTCCGCTTAGTTGCTTATAGACATCCTGATTGATTGCCGAACCAACGTAATAGGGAATTCCGTAATTTGCATTGCGATTGTTGAGATTATTACGTTGTTGCATATCAGCATCACTCTTATTGCTGATATCACGTACGACCAAATAAACTAAATCACCATTTTTGACCGACGACAAATTGTGCGTCGTTCCGCTATTGATCAAAACTCCATTCTTGTCGTAAAAACTAAAACCGACACTGCGGCTGATGAGTGAGCCGGGCATTATATCCGCCGTCTTTGTATATTTGCTTTTATAAACATGGGTCTCGTTGAGATCTAAATACTTCTGAATCGCTCCTGATTGGTCTTTATCAATGACAGCATTGAGCTTATTGGCATGTTCTATTTCTGTTTCCGCTGTTTGACCTGTAAAACCTGCGGCATTCTTATCGGTTAACGACTTAATCTTTTTATTGTTATCCGAGCTGGCAACATAATTGAGCTTGATTGTTTTATTGATCGGTATGGCAGATGCCACTTTCAAGTAAATTATATTGTTAACAATCCTCAGACTATCGATCTTTTGACTTGCCCCATCAGCTGTGATCACAAAATCAGTTGTATCGGGCAGTGTTGCTTTGAGGGGTTGATTATAATGAACAGCAACTTCTCCATAACCATGATGGAAGGCGTCGTTCCCATTGCGGTCGATTGGCCAATGGGATGGAACTTTGAAAACCTGGTTGACAATGAGATCACTATCAGATCCGGTTTGGAAGAAAAATTCTGTTGACTTGCTGATCGGCTTGGCTGAATTATTATCGATATCCTTTATCACATCTTTTGCATAATTCAGATAATATTTGGTGTTATCATTTAGCTTACTGGTGGGGTTAATCGTTAGTTGCTTGCCAACGATGCTGACTTGATTGCTATCTGTAACACTAATGGTGCGTGTGTCAGAGGCTCCATCAGTAAGAACAATGTTGCCACTACCTGCTTTGATATTTTCAGTAAAGGTAAGGGTGATATTGCTTTCTGGATCAACATTGTTTGAATTTCTTGCTGGACTTTTTCTGACTATTTCTGGTTCTGAGAAATCTGCTTCTAATTTGATTTTATAATCACTACGCCCACGTATTTCATTAGACACGCTCAAGTAATAGGTGCCGGGCTCTAATCGCCTTGTGATAGAAGGTTGAACGTTAGAGTTGTATCCACCATGGCTGGCAAGTTCATTGCCAGTTTGATCCAGGAGTTGTATGTTGTGCTTATAGCTTCCTCTTTCTAAGCTTATTGTGTATTTTCTGTTCTGATCGATGACGAGTCTGATCCAGTCTATATCTTTGCTTACCCCATACCAGGCAGATTTATTAGAAGCAGTTTGTGTTATTTCTTTGTAGGGATTGTCTTTTGAAAATGTATGCTTGATTTCACCTTTTGTTGTATTGTCTGCGGGATAATCTTCAAATTCTGTCCTGAACTTCCATTCGTTTGCTTTTAGTCCAGCAAATTCATTGCCAGCCTTATCGACAAAAGCACCTTTGTCGATCAGCACATAATAATCTTCACCATACTTTAAAGGACTGCTTGTATTATCTTGTAGGCGGACAAAGTTGTCGAAGCTGTCCCATGCATCTCCTGTTCTATTGCCAACCCAATATCTTCTTGTGTCGTCGGACCCATTGGTAATTGTGATGTATTTTTTATTCTGACTATCTTGGTTGGCCTTGACCTCTTCATCAAAGTCAATGTCAAAGCGGAAATGATTACTCCCCACTTGAATTGAGGTTGTATTTCTTTGTGGGTAGCGAGGATTGATGTTTGGAGGTGTTCCATCCCCATCCGTCTTGAAGGTGAGTTTTGTATTGTCATTCAGACCAGCAAAGGCATTGTCTGAAGGATCGACAGCAAATCCTGGGTCTATTTTTACATGGTAGGTTGACGCTTGTTTTAACGTTGTATTTTTGGAGGGATCGTTTAATGCTATTTTCGTTTTTGCATAGCTATATGTAGTTCCGCTTAAAATATCTCGGCTGACGTGTGCGTCATACCAATGAAAATCATCTGCATCCATCTCGATCTCGTGATCACCTGAGATGAACTTGATCTTCCCAGAGCCTTTAACTACATTTTCATTGAAATTAAGGGTTAACCATGTTTTTGTATTGATGGCTATTGGAGTTGGTTGGTCGAGGCGTATGCTGCTGGTCTGTGGTGCTGTATTGTCGGCGACGACAGCAAACGAATTCTTGGCAACTGTGGACTGCCGATAGCTTACTTTGTATGTAAGGTCTATATTCCCTATGTAATCTGTGCTTGGTGTTATTAGATAGTATTCGCTTGTATTTGCAACTGTTGCATTGGTTGCCTCCAGCCCACTAATCCATAGATAATTTGCATTCGTACCACCGATTAATTGATAACCCTTGGCTAGATCCTCTTTCCAAATCTTATATAGACTGTTCTCGACTCCAGCGCTTAGTGTTACCTTCGGGCCGACGAGGACAGGGCCGCTACTGAATTCCGCTTTGTATTTTTGACCATCGATCACAATATTTCCATGGTCTAAGCTTTCTTTTCTCCTTTTTTTAACTCCCCGCACTCGATTTGAAAAGCGTCTGCCCTCATCACCCAATGTATCTTTTTTTCCATTGATGCGTGTATCGATCGCATGGCCTAATTCTTCAAGGATGACTTCAGTCAGATCTTCGACGCTTGCCTGTTCAAGATAGTTTTCACTCAAACCAATTAACTCTTTGCCGTCTGGCCCATCGTTGATGTATCCAGCCTTCACATCATCAGGTATGCCAGTCTTCAGAGTTTTGATCTCGATCGGTGTTGTCTGATCAATCCATTGATCAATGGCATCCAACGTTGTGCTGTCTTTGGCCTTTGGGCCATAAATGTCGCTAAGTAAATCGACCCATCGTCGTCGCTTCTCTCTCAAGCTTCTGACGGCCTGAATCGCCGTGTCGAAGGCGGCTGATACGACCGGTGTATAAGAGCGTGTTGGCTTAGTCATTTCTACTTTTCACTTCTTTATTTTCTATCCTACCCTCTTTTATTCCTTAAGTCTGCATTTATTGCCTTAAGAAAAAGACTTTTATTAATTGCGAAAGTTGTTTTGTAGAATTTTTTTGGGTAATTGCTGGTTTCGATTCGGCTTTGTTGCAAGCTTCTTGTTTTATTTGGCCCTATTTCTTGTTTATTTGTCTCGTTGCCATGCTGTTCATGGGCATTGGCGATGGCGGTCTATTGCTTGTTTATGCAGCATTTTGCTCGTTTTCGGACATGGTGATGATCTCCTGCATCCCATAGAGTTTGCGAAGAGACGAAATAACATGCTGCTGCTCGATTTCGCTGAGTTCTGGGAAAATTGGCAGGCTCAAAACGTTATGGCACAGTTCTTCTGTTTCTGGTAAGGAGCCCTCTTTTAATCCCAGATCTGCGTAGGCCGGTTGCCGATGAATTGGTATTGGATAATAAATAATCGTATTCACACCCTCCTCGGCTAGGGAGGTTTTCAACCAGTCTCGATGTTCACTCTTGGCTTCTGCTGAATGATTGCTCGATGCTCTTGATGCATTCTGGCCTGCGGATTCATTGTTGATTTGGATAACAAATTGATTCCAGCTGTGTCCTTCATCTTCACTTGGTATTTTGATCCCTGGGATGTCGGATAACAGCTCTTGATACCGTTTCGCAATGGCTTTTCGCTTCTCGATCCATCCCTGCAGTCGTGGCAGTTTGACGTTCAAGACCGCTGCTTGCAGCGCATCGAGGCGACTGTTGTAGCCCAAGGCTGTGTGCAGGTATCGCTTCGGCATGCCGTGAACGGCGAGCTCTCGCATGGTTTTGGCGAGCTGAGGATCGTTTGTTGTTGCAGCACCACCGTCTCCGGCTGCTCCCAAATTCTTCGTGGGGAAGAAGCTGAAACAGCCAACATCACCGATGCTCCCCACTGGCTGTTCTCCCCACATGGCACCTGTGGCTTGAGCACAGTCCTCGATCACGCGCAGATCGTGCTTTTTCGCAATCGCCATGACTTGACCCATATCGACGGGTCTGCCGAACAAATGAACAGGGATCAGGGCCTTTGTTCGTTCAGTGATGGCAGCCTCGATTAAATTGAGATCAATCAGGCACGTGTTGGGGTCTACATCGACAAAAATAGGGGTGGCACCAACACAGCTAACTGCCTCTGCGGTTGCAAAAAAACTGAACGAGCAGGTGATCACCTCATCTCCTTCACCAATCCCTGAGGCCCTGAGCGCTAGAACCAACGCATCTGTTCCGCTGTTGCATCCGATCGCGTGCTCGCAACCGACATAACTCGCGAAGGACTCCTCAAAGGCCTTGACCTGAGCTCCGCCGATGTACTGACCGCTGCGAAGGCTCGCGAGCACGGCCTCCTCTAGGTCTGAGCCCAGATCTTCGATCTGTTGGCTGAGGCTGAAGGGAGGCACATTCATAACAGCCACCATAGGCGGATCCTCCTTTAGCCATCATTTGAACCAGGCGGGTTCCTGACCTGGGTGCCATTTCAGGTTGCACCCCACCGATGCAATCTGCTCTGCATCCACGGGTTGACCGACCAGCACGGCGTCCATGGCGCGACGTAAATCCTGACCGTTCAAGGGTTGCTGGTTCCCGGGGCGACTGCTGTCCAACTGGCCTCGGTAGCGCAGTGTGTGGTCTCCTGATGCCCCCCCCGGCAAAGAGATAGAACTCAGGTGTGCAAGCCGCCTGCAAC
This sequence comes from Synechococcus sp. AG-670-F04, assembly GCA_003211515.1. GTDB lineage: Bacteria > Cyanobacteriota > Cyanobacteriia > PCC-6307 > Cyanobiaceae > Parasynechococcus. The sequence continues at coordinate 22,745 of QCSN01000018.1, forward strand.
GCTTTGGCCAGGGTTTGGTCCTGATCCATCAGATAGGGAAAGCGCCAGCCATGGCGTTCTGCCTGTTCGAGCAGCTGCTCAGGTCCATCTTGGGGGTGTGTGATCAGGCTGTTGCTGCTGATGCCGATCAGCTGGATGCGATCGCCATAGTCCTGCTCAAGGCGGCTCAGTTCCGGTTCAATGTGCTTCACGAACGGGCAGTGGGCGCAGATCACCATCAGCACAACTGGGCGATCATCCAGCTTTGAGCTGTCCAACCGTTGGCCATTGGGCATCGGCAAATCGAAGCCCGGTAAGACCGTGTTCAGTGGAAGCATCGTGGACGGGGTGAGGGCCATCGATCCGATGCAGCAACCTTGATCCTCTAGCAAGATGCAGTTCAACGACGCTCCGTTGTGATTCATGCCGGTGCGGAAGCGTCCACCAGCTTTTGTGCTTGCAGGTTTGTTGACCCTGTTGGCTGCCTGTAGCGACGACCAGGAGCCTTCAAGCTCCTTGCCGATTTTTGCGTTGCAGCGCCATGAGCCCCATGACGGGTTGGCGGTGGTGAGTCAGCCCGATGGTTATGGGCTGCATCTTTATCTCGAAACAGACACCAGCAATCCGGGCGTTTGCCAACCGCGCTGGATTCCGGATCCTGCTCGTTTGTTCAACGGCAATGGAACGGCACCCTTCAGTTCCGGGATTGCATCGCGACAGGAATTCTTCGAGGCCATGCAGAAGCCCGCTGTTTTGAAGGCGGCCCGCCAGGAACTGGAGAAGCTCTGCTCGAACCGCGCCCCTGACGCCACGTGGCAATGGGTGGATCCACCTCTTGCTACAGGCGATATCTCGCCTGTAGCCCTACCGGCTTGGGAGGAGCAGGATTTGCTGACCAATCCCAACGACGAGCTGAAGCGCCAGGAATCACTTCTCGAGGACGCTGACGGTGGGTAGCCACGACGAGTGAGCCGCGCATTGATCAAATGGATGACAAGTTCTGTGGTTCAGAGCTCGTTTTGTGTTGGCGGGCACGCAAACAGGTTGTTTTGGTTTTTATCGCCATTGGGACAAGTAATGTTGAACCAATCTGAACTGTTATTCCGGGCAGGATTCAGATTGGAGCGATAGAAATTAGAGTCATCAAAGACGTTATTTTCGAGACTGAGTGAACCATTGAACGTCGTCTCAGAGAAGTCGGATGCATTGAAGGTTGAACGACTTAAGGTTGCGTTTGTCAAGGTGACATCCTTGAAGTTTGTGAGGCTATCGCCAGTGGCGTTCTCAAAATCAACGTCCTTGATGGTTGCATTTTCGAAAATAGTTCCACTTAAATCGTTGTTGAGTAATTGATTTCCATCAAGTGTTTTACCCTTGAATGATGCACCTTTTAGTTTAGTGTCACTGAAGTCAAGATCCTTGAGGTTCTCATCGTCGAGCTCTCTGAAATTCAAGCCGCTGAGGTCAGCACCGATCAATGAGAATTGATCATCGCCAAGGCCATTCAATTGGGCCAGATCGAAATCTTTCAGAATCGCATCATCGAATAAGAGCTTCTTGCCAGGGTCTAATTGGATGTCTGTAATGCTGACGTTCTTCAGCGTGGCATCAGTAAATTCAACATTGGTTAAGTTTGCTTCATCGAAAATTGTTCCTTGTAAACGCGTTCCAATAAATGTGGAGCCTGTTAGATCAACACCTGAGAAATCAAGTCCTTGTAAGTTAAGACCATCAAAATTTTTGTTTTTCAGGGTAGATTGCGTTAAGTCAATTTGATCGAGGCTAACCGTTTGTAGTGCTTCTGGATCGCCGGTAAGGGTGCTACCTTCTAGTTCTAATCCGGTAACTCCATCTAGGGTGACATCATCTAAGGTGGCACCTTCTAGATCAGCATCAGTTAAGATCGTAGAATTAAGGCCAACATTTTTTAAGGATTGGGTTTTTCATTTGTGTCCATGATTTGTTGTCCTCTTCCAGTGTCTGTTGTCATCTTTTCGGACGGCTTCCTTGGAATGTTCAACCGTCCTACACGTCAGTTCCTCAATAGCCCTGCCACACCACCGGTTCCGCCTCTCGCCAGTAGCGGCTGAAGCGACCCAGCCGGGGCGGCCGAGGCAAGTCGACGAATGGTTCGCCGTCGAGAATCCACAGCGGCAGATGCTGATCGATCACTGCGGCGATGCGATTCAGTCGAGGATCCACAGCTCCACTGGTCACCACCCCATCAGCACTGTGGCGTTCGGCAAAGGCCAGCACCTCCGCGGCCACATCGCCCTTGCGAATCGTCACCGGTAGTTCCAAGCAACACTCGTAGAGAAAGCCCAGGCGCTTGCGGCTCATCCGCTGTTGTTGAATCCAGGCTTGATCGAACACAAACAGGGCAGGAGCCTCAGGGCAATCTTCCAGTGCCGCATTGGATTGGCCGAGCGCTTCTTCGTGCACCCACACGATCGGACGTTGCAGATTCATTGATAACGCTGGGTGCTTTTTTGAGTTGAACGGCTGTTGCGTGAGCTGTTGTTGCTTGAACGGCTACTCCTTGTTTGGCCATCGCGCCGCTGCGGCGCTCCAGCACGGATGGGTGCCTGCACTACAAACAACTTTTGTTCCAGTTCGTCGTAGCTGGCATCAAATGGGCACCGGTTCGCGCTGGCACAGCTCTTGCAGTAGCGCCCGTCGCTGTAACGCTCCAGGTTGTCGCGATTGAAGAAATAGGGCTTGTGGCTGAAGGTGCTGGCGACCCATTGCCAGCTCAGCTGGTTGCTGGCCGGGTCACCGTCGAGCAGGTGTTCGAGAAACCAATCAGCCCCCGCTTTCCAGTGCACTTTGCGCCAGTGCACCAACCACGCCGCCATCCACATCCGCGCGTGATTATGCAGCCAGCCTCGGTTCACCAAGTCGTCGCGAAAACTGTCCATGCAAGCCAGTCCCGTGCGTCCTTCGCGGACGTCGTCGGGGAGGTCCTTGCTGTAGCTGTTGGCGGCGTGGCCCGTCTTGAAGTCTTCGCGGTCCTCGTTGATTCGATCGCCAAGCTCTTGCCACATCCGCTGCCAGAAATCGCGCCAGCCCAGCTCATTGATCAGCTTTTGGCCCTCCTCGCGGCTGCGGATCCGTTTGAACATCGCATCGCGCACCTCTGCCAGGCTGAACACGCCGTGGCGAATGTACGGAGACAGTCCTGTCACGGCGCCATTGAGGTGATTGCGGCTGCGGGCGTAGCGCTTCGCGTCAACCCGTTTCAGCATCGCTTCCGCCGCACGTCGCCCGCCTTGGATCGCACTCAGCTCCCCTTTGGCTTCAGGAAATTCTTTGGCCAGCAAGGCGTTAAGCGCGTCGCGTGAGTTGAAATCCCGCGGCAGATCACCACTGATGGGCGGAGATGGGGCGATGGTCACCAGCCTTCGACAGCATCAACTCCGAGATTTTGGCGAGGGATGGGGGAGAATCGCGCGATTCAGACCCTATCTCTGCCCAACGATGCTGCTTGACCTCACCGGTAAGAAGATTCTCGTCACCGGCATCGCCAACAACCGCTCGATCGCCTGGGGGATTGCCCAGCAGCTGAAAGCTGCTGGTGCTGAGCTGGGGATCACTTACCTGCCGGATGAAAAGGGTCGCTTTGAAGCGAAGGTGCGGGAGCTCACCGCTCCGCTCGAGCCGAGCCTGTTCCTGCCCCTCAATGTGCAGGATGCCGATCAAATGGCCGGTGTGTTTGCCGAGATCAAGGAGAAGTGGGGCGTGCTCGATGGCTTGGTGCACTGCCTGGCCTTTGCCGGCAAGGAGGAATTGATCGGCGATTACAGCGCCACAACCGCGGATGGCTTTGCGCGCTCCCTGGATATCAGCGCTTACTCCCTGGCTCCCCTCTGCGCCCATGCCAAGCCGTTGTTCAGCGAAAAGGCCGGCGTGATCACCCTGTCCTACCTCGGGGCTGAGCGGGCCATCCCCAACTACAACGTGATGGGTGTGGCCAAGGCGGCCCTGGAGGCCTCCGTGCGCTATCTCGCCGCTGAGCTCGGCCCTGAAAAGCAGGTGCGGGTCAATGCGATCAGTGCCGGACCGATCCGAACCCTGGCGAGCTCAGCCATCGGCGGAATTCTCGACATGATCCACAACGTGGAAGGCAAAGCTCCACTGCGCCGTACGGTCACTCAAATGGAAGTGGGTGGCACCGCCGCATTCCTGCTCAGTGACCTGGCCAGTGGTATCTCCGGTCAGACGATCTATGTGGATGCTGGCTACTGCATCACTGGCATGTGATTGCTGCGTATGGCATCAAGCGTGACCAGCGACTGGCGTCGTTGGTTGTTGGCATGAGCCACACGTGATCGATGTCTTAAAAGTTTGGCGCAACGCGCCACTCCCGATAACCCGAAATCTAGTTGTTATTAACTTGGCTTCTGTGAATCATGCGTATTCTTGGAGTTTTTAATGCTTGATTGTGATTGGTTCTCATCCCCCCTGGGGAAATGGGCTTACAAATCGATGCAGGGGAGAAGGTAGGCCAAGATTGTGCTGTGGAGTTGTTTGTGATAGTTGAGTGTTGACCCCACTCACCCAGTTTCGCTAGGCGAGCCGGTGGAGTGGGGACGATTGGTTAACTAAAGGCCCATCGAGCTATTTTACACCAGCGAATCACTATTTATAAGGGTTTGATCGTCTAAATTCATGAACGTCGTCATAATGTTGTCACCCGCTTTAAGTATTAGATTATCTCCTTTTTGCGAGAATGTTAGTTCTAGAGCGGGGTCAACTTTGATGGTATCTCCTTGGCTTGCATCGAAATCTTTGATGATATCTTTTCCTGTTGAAAGCACGAATTTGTCGCGTCCCTGTCCACCTTTCAAGAAGTCATCGCCGCTACCTCCATCCAAGAGGTCATTGCCAGGACCTCCAACCAAGACATCATGGCCTTCATCGCCAAAAAGTCTATCGTGTCCGGATTTCCCTGTTAATTTGTCATCATCTTGGCCTCCCTTGAGTTTGTCATTGTTGCCGCCTCCGATTAAATGATCTTGTCCTGCATGGCCCTTGAGAACATCTGAGCCGTTGCCGCCTTTGATGAAATCGTCGCCTTGATTTCCTTGGATGCTATCGATTCCTCGACCTCCATAAAGGATGTCATCGTCAACGCCACCATCAATCGTATCTCTTCCCGAGCCACCTTTTAAGTAATCATTACCGGCGCGTCCTTTTAAGACATCAGAACCTGCATTGGCATGCACGACATCGTTGCCATGTTTTCCAATGATTTGTTCATCTTTTTTATGGCCAATCTTCACAATATCATTTTGGGTGATCTCGATAAAGTCTTTAGCTGATTCTTGAATCTTCTCTTGGAATTGCCTTGACCGAGCTTGTTGATCTGAGATGTTGTGGATTCCATCCAAGAGATTTGCAATGTTGTCACGGTAGGTTTCAAAGGCAACTTGCTTGATTTCATGAATCTTCCTAAGCGATATTGATCCGTCTTTCAAAACTGCTTCGTATTTGGCATCGAGCTCTACTCCGGCTTGAGCAATCAAGCTGGCTGCTTGATATAAAAATTGCTGTTGTTGTTTTGTTGTTGTTTGATCCAGGCTCTTAATTGTCTCAAGAATCGACATCCTGATTTTGTTGTTGATTTCTCCTTTTTCTGGATGCCTAAATAATGCGTGAGTGAAGGTTTTAGCGATATCGAGTTTGAAGCTAATTTTGCCGGAATCAGGATCTTTGCTGAAAACATCAATGACTTTAGTGAGTAAATCAAGATTCAGGTGAATTTTGCTGTGGGCGATATAAGTAGAGAGCTGATCTTGAACTTTGGGGTGATCAACCGATTTTCGTTGTTTGAGATCAGCGAGAGGATCATCGTTTAAGTAATCGAATTCACCTAGAGAGAACAGTTTGCGAATTTGCTCATCTGCATCGACTGCCTCGTAGCCCAATTCGATGGCCAGCGCGTAAAGGGTGGTCAGTGGTGAGATCATCTCTCCAATGAGAGCGATGAAGGGAATCTCGAGAGGAAGGCCGGTGGTGCTGTCGATTCCACCAATCGCTGTCAAATGCCCTTCGCTTGGATCAATTTGACCGTTTTGATTGGTGTCAAATTGCCTTTCATTGAGATCCAAAAGATAGTAACCATCTTCTCCTGTCTTGACGCTTGGTTCATGGCTATCGATCCAGCCATTGGAATTGACATCGAAGAAGATGGTGCTGTCTTCTAGATGACCGTTGGATGCAGTTCCAGATCCATAACGACCACCAATCCCGAATTTAAAGATTGGAATCCTGGCAAGCTTTTTCTCCCAAACTGTTTTCCAGAATGATACGAACCAAAGATCAATACCAACTTGTATACGTGCTTCTAAATAGGCAGCGAGATCTCCAACGATCTCGAAAAGACTGAGTGGATTATTAATGCGATTTGCAATTTCATCGGCATAGATTTTTCCATCACTGTTCCCACTAAGTTCACCAACGTCAATCAGATCCAATTGGGCTGCAGCCTCAATGCCGCCGGTTAATTCAGCGCGTGCTATGAATGCATTTAGGCCTGCTCCTGCACCCATACCAGCATTCATCTGAAATTCAGGACTATCAACACCGCCATGCTGATCATCGACATAGAAACCATTTGCAAATACTTTCCAGGAATCTTCCAGATTAAAGTCATCATCTTTCCATTGTTCAAATCCTCTTGTATCTAGGCCGAAACTCAGATCGGCGTGTGCATTGAAGTTTCCCTTGATGATCCCATTTATGGGGCCCATTGGGAATCTCAGATCTAGCGCGGAATTAATATTGAAAGAAGGTGTTGCATCAGTGGCATCACTATCTGACAGGGTCCACTTCAAAATATCTGTTGTACCGCCAGTCAGAAGGCTTGAGATACTACTGGGATCTTCAATGAGAGGAATGCTAATACCTATTTCTTTCATCTTATTGAAGATTTTCACATAGCTATTTTTCTTTTTTTTCGAATTTATACTTCGCTCAATGCTTTCTTCCTTTTCGGCCTCGCTTTCTTCATTGCTATCGGCTTCTGTTAGCTTGTCGTTTTCATCGCTCGAAAATGTATATTCATAGTCTCCAAAAGGGATTAGGTAATTATCTCCCTGCGCGCCCATGGTCTCGTACTCGCGCACGAGGTCCATCAGAGATTTGACTTGGTCTAAGAACACGATGGCTTTATCTAATTTCTTTTGGCGACTACTCTTGACGCCGCCACGTGAGCCTAGGTTGGTAAACCATTGGATCAATTCCATAACGACGACACGCCCGTCGTCGTCCTGATCAAGTGTTCCCGTAAGACCTATTTTGCCGAAAATTTGTGTGTCAGTGTAGAGGGCATCAACAACGGGATAAAGTGGATTTAAAATACTATCAATTTGTGAAATTACAGGGCGGCCTAAATCAGTTACGAAAGAACCGAGATCTAAATTGACATTGCTAACAAATAGTGTTTTTGGCTCATCTGTTCCAGGCAACGGTAGATTCGCCGCGACATCGAACAACAACGAAGGAACTGCTTTGCTACCACCTGCAGATGTCGTAGTTTTGAATGATATTGCCGCACCGCCGTCGATTGATACGTCGATTGCCTTTGTGGATAATTTACTTAAAGGTAACATTCTGTTGTCATCTGATTCTGTACTTTCTTCTTCAGGTTGTAGATCTTGAGTTGTTTGATTCGATCCAGTATTCGCACTGTTGTCTGGCTCTGCACTTTCTTGTATAGATTTTGTATCCTTTATCGGTGCGCTAGGCTTGGGTTTCGTATTTTTATTGGGTTTTAGGCCTTTTCGTTGAGATCTAGTCTTTTTAATTGATGTAATAGGCATCGGATTGGTGCCTTGATTCGCCACCGTATTTGTCTGTTGTGTATTGTCCTGTTCTGGCTCTTCTTGTTGAGCATTTGGGTCTGTAATTATTGCATTAAGCGTAATATTCATATTGGTACTTTGATCGTTAATTCTTTCCGATTCAGCATCTTTGGCATCGAATTGTAGGAAGCCAAGCCCTCCTGTGAATGTAAATGGATCGTCCTCGTCTCCTAAATTTGCTTCCAAGGTCGCCTGTATGTAGCTGCCTTTGTCGTTCTCATTCTCTAAATCAGCAGTTTTGATGTACGGGCCTTTGTTATCATTTTGTGTTGGAATATAAAGGTCCAGGGCACCTGTTACATCACACTTGAGATTGAGATCACCTTTGGTTTTTAATCCGAGTGATGGAATGCCGAAATTGGCATCGAGTGGAATTTCTAGTCGTTTACTATAATTAAAGTCCAAATTAATGTTGACTGTATGATCTTCATCATCAAGGAGATCGATTGTGACATGGTCTCCATCTGTATTAAGCCAGTAATTAATCTCTTGATTGATTAATTTTTCAATAGATGCGATTGATAAGGAATTGAGATTGCTAATTTTGTCTGCAATGGTGTTGGAAAAATCGTAGAAGAAACTGCCGGTTTTCTGATCAGATGCGCCGATGAAAGGAAGTTTATAGTCACTGATTTCATTTTGAAGTGTTTTTAACGATTCACTAATCGAGTTGCCAACATCACGGTCAAGTTCCTTATCTTGGATAGTAATGTACTCTTTGTATTGGGTGAAGAGTTCAGATTCGCGTGCTTCTCCATCTGGACCAGGTCCAGGATCTGAACTCCATTTTGCATCGACTGTATCTCCGTTTGTACTTGAAAATGTAAATTTCAGGGCAGCAGGATGAATTCCGTTTTGCGCCTGCTGGTTTGGATTGGTGGGGATGCCCCCAATAAATTCACCCGTGTCGGAGTCGTAGGTTAATAAATCGAGGACTTGCTGATCTCCTTTTCGGTTGGAATTATCGTCGTTTGTGTATTCTTCTTTGAATGTTTTAAGCTGGTTTGGATCTGTGGGCCTATCGACCAAAATTCCATCTTCAATGATGTTGTCGTCGAATGCTTTGACGGTGATCGTCTGTGGTTGAAACCATTTGTCCGGAGCAAATGTAATTGTAGAAGACTGGATGCTATCAATCTGCTGGACAGTTGTGGATGTATCGTTTGCGGCTCCACTTCTTGGCTGCGGTAGTCGATACTCGTCAATCTCCACTATTACATCGTTTTCCGGCTGTGCAGTAAGCCCAATAAAATAAGCTGCATCTTGGCCACCCTCCTGTGCTGAAATCTCAACGCCAGAGTGCATAATATAAAAACCAGCAACATCGTCGTTAATGATCTTCATTGTGGCAGTGTTCCTACCACTATTTGGATCTAGCTGGTAGTTTGCATCCGTCCCAGATGCAACATTTGGTTCAACCAGCTCGACGGTAAAAGATCGATCATCATTTGTTTTGCGATCGTCGATCGGGATCACAAAGACATCGCTTGATGTCTGTCCAGGTGCAATGCGCACTTCTCCGGTTGTGTTGGGAAACTGTGCATTCTCAGCAAATGTATTTGGACTGCTTGTATTGCTTAGACTGCTTGTACTCACTGTGTATTGAACAACAATTCCATCGGAGCCTGAAGAGGAAGGAGCAGGATTTGATAGCTCGACACGGAATTTGCCTGGATCACCATCCTCTTGCGTATTTTCGATAGGAACGATCGAAGCAGTTGGAAGATCGTTGTCGACGATTTCCACTGGAACTGGTTCGACTTGTATCGAGGTGAAGGCCTCGTCTTCGGAATTCACATTGATCAGTAAACGACTCGTGGTGATGTCTTCGACGAGAGTATCGTCGTAAGCCTTGAGCCGAATTGTTTGTTTAATATCCCAATCATCGGGAGTAAAAGTAATAGTATTGGCTTGATCTAATTGTTCATCATTGACCGTAAATTGTGAATCTGAAGGTGCCAATTCAAGCGTCACGTTGCTACGTGGCTGTGAATCCAATGCAACATCGATGTAACCATTTTCATCTTCGCCAATGACATTGGTTTTTGTGTGGATTTTTACGCCCGCCTGATCGTCATCTTGACTGACTAGCGACAAAACAATATTTTCTTGTTTATTTGATGACGTTACCTTTTTATACTCAGGATCTTCACTGTTTATCCGTTGATAGACGTTGATGTCTTGATCTCCGTCGACAACCTCATCATCCTCGGGTGTAATGGAAAAACGTTGATACTCGTCCCAATTCTCTGGTGTAAAGGTAAAGGCAATGAGTGACTGATTTTTTTCTAATCGTATTTGTGTTTGTTGATCGTCAAGTTCCTCCGGGAGTAGTAGTGCTACATCTTCTCTGTTGGTGTAAAAATCTTGTTGAGATGTAGAAGTGGAGGTGGGTGTGCTGATTTCACTTCCATCTTCGATGTTCCAGAACTCAATGCTGCTAATAAAGGTGCCGCTACTTGTGATTTTTTTATTGACAACAAAACTGTTGATATTCGAGTCATTGTCCATTGCCAAATATGCTTGTCTGATGAGAGCATCATTCGGAATTTGAGATGTGTTCTGCGTACTTTTGACTAATGTGTTATTTGAGTGTGCCCCACTTTGAATGCTAATGTTGTCATAGATGAGAAAGTCGTTACTGATCCTTACTGGCTTGCCGTTATCTGTACCTGTGTTGTTATCCTTATTGTTGTTGTTATCTGCATTGTTCAGTTCATCCACCTCGAGATAGACGGTTACGTTTGCGATGGGTTGGCTGTTAAGCCGAATATGACCAACATAATCGCTGCCACCTTCGTTTAGATTAATTGGATTGATACCTTCTACTTGACCTGAATCTTGAGAGATAACTTGTCCATTACTTGTGATCTGTCCAATGACAATACCTGCCTCATCTTGGTCGTCAATAACTGTAAGGCTTTGCGTCCCATCTGGCATTTGAAGATAGGATTTGGCAAGCGTGATGAGATCACTGGATGCTGAAAGACCTTCCCCATCGCTTACGTCGATGACAGATGTTGTGACGAGAGCATCGCTTTCAAGCTCGTGTTCGCCTGTTGTCAGCAGAGAGAATCGGACGGTATCAAAGTTTGTGCAGTAAGGATCTAGGCTTGCATTCAGGGCTTGGCTTATGTCTGTGTAATGGAAAAAGTCTAAAACTGTTCCTGCATTTAGATTTGGGATATATTGGTTGGTTTCATCGACCTTTAGCGTCACCTCATATTGATCTAAGCTTGATTCCGCTGTCAATTCGTTTGTGTCTTGGCTATTCCAAACCTGTGAATTATCGGGTGTGAAAGTAATAGAATTCGCGTTTTCATTCGGCCCGAGAGTGACTTGCTCTAAAAGCTTAATTGTGAAGATATTCGTATCGCTGTTGGCGCTTTCTGATGTGACATTATCTGTACTGTTCTCTGGAATGTTATCGGCACGACTCGTTTGATTTGTTGTAACAAACGAAAGTTGTTGCCCTTGTGGCAAGATAATTTCTGTCTGCTCATCATCCGATCTCACAAGATCTGCGCTGAATGTTTCGCTATCAATGTTTAGATTGTTAAGGGTGATTTTAATTGGGTTGTCTAGTTTTTCTGGTGAATTATCGAGATTTAATTCGACGAACTCATCCAAGACTTGATACTTTTTATTGTTAGCATTAGCAACCATATCCTTTGTCGGATTAGACGTTAGTTGTGTAGAGTTGCTATCAGTTTCAGAAACTATTGTGTAGTGAGTTTCCGCCTCACCAGTGTTTGAGGTATCAGTCTCTGAGGTATTAGTCTCTGAGGTATCAGTGTCAGATGCTTCACGTTCTAATCTGAGTTCTTTGGGCTGATTGTTGTAGAGGGTTAATTCGCTTGTGAGTGTTATTTGAAATTGTGGCCGTTGGCTAATTTCTTCAGTGCTTGCGTTTTCAATGTTTGATACGTCGCCGAATACTAGAATGTCTCCTTGCTTTAAATCGAGTGATTCGTTGCGTGAGCTCTCTAGCGAGAGTGTCAAACTGTCACCTGAATTTGAGAAGTCGTTAATACGTATGAGATCAGGATGATCGGCTTCATGGAGCAAACGTAATGATACGGTTTGATCTGGTGTCGCAATTTGATCTTCTGGTGTTGGCGCTGTATTATTCGCGTTGTTTTCTACAATGTCGTTTGATTTGATGCCAATTGTTGCTGTGTCTTTGCCTTTTTTTATCAAAACATGCCAATCACCCACTCGGCTAAAATATTTGGAAGGGACTGACTCGGTAAAACGTGCTGTATTATTTTGGGCAGGCCTATCCCATTGCAATGCAAATGAGGGATCATTTGCATAAGGTTTGTAATCAATTTCTATGGGCACAAATGTATCGGCTTCGCCATTGTAAACTTGACTTGTTGTACTATCTGTGAAATC
>QCSN01000019.1 GCA_003211515.1 Synechococcus sp. AG-670-F04
GAAAAACTGATTCAAATAAGTAAAGACCAATTAATGTTTCTGCAAGAAATGATGATTGGCAGTTGTCAAGAGAACCCTGAGTGGCTTGGACTCGTGTTTGGTCCAGACGAAAAACACTTTAGTTTTGGTCCTATAGGGCTGTCATTATATAGTGGCTCAATAGGCATATCAATATTAGCAGCTTTGGTTAATAATAATGGTGAACACAATGTTCTTATCGATAAAATACTAAAACCACTTCAAAAGATCGCAGAAAATTCATTTAACTGCACGCGATGGTGGTATGAAAATCCACTTGGATTAACCGGATGCGGTGGAATCATGCAATCCTTACTAACATTAAAAGAAATTGGTTATTCGTCAAATCAAATAGATATCGATGAACTGATTTACGATCTTGTTTCATGTTTGAGTGTAGAAATAATCCAGGGCGACTGCATGTTGGATATTATTGGTGGGGTGAGTGGTCTTGTCGGATCAATAATTCAGATTGACAATAATCACAAAGAATCTCTATTAGACCAAGCTGGACTGAAGTTAGCTGAATCACAAAATAAAGATGGTAGTTGGACCCTACCATCATCAATGGGTAAAAAATCTCTAATTGGTTTTTCACATGGGAGTTCTGGAATTTCCGCTGCGCTAGCAAAACTTGGACAATACTGCAACAGCCAAAAATATTTAGATTCAGCAAAAGCAGGAATAGATTGGGAATCAAAATATTTTAATCCCTCAAAATTGAACTGGCCAGACCTAAGATTAACTCAAGTTGCTCCCTTTGATTATTCAATGAACTGGTGTCATGGAGCCCCTGGAGTTGCACTATCTCGAGCATGCTTACGAGAAACAAATTTATGGAACCAAAAATATGAAACGGAGATGCATCTAGCCTTGCAAGCGACCTCGCAGAATAAGCAATTAGATAATCACCATCTCTGTTGTGGGTCAATGGGTACAGTCACTATCTTAAATACACTCTCAAGAGATGAGTGGTTGCCCTCTTCATACTCGACTTTACAAAAAAGTTTAGTAGAGAATAGTCATATCTTAGTCAACGCGACTCTTGAGAAGTACAAATCAAACAACAACTTTTTCACTTGCTACGGTACAAAAAATCATTCACTTCAACTTCCAGGTTTCATGACAGGAATAAGTGGTATTTGTATAGCCCTATTAGATGTAGCCAATCAAAATAATATAAGCTTAAATCTAATGTCAGCCGGTTTATTGACCCAGAAAAGCAACTCAAAGCATTAAGAGCATCCGCAATTCAAAAAAGGCATGACATAATATAAAATTGATTATTAATTTATTCTAAAAAGTCTTCGTTCTATTCGGCTAGCAACTAAAATATTTGTATTAAATTATTGATTCTATGTCCACTAATTCTGACTACGAAGCATTCCTCTCTAAATTAATGTCTAGTGAAAGCTTATCAGATGCCATAAAAAACTCAAAAACCCAGCAAGATATTATTGATGTTGCAAAATCAGATGGGTTCGAAATTACATTGGATGATTTAAATAGTGAATTTTACCAATTCAAAGAAAGTGAATTGGATGATCAAGAATTACAGGCCATTTCAGGAGGTGCACGGCGATTTAGTTTCAATAATTTTGCAAAAGCTTTAAAAATTTCTCCCAAGGATCTCAAATCGTTTAGCCTTGAGAATATCAGGGGCGGCGCTACAAAAATGCCCTGCGGTTTTCAAACTATCCCAGAAACAGCAACTATAACCTGTACGTTAGGTACATATAATTGTGGACCTCCATGCTGATAAATAATAGACAAGATCAGTAAATACCCTTCTTGATCTTGCAACTTTTTGGCAATACAATATGAGGTGAAATAAATTTTCGTTGCTATTATAATTCTCACCCTTTAGTAGGGGATTTTGGCGGTTTTTATGCTTATAAATATTAGTGATTGAAAAATAATATAAATTTTGTTGATTTGAATTGTTTGATATTGACCTCCAGAAATTACCCCTTCAGCTTCTTGCTCAAAATCTGATTCGCCAGCTTCGGATCAGCCTTGCCCCCCGTTTTCTTCATCAGCTGACCCACAAAGAATCCCTGCAGCTTGGTCTTACCGCCCCGGAAGGCCTCCACTTCTGCGGGATGAGCTGCCAGGAGCTCTTCCACAATGGCGGTGATTGCAGCTGGATCACTGATCATTCCCAATCCGCGTTCGTCGACGATTGCTTTGGGAGAACCACCCTTCTCCAGCAAATCAGGAAGGATGTCCTTGGCAATTTTGCCGCTGATCTTGCCCCCATCGATCAGCTGCACCATCTCGGCCAGCTGCTCCGGGCGAAACGGCAGATCTGTATAACTCAATCGTTTGCTGTTCACATAGGCTGCAATATCACCGGTGATCCAGTTCGCTGAAAGCTTGGCGTCAGCACCAGCGACCACAGCGGCCTCGAAGTAATCCGCCATCTGACGCTCATCGGTGAGCACCCGGGCATCGTACGGAGAGAGCCCCAACTGATCCGCATAACGATGACGCTTCGCGGCCGGCAGCTCAGGCAGTTGCTCACGCCAGGCCTCCCGTTGATCCGCACTCACTTCGATCGGGCCGAGATCAGGATCAGGGAAATAGCGATAGTCGCTGGCCCCTTCCTTGCTGCGCATGCTCTTGGTGAGCTGTTTGCTCTCATCCCAAAGACGGGTTTCCTGCATGATCGTTTCGCCAGCCTCAATCGCCTTCACCTGACGCTTGATCTCGTACTCACAAGCCTTTTGGATCGCAGAGAACGAGTTCATGTTCTTGATTTCAACCTTCGTACCGAAGGGCGCATCCGGACCGCGGCGCACGGAGATGTTCACGTCGCAGCGCAGTGAGCCCTCCTGCATGTTTCCATCCGACACCCCCAAATAACGCATGATCCTGCGGATCTCGGAGGCATACTCCGCAGCCTCCCGGCCGGTGCGCAGATCCGGCTTGCTGACAATTTCCGCCAGTGCAACACCGGCACGGTTGTAATCCACCAGTGAATGGGTGGAACCGGCCAGACGATCACTACCGGCATGAACAAGCTTGCCGGCATCCTCTTCCATATGAAGACGTTCAATGCCGATCGTCTTCAGATAGGTGTCCTTCCCCTTCTCAGCCACTTCAACTTCGATCCAGCCCTCCTCCGCGATCGGCTCGTCGTACTGGGAGATCTGGTAATTCTTCGGAAGATCGGGATAGAAATACTGCTTGCGATCGAACTTGCTGTGCTCAGCGATGTTCAGATTCAGCGCCATCGCTGCCTTCACGGCATATTCGAGCACTTTCTGGTTCAGCACTGGCAACGTGCCGGGTAAACCACACACCACTGGATCGATATGGGTGTTGGGGTCATCCCCGAACGTCGTTGACGCAGCCGTAAAAATCTTGCTGTCGGTCCCCAGCTGCACGTGGGTTTCCAGGCCGATCACGGCCTCCCAGGCCGGTTGGGTTGCTGCGTCGGCCATGGGCCCAGGCGATCAATCAGATCAAGGAATCCTATGGAATCAACAGGGGAAGCCAGCCCCCATCGAGGGGCGGATCCAAACAATCGCCATCCGATGAGGTGAGCTGGCATGAAGCAGATCTCCACATCCTGAACATCGGCGCCCGGCACGATCAGCATGGAAGCAGTCGCAGGAGGGTTCGTGGGTGCATCCTTGCCGCAACTGGAAGTGATGCGCAGCCGCCTGCGACTGCTGCTCAACGTTCATATGGACCAACTTCAGCCTGAAATCTTGCGTCCCGGTCTGGATGAAGTGGTGATTGAACAGGGTGCCGTTGCCGAATCCCTACTCCTCGTCAATCAAGGACGTTTGGCGGTGGAAGTGAATCAATCCGCAGCACCGACGCGCACTCTGGCCGTGGTGAAAGCTGGGGATCTCCTGGGTGAGATGGCCCTGTTCGGAGATGGACATCACACGGCGCGCGTGCGTGTCATCGACACACCTGCAGAACTGCTGCGCATCTCCCGCGATGCGCTGCTTCAGGCGGTGCTGTTTGACAGCGAGCTCACCGCAGCCATCCTGGAACTGAGCCTAGAACGCTGCCGCAGCAGCAACCGCTGGACCTCCCTTCTGCTGAGTGCAATCAGCGCCTGTGCCGAGAGCAATGCCCCTGCTCTCGAGTCCATCTGCGACCAACTGCGCCACGGACCCAGCAGCATCTCTGATGCCGCGACCCTGCTCAAACGCCTACTAGCTGCTTTTAAATCCAAGTCCTGTTGATGACGATCGCGACCAGACCGCCACTACGCATCCTCGGTGGTGGCCTGATGGGTCTGGCGATCGCCCATCAATTGGCACGACGGGGCAAAACTGTTCAGGTAATCAGCCGGCGGCGCAGCGAAGCAGCTGGCTTCGTGGCAGCAGGCATGCTCGCCCCACATGCGGAAGGCCTCACGGGAGCATTGCTGCAGCTCGGGCAAGCCAGCCTTGATCTTGTACCCCGCTGGGTTGCTCAGATCGAGCTGGATGGTGGTCTCGCCTGTGGGTTGCGGGCCTGCGGAATTGTGGTGCCGTTTCATGGCGAGGACGAACGCGACCGCTACCCCACAGCAGACTTTGGAGAAGCACTGGATCGCTCACGGCTGGAACGGGAGGTACCAGGTATCGGCTCAGCCTGGAGGGCAGGGCTGCTGTTCGAGCAAGACGGACAGATCGACAATCGCCGCCAATTGATGCGGGCGCTTGAGCGGGCCTGCACCTCGCTTGGCGTCCAGTTCATGGAAGGCACAGAGGTGCTGAAGCTCGAGCAGGACCGAAGCGGAGCTCTGACCGGGATCCTCCTGCGCAATGCCATTGGAGAAGAACAGCAGCTCGCCACAGAAGAGGCCGTTCTCTGCTGCGGCGCCTGGAGCCAGCAACTTCTCGATGCTTTGCCCGTGTTCCCAGTGAAGGGACAGATGCTCTCCCTGCAAGCACCACGCACCGCTCTAAAGCGCGTGATCTTTGGCCCCGGAACCTATCTGGTTCCAAGAGAGGACGGTCTGGTGGTGGTGGGAGCCACCAGTGAACGGGACGCCGTATTTGAAGAGGGGCTGACTCCCGATGGACAAAAAGAATTGCAGGCAGGTCTGCAAGCGCTGCTTCCCCAGGCAGCGACATGGCCCCCGATGGAGCGTTGGTGGGGATTCCGGCCCTGCACGCCGGATGAGGCACCAGTCCTCGGATCGAGTCCCGTTCCAGGGGTCTGGCTGGCCACAGGGCATCACCGCAATGGTGTGCTCTTGGCGGCAATCACAGCCCAGCTCCTGACGGACTCAATTCTGGGAGACACCGATCAGGCCAGCCACAGTGCTCGGATGCGTCAGTTCAGCTGGCAGCGCTTCACCACGGGGCACCCATGAGCTCAATGCCACCCCAGAAGAAGGGGTTGCTGAATCCAGCGGCCGCACGGCGCTGCTGCAGCGGGTTGAGATCACTCAAAAGGGCAACATCACCCACCCCCAGCACCTGATTTCCATCCAGTCGCACCAAACCTCGAACGAAGGCCTGTCGTGTCATCTGCATCGCTTCTGCTTTGGGGATGCCATCGGCAAGAAAGCGATACATCTGCACGAAGTACGCCGATGTCGCGACGTCGTCCACATACCAGAGCGTGCCGATCGCGCTGCGCGCGCCGGCCTGCAAGGCCAAACCACTGAAACCGAGTTCCGCCTCTGCATCACCAAGCGCCGTACGACAGGCACTGAACACGACGAGATCCAAGGGAATCCCCTGGCGTTTCTGACGCAAGGACGCCAACTCACTCATCGAAATCGGGCCGGCACCGGAATGGAGCTGGGACGCCTGAGGGCCACCCGGTTTGAACTCAGCATGGGTGGCCACATGCAGCTGGTCATACCGCGACAAACCGGCCTTCTCAATCAGAGCGGAAGCGGTGAACTCTCGATTGAGGAACTGATCTTTCCCAGCCGCAGCGGAAATACGGTTCAGTTCTTGTGGCACCAAGGGAAGATCCGACAAACCCTGGAATTCCGATGCGCCAAAGGCCAGCAAGCGTTGATCGGGATTGTTCGCCGCATTGAATTCCGTCAATGCAAGGGATGGCGTAATCGCAAAGGCGTAACGATCACCAAAAAAGCGTTGCCCGTCACTGAGCGCCGCAAACGGAACAGCCTGCAGCCCTCGATCGGCGGCAAGGAGGATGGTTGTGATTTTTTCCCGTTCAAGAATCGGCGTGATCCCCTCAATCAGCAGCGCATGCAACTGACGCGAAGGCGACGACGGATCATCCACCTGCAGGGATTCCTGGCGCGAGAGCTGCCGATAGAGACCACGCAATTTCTGCAGAAAAACTGACTTGGACAGTTCAACCCGAAGACCTTCAACCTTGCCTGATGCGGGTATCAGCGTGAGATCGAGAAATGCATCTGCTGCGGAATCCAATGTGCGGTCCACTGCTTCTGTGAAGCGCACATGCAGCACCGCAGGGTTGTAAGCGCTTCGGTTGAAAACCGGCTCCCGCAAAGCGGACTGCTTCAGAGGAGTTGTTGTCTGAACTTGTGCCAGCGAAGCCCCGAGCCCAAATGACAGGTCGTGCAGCAACACACCACAACTGATGCAGCAACAGAGTGCAGAGCAGCGCAGTACAGACGTCAACGAGGAAGACAACATCCGTTCATCGACCTCTGAAATTTTGAATCTGCTGTTTGAGTTGTTGCAGGCCTTTCACAACATCAGCCGTCGACAACTGCTTCTGAAGCGCAGAGGCAGGAAGATTTAAAGAACGTACAGCCCTTTGAGTGGCAACAGCATCACTGCGATCGACGTTCTCGCGCGCCTGCGCAGAATCAACTTGTTTAACCGCGATCGTTGACGATGGGCCTGACTTCACAACAGCATCACCGGAAGATTCCGCCTCAGCGGGTGTGTCACCGGCCAGATCCGCTGAAGTGTTCTCGGACTTGTCTGATTCCACTTCAGTCGCTGGCCCGCCGGTCAGATCCGATGAAGTGTTCTCAGAATTGTTTGATTCAAGTTGATTGGTATTGGCTCGAACAGTCGTGGCTGCGCGGGGCGAATCCGTTTGAGTTCCGCCTGAAACAGGGGGAGTGGAAGGCTCAACAACCTGAAAAGAATCATTCAGGGAAAGATTCACCTTCAGACCGGGCCCTTCCAGATTCGATGGAGCGATCGATACCGGCGCCGGAGCATCAGATCGGGTGGAATCTTGCAATCCATCCGAAGGGGTAGCCGATGCCGTGGGGCCAGACGGCGGGGGCGAAGCCGATGGTGCGGGGCGAGACGGCGGGGGCGAAGTCGATGGCGCGGGGCGAGACGGCAGCTGTGCGTTGCCGGCCTGCGCGTTGAGCGGGTTGGTGTTGGCTGCGGTTTCCACCAAAACCATGGCCTCTTCCACATCCTTGGAATCGCGAAGGAATCGCTCATCCGTTGATGCAGGCGCTGGTTTCGGTGGGGGGGGGGAGTGATGCGCCGGGCTGTGCCGGAGCTGGTTTGGGTGCACCAGGCTGTTGTGGACCATCAGGCTGTTGTGGTCCACCAGTCTTTTGTGGACCGCCAGGCTGTTGTTGACCGCCAGGCTGTTGTGGAACATCCGTGATGGTTGATGGCTTGTTGCCGTCTGGTCCTTGCACAGGGCCATCGCCAAGATCTGCGGGTTGCTCCGGTTTATCCCCTTGCTCGGGTTTATCGCCTTGTCCGGACTTGTCGTTGGCCGGATCGCCTTGATTTCCCTGATCGCCTTGTCCGCCTTCACCGCCTGAGGGTTTGTCGAGGTCTTTATCTCCTTTGTCGCCTTTGCTGCCCTTGCCGCCTTTTGCTCCGGAGGGTTTGTCATCGTTTTTATCTCCTTTGCCACCCTTGCCGCCGCCGCCACCTTCTCCGACACCGCCTTCTACGACACCACCGTTGTTGTCATCACTTTGTACTGGCTTAGGCCCTGAAGGTTGCGTTGGTTTTGGAGCAACGGGTTGCCCTGGCCCAGGCTTTGCAGGAGTTGGTTTGGGTGTTGTGGGGACTGATGCGCCTGGTTGAGGAGTACCGGGTTTGGGTGTACCAGGCTGTTGTGGACTTCCGGGTTTTGGAGCATTGGGTAGCCCAGCGCCAGGCTGTGCAGGCGCTGGTTTCGGTGTGGGCGTCGGATCCGGCGTGGGAGAGGGATCGGGAGTCGGTGCCGGATCTGGCGACGGAGCCGGAGCTGGTGTTGGGCAAATATTGGAGCTGGCACCGGACGCACAGGTCGCCGTCGCAGGCGCCTCACCCGTCACCGTCAACGTGCCGGCACTGACAGCGGTTGGACCTGAATACGTGTTGATCCCAGAAAGCGTGAGCGTTCCGGAGCCTGTCTTGGTCAGCGCACCGGAGCCACTGATGGCACGACTGACATTGATCGCAAGACCAGGATCAACCTCAAAGACACCACCACCGCTGTTTAGAACAAAAGCAGTTCCCGAAGGGATTGAAGCCGCTGCTGAAAAGCGGAGCGTACCGCCATCAAAATTCAATGCACTTGTGGTGCCGAGAGCTCCTGTGTTCGACAATTGCAACGTTCCAGTATTGATATTTGTGGCTCCTGAGTAAGAATTCGTCGCCGTGAGATTGAGAATTCCAGCACCTTCCTTAGTCAACGATCCTGTACCAAGATTCAAAACACCGACCGACGAATTGCCCGCAACATCAAGCGTTAAATTTTTCGTCGACGTCAAATTTCCAGTAAAACTAAGCGCATCTGAGCCCGATATAAAAATCGTCGGAGCAGTCAAAGAAATCGGCGAAGTCGATGCAATTCCATTGGTGTTTGCATCACCAATCGTTAAGAGTGAGTGTGTGTTATCAATCTCTGTAAGGCCTTCAATTTCCAAATCGGCCCCAGAACTGGTTCCCAATCCAATACTCTTCCCCGCCGTAAAAGGCTTGATAACGATTGAGCCAACACCCTCCACATGCTTCTTGAACGAAATCTTGCGATCGGCTTGAAAAGTTGTGTTAACAGAAGATGCCCCTTCAATCGGAGTCACTCCTTGAACGGCAGTCGCATTTTTACGGCGACCTAAAAACGTCTCTGATCGAACCGATATCTTCGAATTCGCTGTATCCCGCTTGCTCACCAGGAGAATCTCTCCTCCGTTCGATATAAATTGATACTCCTGGAAGCCATTCGTATCTGTGCCCGAGAGAGCAATGCCAGGTGTATCTCCTGACGTTTGTGATGATGAACCCTCCAACGTGATCCCACCGCCGCTGTTGGCAGTGCTCTGCAATAAAACTGTTCCTGCTGGTGAAGAATCACCGGTACCATCACCCAACCAGACGCCACGATTATTCACCGACGTACCAACAATTTGAATTGCAGGCGTGGACGTACTCCCGCTCGTAATTGCCACGTCTGGGTAGTAATCAAGATTGCCAAAGCGCAAGCCAACGCCACCACCTGCGGCAACCTGATCACCTTCGATCTGAATTGACCCTGAACCCGCATCAATCACCACAGCCCGCTGCGAGCCAAAACCATCGGCTTGGGTGCTGGCCACACCCGAACGTCCGCTGATAATCACATCACCGCCACCGGAATTGATCGTGATGCGTGCACCCGTTTGATCACGCACGCTGCCCAAACTGACACCGGACTGCAGCGGGTCTCCAGCAAAGACCGATCCTGCTGACCGGACAACATCACCGACATACGCGTATCCATCGGGATAACCATCAGAGTTCGTATCAAGCCCTCCTGCCAAAACAATCTTGCCACCCTCCGAAGTCAACGAGGACCCTGGATTCAAACGAATGAAGTGCTGACCCGATCCAGACTGTTTATTGCCTGTATTCGACCAAAGCACAATATCGCCACCATTCGTTTCAATCGATTTCTCTTGATCAAGAATAATTTGACCCGCAGCCTTGGCCACCACATTCAAAGCGCTACCCGTCGAAGAAATCGCTGCATTGAGAACAACATCATTATCCGCCTCAAACGTCAATGTCACTGGAGGGCCAGTTGTCTTGCTGATAGGCGAAGCCAGTGTGATATTCCCTGGATCACCGCTGTCAGTTGACGAACCAAGCGAAGAATTCTGAACCGCAGTACTAATCGTGACATTCGTCCCACTATCTAAGCTACTCGAGATCGTACCCGCCGGGGCAGAAGTGATGTCATAATTAAAAGGATCTTGTAGCCACAAACCAGCGTCTCCATTCAACGCCGACGCATCAATCTTCAGGTTCGGAGCGAGCAACAATGTCGCCCCTGAGGTCTCAATTCGGCCACCATCACCCCCTTCTCGCCCCCCTTTTGCAAAGAACGTACCAGCTACATCCGTGATGGAATCGACAGCAGAAATATCACTCCAAACCACAATCTCGCCGCCATCACCACGCAGTGTTGCCGACGCATCGATCAAGGCACCCGCCGCCACACTGGTCGTCGTCGCCTGACGCACAGACGCATCACTGTTCTGCCAGCTGCCACCGATCTGAATCAGCCCGCCACCTTCGCGACCTCGCGCCAACAACTGCGATCGGCCATCCACATCAATGGCGTCTCCGCTGAGCGTCATCCGGCCAGCGTCTCCTTGAGCGGAGCTCACCGACAGGCTGCTGTTGCGCACATCCACACGGCCCCCAGGAGCATCCAGCAGCAGCTCCTGATCGATACTGATCTCAATTCCGTCCAGTTGAATTCCAGGAATTGAGCCACCGTCCCGCTGAATTGATCCCTGAACGGCGCCCTGAAATCCATCCGCACCAGGCCTTGGATCATCCCCGAATTGCTTCAACTGAACCGCTGAACTATTGAAGGCATCAAACACACCATCGCCCAGCCGAAGCATTCGTGCCGTACTGAGATTCAGCCGGGGAATATTGACAAAACCTGCACCACGGCCCAAATGAATACCACCGGGAGACAACCAAAAGAGGTTGGCTTTCGATGACATTTTGATCATCTTATTAATAAATGTACCGCGGGGCGATGTCACGCCAACGATCACATTCTTGGAATTGCCAACATCAAATTTGACCGAGCGAATCTTGCCACGTGTATCAAAACGGCCGAACCGATGAAATTGATTGCGGCCTGATTTTGTACCACCACTGACGCGGCACACACCAGAGCGGCAACGGCCACCCCGCTTGCCATTCACCAAGGTGCCCAGCCCTTTGCGTCCATTCGTTGCGCGAACATCAGCGCTTGCGTCCAACGGCACGATCAGGCCGAAACCAAACAATGTCGTTGCCCATACAAGAGCAACAACGCCAGGCCTGGACACAGCCGCAGACACGCTTACTTAGGAGAAGATCCAACAAAATCGTAGTGCCGAGACACAATGGAGCAATAAGACTTTTGAGTCTTATTTTGAGAAATTTTTCGTCTTTTCCAATACTGGCTAACTACAGGGCTGGTTTTCCAGCTGAATTCACTGAGAATCATCACGACAGAGTGATGCAAACGTGTTGTTCCTGGCCCAGCTGGTTGAACCACCCCTCCAGCCCGGTCCTGTTCGCCTGCCCAACAAACCTGCGGAGCAGCGTCGTCGATCGGATGATCAGACGCCTGTGTTGATCCCTGAGCCCGCACCTCCTAAAGCGCCCAGCGACGACGCAATCGATCGGGATGGCGCGGAGAACACACAACCGATGCCCGGCTGGCGCCCTCCCATCCAGGGGACCATACCTTTTTCAGCTGAAGATCTGGATCTGATCCTCTCTGGCTGTGAACGACCATCACCGGTCAGCACACTGAATGCCTGTGCCTCTGCTCTGACGGCGCGTCTAATCCAGGACGGTTACATCAACAGCCGCGTGTATGTGGTGAAGACTCCCCCGCCGGGCGCCCTCGAGCTGGTGCTGGGAACCATCAGCGAATTGCGGATCAGCAGCGACGACGCGGCGTTGCAATCACGGGTGGAACAGCAACTCAACCCTCTTGTCGGGGAAGTGCTGCACCTACCGAGCCTGGAAGAAGCCCTGCTCGAGGTGCGACGCAACGGCGTTGGGTCGATCAAGGGAAACATGGGACGTCTTGGCAGTGATCCCACCAAGGCTGTGATCAGCTTGCGGGTTACCCCTGCACCGCAATCCCCCCTCCAGGGAGATCTCGAACTGAGCAACAGCGGCAACGCAGGCAGTGGTGAATGGCGTGCAACCACAACACTGCTGAAAAACGATCTGCTCCGTCAGGGAGATACCGGCCTGCTGTTTCTTGAGCTCGACGCTGACGGCCAGCTGGAACTCGGCACTGGTGTGATCACCTCCACCTACAGCTGGCCCTTGAGCCGCGACTGGTCCCTGACCGGTTCCCTCGGCTACAGCTACAGACGCTTCGTTGAATTTCGCAAGCCGGCCTACAACTTCAGCTTTCGCACACTGCAGGGATTGCTGCAACTGGACACCACCCTCAAGAGCAGTCAGTCCTTCAGTTGGAGCGCTGCGGCGGGGATTTCAGCAAACCGAACAGACAGCTTCGAATCTGGAGGCCGCCCCCAGATCCCCCTCATCGCTGGCGGCTCCGACTTCATCGAAACCGATGGACGATGGGATCCATGGACACGCACCGGCTACCTGAAACTGTCGACAAACCTGAGTGGCATCACGGGACGAGGCTTCTGGTCAGCCAATCTCTACGCCATGCAAGGACTGGCGGGCGTCACCCCAAACGACCATCTCAGCAATCTCAACAGGCTTGGCATCGACGTTGGTACTGCGCGCGCGATCGGTGGGCTGGCCGACATCTCGTGGCCATTGGCAACCAACACAACACTGAATCTCCGCGCTGCCGGGCAAGTGGCCTTCAACCCTCTGCCCGGCAGCATGGGTTTCGTCCTCGGGAGCGACACCGGCCTGCGGGGCTTCCCCGGCAGTCTCGTCAGTGGAGACAGCGGCTGGCTGACGAGCGGCGAACTGGTTTGGAACCTCTGGGAAAACAACAACCAGAGCCTCTCGCTTGTGCCATTCATCGGCATGGGCGGCGTCCATACCGAAGTGAACCGGACCGTCTTTCGAGACACCGTTGGATCAGGCGGACTGATCGGTCGCTACCGCAATGGGCGCTGGGTGGTTGAACTCGGCTGGGTCGACAGCTTCAAAACCGATGACTCGCCCGGCATCTGGAACGACTGGATGCTGGGCAATGGCCTTTACAGCAACCTCCGATATCGCTTCTGATTGCACAAAGCTGCACAATCGCAAAGAGCGCCAAATCGCTCGGTTAAAGCTATCTCTTGAAGAGAGAAACGTCCGCAACATGCATCGCGCCCTCGCAGCATTGATCATCGCGACCGTTATCAACGGGGGGATCACGCTGATCGCATCGCCCGGATACGCCCAAACATCACCAGAATTGACCAAGAAAGTGCTGCAAATGGAGCGCGACAGAGAGAAAGAATTTGAAGATTATTTCAAAGAAGATCTGGCGACGGTGAGTAAAACAGCTGATCAAACCGCCGCCGAGCTCAGCCGTCTGAGCGCTATCACCGGCACAGGCTCAGCCCTGCTTTACGTCATCCCCCGCAAAACCCATCTGCACCTGGTTCTGATCACGCCTGATGGCACACCAATCGTCAAAGATTTCTACGAAGTGACAGATCCTCTGTTATTCGAAACAGCGCAAAGATTTCATACCAGCATTCTCCGCCTGAATCAGGCAGTCACTCAAGAAACAGGGCAACAGCTCTACGATTGGATCATCAAACCCTATGAACAAGAACTCAAGGACGCCAGGATCAATCTTCTTCTCTTCTGCTTGGGTGATGGAATCAAAGATCTGGCCTTACCCGCTCTCTCCAACAACAATAAATATCTGATCGAATCCTATGCAATGGCCAGGATTCCAGCCTTCAACCTGATCGAGACCACATACAAGCCTTTTGAATCTGGCACCCTGCTTGCCATGGGAGCAAGCACCTTCCAAGACAGCACCATTCCTCCTCTCCCAGGCGCAACTAAGGAACTCAATCTTCTTAACCAGAGCCTGAATGCGCAACGTCCAAACAACTGGACTGTGAAGCGGCTGGAAAACAACAACTTCACCCAGGGCAAAATCAATCAACAAATTGCTTCAACGCCCTATTCCACCCTGCACATCAGCACCCATTCCCAGTTCAGGCCGGGCAAGGCGGATGCCTCCTACATCCAACTCTGGGATCAAAAACTCAAATTGAACGCTCTGAACACCATTGCCTGGAGGCAATCAGGTGCCGATCTGATCGTGCTCAGCTCCTGCCAGTCAGCCCTGGGAGACAAAGACGCTGCCAATGGTTTTGCCGGCCTCGCTCTCAAGGCAGGCATCCCATCGGCGATCGGAACGCTGTGGTCCATCAACGACAAGACCACAGCAACATTGATGAAGAACTTCTACCAAGCGCTGCCCAGCAGCTCCACGAAGGCCCAGGCATTGCAATCAGCGCAGGTGGCCGCTCTGCGGGCAACCAACGCCAACATCGCAGAGCGCACGCCCTACTACTGGGCCGGTTTCAGTTTGATCAGCACACCTTGGTAAAGCCCCTCAGGTCTTGTCCTCTGGGGCTGCCTAGGGACGATTCAAACGGATCAATCCGAACACTTCAATCGGCTCAGGCCAGCCCTTCACCTGATGCCGTCCCAAGCTTTCCACCTGCACCTCATCGCCGAGCAGGGTGCGCACAGCATCACTCATCAGGATCGGATGTTCAGGGAAATTCCTGGTGAGCGATTCCAGCCGACTGGCGAGATTCACCGGAGCACCGATCACGGTGTATTCCAACCGATGGCTGGAGCCCAGATTGCCTGCGATCACCTCGCCCACATGGATGCCGATCCCCTGGCGCAGTGGCTCCAGCCCCTCCCTCTCCAAATCAACGTTCAAGGCTGACAGGTTGTCCTGCATCGCCAGAGCAGCCCGCACTGCAGCCAGGGCCTCCTCCCGCTCGCCCCGATGTTGGGGCACGCCGAATTCAGCCATCAATGCATCACCAATGAATTTGTCCAGCAGGCCCTGCTCAGCCAGCACCGGCGCAGCAATCGCCTCGAAATAACGATTGAGAAGCTGAAACAGCGCTTCGGGCTCCATCACACTGCTGCGTGCCGTGAAACCGACAAGGTCGGTGAAGAGCACAACACAGTGCGTCCGTCGGCCGCCCAGCTGGGTCCACATCTCCTGCCCGGACAGCAGCATGTCCTGCATCAACGTCGGGGAGATCCGGCTGGACAAGACCGATTTCAAAAAACGGCGCTGAACGTTTTCAACGCGGTACTGAGCGAGCGTGCGGATCCCTCCTCCGAGTAAGGGTGCCAGAACGAGCGTTGTGCCAGGCAGCCACCAGCCCCAACTCCAAGCGGCAACGGTGACTCCCGCCGCCAAAACGATCAAAATCAAACTGTGCCGAAAGGTGATCAGGGCGACGCTGCCTGCGCCGATCCGCCAACCGCAAAGGAGCGTCCAAAGCAGCAAAAGGCCACCCAGAACCAAAGGCTCAGGCTCCCTGAAGCCTCGCCCCTCCAACAGCCCCGACATGGCAGCCACCAGCACTTCAGAACCACTAACCAGACCAAACGGGGTTTCCAGCTGATCGCCCAGGGTCGGAGCCGTTGCTCCAAACACGACAACCTGGTTGCTCCAGAACCCATCTCCCAGATTGTCGATGTCCTGTGGCGTCACTAATGGAAGCTGGCCGGCGGGTCCAAGAAAATCAATGCCGTAGATGCCATCAGCAGCGTTGATTCCGGCGGCGAGATGGGCCAGTGGAGCTGGGTACGGCGGTGGAAAATCCGCCAGCCGTTCGCGAAGGATGCGCAGGCCTGGAATAGCCTTCACCACACCAAATTCATTAAGAACGGTATTGGACAGGCCTACAGCAACATCCGGAATCGAGGTCTGTCGGAGTTGAACCTCCTCCATCCCATCACGCTTCTGCTCCACCAGATGGGCAGTAAATACAACCCGATCGAGCCAGGGCTTGAGCCGACGCAGAAAGGCCTCGTCATCCTCGATGCCATACGGGCTGATGCCGGAATGGACGATATTGAAGACAACTCGCTGCGCCCCCAGTTCCAGCACCCTGGCCACCAACTCCGCCTGCAAAGCGCGCGGCCATGGCCAGCGACCGAATTCAGACAGCTCCGGATCCACAGAGGCTTCATCGATCGCCAGGAGCGTCAGGGATTCGGCAATCGGGCGTGGACCGCGCAGCTGGAACAGCAGCTGGCGGCTGAGTGAATCCAGCCCGCTGAGCCAGGGAAGCAACAGCAACGGCAGCAGGATTCCCAGCCGCCAGAGCAAGGGAATGATGATCCGGTTCACGGCGGTGACGGACGCTGCGAAGAGCCCGCTGCTGGAACTCCCAGCTCACGCTCAATCTCCGGCAGGGTGTCGAGGGGTGTTGAAAAACCGTTGATCAGCTGACTGTTCTGCATGCGTTGGCGCACCTCGGCCTCACTGATCCGCTGAGGAGACGACCACTCAAAGGTCTCGACAGCTGAATCCAAGTCGCCAGCGTCATTGGCCCCATACCCACCATCGCCATAGTCGTCGTCGCCGAAGCGATCACCCGAGACCGAACGCACAGGCTGGGTCAAGTCAAGCAGAAGCTGTTGGCCACTCTCCAAACGGAACTGATCGCCAGAGCTTGTTGTGACCAAGACACGGCCCTCCCAACTGAACACCTTGAAGACGTCATCGGTGAGTTCGATGAACACTGTGGTGCCCTGGATCGAGGCTGTTGCCAGGCGTGTCTGGATGGTAAATGGTTGATTCCGCTTCAATCCAGGCTTGATCCAGCCGATGATCGATCCTTTCAGGAGCTGAACAGACCTGGGCTTCAGGCGCAGCAAGGCATTGCCACCCATGCGGAACTCCCGACCATCGCTGAGCTTGACCTGCATCCGACCTGGCTTGGTGGTGCGGAGCAGGGAATCCTGTTTCAGCGTTAGGCCTTTGCGCGCCTTGATCTCAGACTCCGATGGAGGCTTCACAAAGGCAGGACCCTTGGGGACCTCCACCACCGTTGGTTCAGATGTGGCCCTGCCCAGTGGTGACAACACCACAGTGGACACCAAAAGGCAGGAACCAACCAGAAGCGCTTTGCTCAAGAGAATCCGGCAACACTCCACCCAAGGGTGTCACCGAATTCGTCGCTGAACTCAATCTTCAGTGCGCCAGGTCTGATCAGAGGGAGTCCAATCATTCAGTTCAGAGGCGTCAAACCAAAGGCCGATTTCAAAGGAAGCTGTTTCCGGCGCATCAGAGCCATGGATCACATTGCGACCGATGTTGATCGCAAGATCACCGCGAATGGTGCCGGGTTCTGATTCCAGTGGCTTGGTTGCGCCGATCAGTTTGCGAGCACTGGCAATCACACCATCGCCCTCCCAGACCATCGCCACCACAGGACCGGACGTGATGAACTCCACCAGACCTGCGAAGAAAGGACGCTCCTTGTGCACACCGTAATGCTGCTCAGCCAGTTCTCGGCTGGGGGTGATCTGCTTCAGACCAACCAACTTGAAACCCTTGCGTTCAAAGCGACCGAGGATCTCTCCCACCAGCCCACGCTGGACGCCATCGGGCTTGATGGCAACAAAAGTGCGTTCAGCCATGGGTCTTTTTACGGAAAAGCGCCGTCATCGTCAACGCTGGCCCGCCCTCTTGGCAAGCACGACCAGCACACAAAACCCTATCTTTCGTTTGTTTGTCCGCCTGAGCCATGGTGCTGACCGGAACGGAACGGTCATGGTCCGTCTCCCGCAGTGCTGAGCTCTATGGGCTTGATCGCTGGGGGGAGCCCTATTTCTCGATCAACTCCCGCGGGCATGTCGTGGTGCAACCACGGGGTGACCGGGGTGGCTCACTGGATCTGGTGGACCTGCTGAAAGGCCTGGAAGCACGGGATCTGCATCCCCCGCTGCTGATCCGTTTCGACGACATCCTCGAAGACCGGCTCGAGCGGCTGCATGCCGCCTTCGATCGCGCTATCGCGCACTACGACTACGGCGGAAGATATCAAGGTGTTTTTCCAATCAAGTGCAACCAGCAGCGGCATGTGGTGGAGCACCTGGTTGAACGGGGCAACCGTTGGAACTTCGGCCTTGAAGCGGGAAGCAAAGCGGAACTGCTGATCGCGCTCTCCCTGACGCAGAACCCAGATGCGCTGCTCATCTGCAACGGCTACAAGGACCGGCGCTATATCGAGACGGCCATCCTCGCCAGACGACTTGGACACAAGCCAGTCGTCGTGATCGAACAGGCCGACGAGGTGGAACGGATCATCGCGGCCAGCAAAGACCTTGGCGCCTCGCCATTCATTGGTGTCCGCGCCAAGCTGTCGAGCCGCAGCACGGGGCGGTGGGGCAGCTCCGTTGGCGATCGGGCCAAATTCGGTCTGTCCTTGTCTGAAATGCTGCAGACCGTGCGTGCGCTCGAGCAGGCAGACCTGCTCGAAGACCTTCGGCTACTGCACTTCCATATCGGCAGCCAGATCAACGACATCGCTGTCCTCAAGGATGCGCTCCAGGAAGCTGGGCAGATCTACGTGGAGCTCACCCAACTCGGGGCGCCCATGGGCTTTTTGGATGTTGGTGGCGGACTCGGAATCGATTACGACGGCAGCCGCACTGCCAGTGCCGCCTCCACCAACTACTCCCTCCAAAACTATGCGAACGATGTCGTCGCCACAGTTCGAGAGTGCTGCCACACCCATGGGGTGCCGGTACCCACCCTCGTGAGTGAAAGCGGCCGAGCCATCGCCAGCCATTTTTCCGTGCTGGTGTTCAACGTGCTCGGGTGCAGCGGCACTCCAGGTGAGGAGCCTGACGAGGAAACGGACGAACCGCTACCAGTCCGCAATCTCCGCGAAACCCTTGAGCGGGTCCGCAACCTCGAGAGCGCCGATACCAGCCTGATGCAGGAGGCCTGGAACGATGCAATCAAATTCAAAGATGATGCACTGGCAGCCTTCCGCCTGGGCTATATCCGTCTCAGCCAGCGTGCCTTGGCCGAGCAGCTCACCTGGACCTGCGCCAAAGAGATCAGTCAGCGTTTACCGGATGACGAGATTGTCCACGACGATCTACGCGGCCTTCAACGGGCACTGGCCTGCACTTACTACGCCAATCTCTCCGTCTTCCGCTCCGCTCCCGACACCTGGGCCATCGATCAGCTCTTCCCGTTGATGCCGATCCATCGACTGGAAGAACGGCCAACGCAACTCGGTCATTTTGCTGATCTCACCTGCGATTCTGATGGCAAACTTGCACGTTTCATCGATGGCGGACAGACAAAATCGCTTCTAGAACTTCACACACTTGACCCTAACGAGCCGTACCGAATTGGGATGTTTCTTGGTGGCGCATATCAGGAAGTGATGGGCAATCTACATAACCTTTTCGGTAGCACCAACGCCGTCCACATCAGGCTCAGTGATCGGGGCAGCGACTACGAACTCGATCACGTTCTCCGCGGCGACACCAACGCTGATGTGCTGAAGATGATGGAACATGACCCAGAGCTGCTGCTCGAAAGGCTCAGGAAGGTCTCAGAACGAGCCATTCAAAGTGACTCTCTCAGCATTTCCGATGCACGACTGTTGATGGACCACCTCCGCCTGAGCCTGGGACAAACCACCTATCTGGAAAAATAATCTCAGCCCCTTGAAGATCCTAATCACTTCAATCATCATCGGATCTCGATAATAAAATCCGTCGTCATAATCCTGGCAATAATCGGCAAACACCCGATCAGATTGTTCAGTTTCATCGTCACCCAGAAGATACTTATAAGATCGTTTGCAGATCACCTAAATCCAGGATCAATCCAACCAGACAAATTGATTCGGTCCACCAATTTTCATGCCTGAACAATGCTGAGACAATCCGTTGATTTTCAATCTCACTCTGAGTGAGCAAGAATGATGGATCAAGTACTCAGTACACCATCAGAACAAGAGAAGCTAAAGCCGTCGATGCGCTCAGGATGACAAATTGACAGTCTTAAGACCTGGACTCTAAATCGATCTAGATTGCTTGCAAATTGAATGACCAGAGTGATCGCTTCGCTGGAAGAATGAAACAGTTCACACAATTGACCCAGCGGATCGGACCAGCACTTCTTGCAGCATTTGTTCTGGTCCTTCTACGAAGCACTGGACTGGCCCAGATGATCGACCTGTTCCTCTATGACCTGGTCACCAGTCAACGCTCAGCAGAATCTGGCGAGAAGACCCCCATCACCCTGATCCAAATTCAGGAACGTGACATCAAAAAGTACGGGTGGCCCATTGAAGATGGCTTGTTCTGCCAGGCGATCGACACCCTCAACACCCATGGCGCCAGGGCGATCGGCTTCGATATTTATCGCGACAAGGGTGTAGGCCCCAATCAGCAATGTTTACGGGATCGATTCAGCAAACAACCACGCCTGATTTCGATCTTCAACGCCGCTGCCGACATTGGTGCAGTCCCGGGAACGCCCGCTCACCGGCAGTCCTACAACGATCTCAGCCTCGATGGTGACGGTATTCTTCGCCGGGATTTGGTGCATGTGGGCGGCCAGGACGAGGCGACGGTGTCGTTCCCGATGCGCGTGATCGAAGTTGCCACAGGATCAACGCGAATCCGAGAGGACCTGGAACAGGGGCGTCACAGGGATGCCTGGGTCAGCGCCAATGGCGGTGGTTATCACGGTGCCGTGGATGCGGGGTGGGGCTGGCAACGCCTGTTGCTGTTTCGGGAACCAGGGAGCTACGCAAGTTTTTCACTGAACCAACTCCTCAGCGGAGACATCCCTGACGAGGCCATCAAGAACCAGATCGTGCTGATCGGCAGTGCCGCACCATCACTTCGAGATTTGTTCGAAGTGCCACACAGCCGCTTTCGTCATGGCGCCGAATCCTTTCAGATCAGTGGTGTCGAGATCCATGCCAACCGCATCGCGACATTGCTGGACCATCACAACAACACGCTGAACATCGGTTGGATCATGCCGGGATGGGGCAATGTGCTGCTTGTGCTGATCTGTGCATCCGTCGGGCTGATCTGTGGGGAGGCCATCCCGTCATTGCGCAGGAGTGTGTTCATCGTGAGCCTGCTGACGCTGGCTCTAAGTGGAGGCTTGCTGGTTCTGCTCTTGAATCACCGCTGGGTCGGAATGGCATTACCGGTCACAGGGCTGCTGAGCATGGGAGGGTCTGCATGGATCCGGCGGGGTGTACTCAATCAACACCACACACAACAGATCCGCCGACTTTTAGGACAAACCACCTCACCAGCAGTTGCGCAACAACTCTGGAATCAACGCGAGTCCTTGTTAAGCAACGGACGTTTTGAAGGACAACTGCTACCAGTTACGGTTCTGTTCACAGACACCGCATCATTTACCAGTGTTTCAGAACAATTGAGTCCAAGTGAGCTGATGAACTGGCTGAATCAGGGAATGGCAATCTGCATCCCAGCAGTCACAAGACGGGGCGGAATGGTGAATAAATTCACGGGTGACGGAATGCTTGCCGTCTTCGGTGTTCCCCTTAAACAAAATCCAAGGGGTGACGCTCGTGCGGCAATCGAAGCCGCGATTGAAATCAACACTGGACTCCAGGATCTGAATGCAACATTCCAACTCAATGGTGCACCTGCGATGCGCATGCGTGTAGGCATTCATTCAGGCGAAGTACTGGTTGGATCCATGGGCAGTTCTGAGCGAATCGAATATGCCGTCATCGGTGACACCGTCAACTGTGCTTCACGACTGGAGAGCATCAACAAACAAAGGCATCATGGTGTTGTGCGCGTGTTGTTCTCCAAAGACACGCAAGACCTGCTGGAACCAGACTTTCTCAAGACCCTTGACTTGACGGCATGGGGATCGGTCCCGATCAAAGGACGGGACCAGGGGCTGGACGTCAGCGAGCTGAATCTGGACAATCCACCGGCAGATGCTTCGGCCATTGAGCCGTAGCGAGATCCGCTAATCCGAAACTGGCCAGAGTCTCAGCAGTGGGAACCGAAGCACCACATTGCTGCCGAAGTCCAGCCAGGGCCTGCTGAACGGGAAGGTCCCCGGGTTCGGACACAGCAACAAGCAAACTCAAGGCAGGTGGAGACGCTGTTTCCACAAACGACAAGTCATCAGCTGTTGTGCTGTCATCGCTTTCGCATGCAAAAGCAGACTCCCAGACCATGGCCTCCCGAATCGGTGGAACGCGGAGCAAGGTGATTCCTGCTGGACGCGCCGGCATACGCCGAAGGTCCTCCTCCGCTTCACCGCGCTGCGCTCGGAAGGTCACAGCCAAGGGCACGGGCTGGGCGGAAGGACCACGAACCAGGGCCAGATCACCCGTCGGAGCAGGAGAAAAAACACTGGTTTCGGGAACCAGGTGCGCCAACACACGCGCACTGCATTCACCACGGGTGCCCCCACCGACCCGGCGTCCGGGAAATACATTGCGTTGATTCTGCTGCGCGGATGCCAGCGGCAGAAACAACACAACGGCGGCAAGCAGCACGCTTCGCCTAAAAACCATGGTTAGCAACGGCGTGAATTGCATACGACAGAACAGCGTGCCTATCAATAGTTTGGCAAACAACTTGCTGATCAACATCCAGAGAGCCGAGCAGATTGCTGGGAGGATGCAAAATCAATCCAGAGCGAGCAGGCAAGTTCAACAATGGCGAGACAAAAGATCATCAAAAAGTGACTCAGGCAGACATCAAACTCCCCATTGCAAAGCTGGACTGATGGAGAGATTCAATCGCCTGGAACTCAATTCCATCCCAACCATCTATGCAGAAAGGCCTGGGAACCACAAGGCAATCCAAAGCACCCAACACACTTTGCACAGCCAATGCAACGCCTGGTCCACCAACAAGGAATAACGAAGCTTGCATTTGCCGTAATCAATCACGGCATGCGCACCCACTTCAGCCAAACCGATCGACGGGATGCCGGTTAGACAGGCAACTATAAATCCATGCGTCGCGGAATGCGCCAGGAGCCACCATCGCCAATTCATGGTCTTGTCGCAACCAGGACACTTTTCCACGGCCATCTTGTCTCCCTGCAGGGGATAGTCACCCAGAAAATGACCAAGCAAGAGCAAGATCAAAAGATCAAGCGCATCGGTGACAGGAATCAATGGATGCAACATCCAAGCCCCCCCGGCCCCGCCATCTCCTGCAGCCGATCGGGCTCAATCATCTTGGTTGACGCATCACGAATCAGCAAGACCTCGGACGTCGCGGAAAAAGGTTGTTACACCAGATTAAAGATTTATCTGAGCCACGGCAATCAGCGATTAAACGCCATTCGTACTTCCAACAAATTTAAGCTTGCACAATCAAACGCGAAAGACGTGATCCAAAAGACTATCTAAACTATCTAAAACAGAAAGCCCACGATCCCGTTGAAATCATGATATCGATTTTCGTTGAGCTTGCAATCGGCATCGTGGTCGTTGCGGTTCTTTTGCTGCTGGGAAAATTCTGCAGACAACACTCATTCACACCACCACCATCACGACTACCATTTATCGCTGTTCTACTAACAACACTCTTCAACATCTTGATAGCAGGACGTAACAATATTTTACCCAACACCTTCATCGTCTTTGAATCAGCTCTGAAAGCAGCAGACGAATTAATTGTCTCTCTAGCAGTCACTCGACTAATGGTCTGGGCATTCCTTCAACTCCCAGTAGATTTAAAACTTTTTAAGCCTATCGCGAAAATAGCAAGGGATTTGATCTTCCTGGTGGCTTCGACAATCATCACCATTATTATTTTTCAACATTACTTTTCGATTAACCTTGTCAGCCTGGCCGCAACATCAGCTGTGTTAACAGCTGTGATCGGCCTGGCAGCTCAAGAAACCCTAAAAAATCTCTTTGCAGGACTCTCCCTTGAACTGGATTGTCCGTTCGAAGAAGGAGACTGGGTCTCAGTCAATGAAGTTTGCGGCGAAATTAAATCATTACGCCTGATGACAACACGTTTACTCACTGTGACTGGCGAAATGGTGGTCATTCCCAACAGTCAACTATGCAACGTTGGGCTGAAACGGGTTCGACGCAATAGACCCGTCGGCCAGGTCTTAACCATCGGCCTCGACTATTCACTACCACCACATCAGGCGATGGCTGTTTTAACGTCTGTTCTTCTCAAGCATTCAAAAATCCTGCAAGAACCGAAACCTGTTGTTCGGATTGATCACTTTGGAGAGAGCGCTGTTATCTATAAAATCTATATGTGGCAAAGCAGTCCTTTCCAAAGGATTAGCCTGCGCAGTGAAATTCTTGAACATATTTGGTACACGCTGCAGCGAGAAGGGCATGGAATTCCTTATCCGATTACGGAAGTCATCGTTAGAAAAAACGCCCATAACACAATCAA
The DNA here is from genome assembly GCA_003211515.1 of Synechococcus sp. AG-670-F04. Taxonomy (GTDB): domain Bacteria; phylum Cyanobacteriota; class Cyanobacteriia; order PCC-6307; family Cyanobiaceae; genus Parasynechococcus. Next base: position 24,306 of record QCSN01000019.1, read on the forward strand.
CGAGGATATCAATGAATCGACAGTTGCACTCATTTCAACACTTGGCAATCTCAGCTACTTCGAACATTTTAGCTACGAGAAACTCGAACAACTCGTCATCACCTCAACATTAAGGGAATTCGGCAATGGAGAAACAATTATTGAGGAAGGAAGTGAAGGGGGAAGTCTCTACATCTTATTGAAAGGATCTTTGCAGGCCATTAAAGGGAGACAGTCAGATCAACGATTACTCAACACGTTGAGCCCGGTCTCCATGGTAGGGGAAATGTCATTCTATACAGGAGAACCGAGATCAGCAACCGTGCGTTGCATCGAAGCCAGCACATTACTAGAAATCAAACGAAGCTCTTTATCGCCTCTCTTGAAAGAAGAGCCTGCGTTGCTCGAAGAGATCGGTGCATTAATCGAAACACGACAACAGCCTTCCGATAGAACCACACTCGCATCATCAACGAGCAGGAAGAAAAGCACAATTGTTAGCCTCATGAGGCAAATATTTCTATATGAAGATGAAGAATGAACCAAACTTAACAGCAATAAATTTTGAAAAAGTTCTATTTTTTCATTTCTGCTGGATCAACTAACCCTCTCTTGATCAAGGCTTGCAAATCAACAATCATCAGAGTTCCATCCTCTTCAACAACAGTACCTCTGGTGCGGAGCTTGCTTAAAGTCCGCGAAGCTGTTTCCCGGGCCAGCCCTGCCAGCAAACCGATTTCACGTTGTGCAAGGCAAGGAATTCGGGCGAGTGGATCTTGATCATGGGAACTTTTACGAGCCAAATAAGCCAAAGCATCCAACAATCGTGACGTTGCATCCGCAGACTGCAACGCGAAGCGACGATTCAAATCACGCAATCTTGATGTCTCCAAAGAGGCCAAGGCCAAGGCGAATCCAGCCTGTTGCCTGAGAAGGCTGGAAAATGGCTGAACACGAAGCTTGACCAACTCAACAGGAGTCAAGGTCACAACATCGGCTGAACGCACCGAGCCCTCTAGAGCCACCATCTCCCCAAACACATCGCCCTGCCCAAGCAAAGACATCACGACTTCATCACCATCAGCCGTATAAGTCCGCACCTTGGCGAGGCCGGACATCATCAGGAACACCGACTCGCCCCAATCCTGTTCCATCACCAGAACCTGATCAGCCTGATGGGACGTTTCACGATGTCGGTGAAGGATTAACTCAAGTTGCTCTGGATTGAGCGATGTAAAAAGAGGTATCTCATGCAGCTGTTCAGCGGACAGTGCTGGCATATCTCGCCTGGAATCAGTTCTTAGATAACCAATGTTAGCCGGGCTGTGAAGGGAGTTCCCAAAAACAATGAAACTCAAAAATCATCCTGGTGCCATAGCTTGAACCAATGTCGCAAAACAGGTCCCGCATTGATGAAAAACAACTGAACTTCATTCGATCCACCACATCCAGATCAACCCCCCAAAGCAAAGGACTGGACAAGCCCAAGTGGCCTGACAGCTGAGAGAGGCTGAATGAACACCGAGCAGAACCTGCCAAAGCCACGTCCATCATTCAACAACGCATGATTCAGACGAATGAATGATCAAAATCGACTCAGCACTTCAGGCAAAATCAAAACCAGACATTTGCAGATATCCAAAAAATCCTGATTTTAATCATCACAATTTTTCGATTCAATGGATCACACCAGCCCATCGCTCACTCCAAAATATCAAAAAATCAATTCACTAGATTGCCTCGCTCAATCAACAGCTTGCGAGTTCATCCGGCATGGCATTAATCGCGTGGATTTAACTTATGAGAGAAGCATCGTTGGCGATCCTGCACCACCAAGCTCGTGAATAGCAAAGATGCTCTTGAAGCAAAGAAGAATTCACTACTGCTGTCACCTGACATCAATCAAGGCCGACATTTTGAACACTTAGAATGGCACAATTAAAAGATAAATATTGGAACAGCCTTGTTCCTTTCGAGCTGTCCGCCCTCAGCCTGATATCGCTGCCAGTGTTTGGCTCAAATCCTCTCGAGCTTGAGCCAGCGCCCCATCGAGAGCGGCACCGTCTCGACCACCAGCCTGAGCGAGATTTGGACGGCCTCCTCCCCCTCCCCCGCACAATTTGGCAATGCCGCCGATGAATTTGCCCGCCTGCAGTTTCGCGGCAATCACCTGCTTGCCGAAAGCCGCGACAAGGATCACCTTGCCGAGGTCCTCGGGATTGGGCAGACCACCGAGCACCACAGCCGCTCCATCACCCAGCTGATCGGCAAGGCTCTGAGCGGCACCCTGCAGGCCGGCCCCATCCATGCCATCGAGCCGCTCCACCAAGAGCTGGCATGACCCGGCCGCAACGGCTTTGGACACCAGGGCCGCTGATTTCGCCACCGCCAGTTCGGCCTGCGCTGCCAACAGAGCTTTGCCCATGCTTTTGAGCTCCGCCTGAAGGGCCGCGACACGTTCCACGATCTCGCCCGGCTGAGCCTTGAAGCGATCACCTAGCTGCTTCACCACCGCATCACGCTCATTCAAGTAGGCCAAAACAGAGGCACCGGCGACCGCTTCGATGCGCCGAATGCCCGCAGCAACACCGCTTTCAGCAACGATTTTGAACAGGCCAATCTCAGCGGTATTCGCCACATGGGTGCCGCCGCAGAGCTCCATCGACACGCCTGGCACGTCAACGACGCGCACCACATCCGCATATTTCTCTCCGAACATCGCCACCGCCCCCGCAGCCTTGGCCTGGTCAATCGCCATCTCTTGCACCTCAAGGTCATGGGCTTCGGCGATCCAGCCGTTGATCAGGGTTTCGATCTGCACCAACTGATCGGCGCTGACGGCTTGGGGGCAATGAAAGTCGAATCGCAAGCGATCGAAATCGACCAAGGATCCGGCCTGACCGATGCCTGGATCCACCACCTGCTTCAACGCTGCCTGCAGCAGATGAGTCGCCGTGTGATTGGCCTGGGCCCGCCTGCGACAGGTGCGATCCACCTGGGCATTGACGCGATCACCCACGGCCAGTTGGCCCCGTTCGATGCGTCCGTCATGGACGAAAACATCACGCATCCGGCTGACGGCATCAACAGTGACGATCACATCACCACCTGACAACACACCGCGATCACCCACTTGACCACCCCCCTCCCCATAGAACGGGGTGGTGTCGAGCACGATCTGGACAGCATCTCCTGCAACAGCGTGGGATGCAGGCTCACCGTTCACCACCAACGCCTGGACACAGCTGGCGTGCTCCAGGGCTTCGTAACCCTTGAAGGCAGTCGCCGCCTGATCAGAGGCCACCTGCTCGATCGCATCCTGGAGGGTGAGATCGATGCTCACCGCCGCGGCCTTTGCCCGCTGGCGCTGCTCTTCCATAGCCACCTCGAAACCGTCGAGATCGACAGCCAAGCCTTGTTCCTCAGCAATTTCCTGGGTGAGCTCCAGCGGGAAGCCATAGGTGTCGTACAGCTCAAAGGCCTGGACACCACTGATCTGCATTGGCTTGGACGCCAGCAGCTCCGAGAGCAACTTTTCGCCCCGCTCAAGAGTTTCCAGGAATCGGGCTTCCTCCCGCTGCAGTTCTGCGAGGATCACCTCCTGGCGCTCGACAACGCTGGGGTAGGCACCCTGAAGCAACGTGATCGCCGCCTCGCCCATCGTCACCAAAAAGGGCCTGTTGATTCCCAGCAGGCGTCCATGGCGCACCACCCGACGTAGCAGGCGGCGCAGGATGTAACCACGCCCCAGATTGCTGGCGATAACGCCATCGCAGATCAACTGAGTGACGGCTCGGCTGTGATCGCCGATCACCTTCAACGACGTCTTTCCTTTGGCATCGAGCTGGTGATAGTCGACCCCCGCCAGATCTCCAGCAGCTTTGATCAGCGGAAAGATCAAATCGGTTTCGTAGTTGTTTGGAACCTTCTGCAGGATCTGCGCCATCCGCTCTAGGCCCATGCCGGTGTCGATGTTGCGGTTCGCCAGCGGCGACAGGCTCCCCTGTGCGTCGCGGTTGTATTGCATGAACACCAGGTTGTAGAACTCGATGAAACGGTCGTCGTCCTCCAGATCGATGCCCTCATTCCCCAGTTCGGGCTTGAAGTCGTAATAGATCTCCGAACAGGGTCCACAGGGGCCGGTCGGGCCTGAGGCCCAGAAGTTGTCGGCCTCATCCATGCGAATGATCCGCTTGGGATTGACCCCCACCACATCACGCCAGATCTGTTCGGCTTCGTCGTCTTCGCGGAACACGCTCACCACAAGATTGCTCGAATCAATGCCGAAGACTTCTGTGCTGAGCTCCCAAGCCCACTCGATCGCCTGCTGCTTGAAGTAATCCCCGAAGGAAAAGTTGCCGAGCATCTCGAAGAACGTGTGATGGCGTGCTGTGCGACCCACGTTCTCGATGTCGTTCGTTCGAATGCACTTCTGGGAGCTGGTTGCCCGCGGCGCCGGTCGCTCCTGCTGACCCAGGAAAACCGGTTTGAACGGCAACATCCCAGCGATGGTGAGCAACACCGTTGGATCCTCCGGAATCAGTGAAGCGCTAGGCATTCGCTGGTGCCCACGCTCTGCAAAAAACCGCAGGAACGCCTCCCGGATCTCTTCACCGCTGCGGGGTGCAGACGCTGCAGATGACGACGATGCGGCGGCGGCCATGGAAGGGAGAGATGATCCAGCTTCATGATCGCCCCTGAGCCGCCGGCAGCTTTGGCCGTTTCTCCAAGCGATTCCGACATTCGTGCCCAGTTACGCCTGAAATCGATCGGATGGGCCCTACTGGCCGGCATCAGCGCTGGGCTGATCAGTCTCGGCTGGGGGCTGGAAGCCGTGATCCGCTCAGGGGGATGTGGACTGTTTTATGGACTGCTCGCCTTCCACCTGCACCGGGCGGATCCCGACGACAGCCATCTACAGGCCGGGCTTGTGGGGGCAATCTGCGGAGTACGCAGCCTGGGAATGCCCCTAACACTTGACAAGTGGCAGCTCGATAGCCTGGGATTGGTGGGGGTTGAACTCCTACAGGGTTGGCTGCCGTTGATCGGCAGTGCTCTCCTCCTCCACGGCACCCATCGCTTCCTGCCCGCGTCGCGGCCATGAGCCTGCTGCACGCCACCTGGCTTCCAGCCATCCGCACCGACAACAGTTCCGGACAGCCGGCGCTGTTGATTTGGGCTGACACCTGGCGCGTGGCGACTCCTCAGGGGCCTGGGCTGACTCCGGCCCTGCACCCCTTCAGCCTGAGCAGCGACGATCTCTCGGCTTGGCTTGGTGAACAGGATCTCCTACCAAACGGCAGTATCCATGCGACGGCCTGCCTCACCCTGCCGAGCCGCGCGGTGAAACCACGGCGCAGCCGAAGCAAGCCAACGGACCCCCCCACCGAGGAACCGGCTTGGACCGGTCTCCCCCTCCAGGCAGGGGAACCGATTCCAAAGCAGACCGAATGGTGGCCCTGGCAGGTCCAGGGCCTTGCCCTCGAACCGAGAGCTGCCACCGACTGGCTCTCGCGCCTGCCGCTCTCCGACGGCCATCCTGATCTGGCGGACGAGCTCCGCTGGTGGAGCCATCTGCAGCGGTGGGCACTCAGTCTTGTTGCCAGGGGACGCTGGATCCCGCAGGTGGAACTGAGCAAGGGCGACGGCTACCCCCACAGAGCCCGCTGGGTGCCGTTGCTGAACCGAGAAGAGGATCGCCGGCGCCTCGAAGATCTCGCGGCCAGCTTGCCGTTGGTCGCCACCTGTGCCCTTCCCTGGCGAGAGCCCATGGGGCGCCGCAGCAACCGCATGCCCCGGTTGCGGCCGGAGGCAATGCGGGCCGCCAATCCCGTGGCCTGCTGCCGCCCGCGCAGCGGCCGGCTCCGGGTGGCAACCCTGCTGGAGGATCTCGTCGACGCCCTACTAAGGCAGAACTTTCAGCCATCCCAAGACGGCCTTGACCCCCTGCTGAGCATCTGGCAGGACGCTCTCGGATCCGAGTCGGGTGTCATTGAGTTGGGCGAGGAGGATGCCGAACGTCTTGCCGCCGCCAGCCTTCACTGGCGGCAAGGGATCTCAGGCGGGTTTGCCGCCGCCCGCACCTGCCTGGAACTGCTCACGCCAGCGGAAGGTGAAGACCTCTGGGAACTGCGCTTCGCCCTGCAAGCCGAAGCCGATCCAAGCCTGAAACTACCGGCAGCGGCAGCCTGGGCCTCCGGCGCTGAAACACTGCAACTGGGAGAGGTGAAAGTTGAACAGCCCGGTGAGGTGTTGCTGGAGGGTTTGGGGCGGGCCCTGACGGTGTTTGCACCGATCGAGCGTGGACTGGAAAGCGCCACCCCGGAAACGATGCAGCTCACACCTGCTGAAGCGTTCGTTCTGGTGCGGACCGCCACCCAGCAACTCCGCGATGCCGGCGTCGGCGTGGAACTTCCCCCCAGCCTGTCGGGTGGCTTGGCCAGTCGCCTTGGCCTGGCGATCAAAGCGGAACTGCCGGAGCGATCCAGCGGTTTCACCCTCGGCGAAAGTCTCGACTGGAGCTGGGATCTGATGATCGGGGGAGTGACCCTGACGCTGCGGGAGCTGGAGCGGCTCAGCGGCAAGCGCAGCCCGCTGGTGCGCCACAAGGGTGCCTGGATCGAATTGCGCCCCAACGATCTCAAAAATGCAGAGCGCTTCTGCAGTGCCAATCCCGAGCTGAGTCTTGATGATGCCCTCCGGATCACAGCTGCGGAAGGCGATCTGCTGATGCGCCTCCCAGTGCATCAATTCGATGCTGGTCCAAGGCTTCAGGGGGTTCTTGAGCAATACCACCAGCAGAAAGCCCCGGATCCCCTCCCCGCACCTGACGGCTTCTGCGGCCAACTTCGGCCCTATCAGGAACGGGGCCTCGGCTGGTTGGCCTTCTTGCATCGTTTCGACCAGGGCGCCTGTCTCGCGGACGACATGGGCCTGGGCAAAACGATCCAACTACTCGCCTTCTTGCAACATCTCAAGGCGGAACAGGAACTGAAGCGCCCAGTCCTGCTGGTGGCGCCCACCTCGGTGCTGACGAACTGGCACCGCGAAGCAGAGGCCTTCACGCCCGAGCTTTCTGTAAGGGAGCATTACGGCCCCCGCCGCCCTTCCACCCCTACTGCCCTCAAAAAAGCACTGCAGGATGTTGATCTGGTACTCACGAGTTACGGGCTGTTGCAGCGGGACAGCGAATTGCTGGAAAGCCAGGATTGGCAGGGGGTTGTGATCGATGAAGCCCAGGCGATCAAAAACCCTGGCGCCAAGCAGAGCCAGGCCGCCCGTGACCTGGCGCGCACCAGCCGCAGCAAGAGCAACCGCTTCCGCATCGCTCTAACTGGCACTCCGGTGGAGAACCGGGTCAGCGAGCTTTGGGCTCTGATGGATTTCCTCAATCCAAAAGTGCTCGGAGAAGAGGACTTCTTCCGCCAGCGGTATCGGATGCCGATCGAGCGGTACGGAGATATGGCGTCGCTGCGAGACCTGAAGTCACGCGTCGGGCCCTTCATTCTTCGCCGACTCAAAACCGACAAGGCGATCATTTCCGACCTCCCGGAGAAGGTCGAGCTGAGCGAATGGGTTGGGCTCAGCAAGGAGCAAAAATCGCTTTACAGCAAAACGGTGGAAGACACGCTGGATGCCATTGCGAGGGCTCCACGCGGCCAGAAGCATGGTCAGGTGCTGGCGCTGCTCACCAAGCTCAAGCAGATCTGCAACCACCCGGCGCTTGCTCTGGACGAAGGCGCCGTGGGAGATGGCTTCCTGACCCGTTCTGCCAAGTTGCAGCGGCTTGAAGAGATCCTCGACGAAGTGATTGAGGCGGGCGATAGGGCTCTGCTGTTTACCCAGTTCGCCGAATGGGGCCACCTGCTCCAGGCCTGGATGCAGCAGCGTTGGAAGGCGGAGGTCCCCTTCCTCCATGGCGGGACGAGGAAGAGTGAGCGCCAGGCCATGGTGGATCGTTTCCAGGAGGATCCTCGCGGCCCGCAGCTCTTCCTTCTTTCACTCAAGGCCGGTGGTGTCGGCCTCAACCTCACCCGTGCTAGCCACGTGTTCCATGTGGACCGCTGGTGGAACCCTGCTGTGGAGAACCAGGCCACCGACCGGGCCTACCGGATCGGGCAGACCAACCGGGTGATGGTGCACAAGTTCATCACCGGTGGTTCGGTGGAGGAGAAGATCGATCGGATGATTATGGAGAAGTCCCGCCTGGCTGAGGATGTAATTGGTTCCGGAGAGGACTGGCTGGGCAGCCTCGGCGGTGATCAATTGCGTGATCTTGTCTCCCTCGAAGACACCTGACCATGACCATCAGCAACAGCAATAGCCAAGGCATCACGGCCATCGGCGATGACGGCCTGGGGCAGCAACCCTGGTGGGTTGAGCAATGGATGGAGCTGATCAACGGCTACCGCTTCAAGAAACGGCTTGAGCGGGCCTGGGGATACGCCCGGGAGGGCAATGTGACCTCGATCCGCTTCGAAGGCCGGCGGGTTCATGCCCGCGTTCAGGGCACCGGTGAAGACCCCTACAAAGTGAAGTTATGGCTTGATGTCCTCAACGATGAAGACTGGGGATATGTGCTGGAGGCCCTGGCCCAGAAGGCACGATGGTCGGCCCAATTGCTGGCCGGGATCATGCCGGCAGACATCGAACGCGCCTTCGCCGCCAGTGGCAAGCGACTGTTCCCCTTCAAGCTTCAGGAGGTGCGCAGCGAATGCAACTGCCCGGACAAGGCCAATCCGTGCAAACACATCAGTGCGGTGTATTTCCTGATGGGGGATCGTTTCAGCGAAGATCCCTTTGTGTTGTTTCAGCTCCGTGGTCGCACCCGGGCCAAGCTGCTGGAAGACCTCGCTGAATACCGCCGCAAAGCCCTGGCGGAACTCGCGGAACAATCAGAAGCCTCTGGCGATACCAAGAGCTCGGAGGAGACCACTCCATTACCACCCCATCCCGCGGTGCAGGAACCATCTCTGTGGTGGCGATACAACCGCAACCTGGATGGCGATCTTGTGGTGATCACCCCGGCGATGGATGGCGACACGGGCCTGGATGCCGCCGGAGAACTGCCGCTAGCGGAGGAACCGCGATTTCCAGACGCACGGGAACTATTTTTGAGAAATCTGCGCAGTCACGGCCAGGCGACGGCCCAGCGCGCCATGCTCCAGGCCATGAAAGCAGGCCACTGAGGTCAACCTGGCCGTGGTCGAGATGTCCGAAGCCCCCTGGCTGAGTGCAGAGAAGCAAGGACTGACCACCCTGATCCTGCACTCCCACGAGCGGGCCTTTGGTCGTCCTCTAATCGCATCCAGACGACATGGAGCCTCAGAACGGATGCGGTGCCAGGAGCTGTTCTCCTGTGGATTCCCTGTACTGGCCCATGGGATCGAAGCTGATCCGCAACTGAGTTACGCCAACGCCAGTGCCCTGCTGCTCTGGCAAACGACCTGGAACAAGCTGATCGGCCTGCCGTCCAGACTCACTGCGCCTGCATCAGAACGCGGTGATCGCGAGTCCGCCCTCACTCAAGCGCTCGCCATCAAGGCAATCAGTGGATACAGCGGCATCCGCATCAGCCGCAGAGAGAAGCGATTCATGATCAACAACGCTCGCGTTTGGTCGATCAGCGACAACCGCGAACAGGTGCTGGGTCTGGCTGCGAGCTTCAGCGACTGGTGGTGGATCTGATCACGTTTCTACGATCCTGCGGCAAAACATCAGATCACGATGACTCAGACGATCTCGTCAGCAAAAGACCATTCATAAAACACGTGTCCAAAAGCCCTTGATGTTCGAAAAATAACGGCGGTGAATTTACAGATCAGTCACGATTCGGTTGATACACCTTTTAATTCGTAGCAGCCGAACCTGGTGAGGCAGACCGATCAACAACGGACGGTTCTCACCCTTCTAAATCCAATTCACAGGGCGCAGATTGTGACGGCGGGCGATCAAACCAGTCCGCAGATGTTCACTCTACGGATCAACAATCATGCTGACTCTGCGTCAATCACCCTTTGATGTGTTCGAACGCCTCGAACAACAACTTGCCACTGCTGAGCGAGTGCCCCATGCCGAAATCGTCGAGACTGATGAGAATTACACCGTTCGGCTCGAATTGCCCGGCGTCGACCGAAAGTCCATCGACGTGAAAGCGACCGATCGCAATCTGGCGATCTCTGCCGAGCGCCCGGCAAGCAACAGCGAAAGCAACCAAGCCCCACTGCTCAGCGAATTCCGCAGCGGCACCTGGAGCCGCAGCTTCCGCTTCCCCCACAGCCTGAATCGCCAGCAAGTGAAGGCCCTCTACCGGGATGGCATTCTCGAAATCGTGGCAGGAAAAGCCGTGGAACACACCAGTGTCTCCGTG
>QCSN01000020.1 GCA_003211515.1 Synechococcus sp. AG-670-F04
AAAATAAGAGATGGTCAGCGCCTCAACCACTGGCAACATTGCTTTACGGCTGGCTGAAGTCCATCCACGGAATAGGGCAGCGACTTGGTTTCGAACAATTAGGTCATTGGCTTGGCGGGCGTGTTCTGGCCACTGAGGCAGCATCTCTCAGGATCGGTTAGATGAGATTGTGCTGTTTGTTGATCCGAATTTCCCCCATTTGCATTGATTTCTGCGATCGCCATCATTTCTGCTTCCACAAGCCCCGTTTCCTCCACGGCCATTGTTCCTGTGAGTGAGTGAATCATCCCCACTCGAACCTTCTTCAGTTCAGCCCCATGACTTGACTGTAATACAGCTGTAAAAGAAAGAATTGCAACTGAAAGCAATTTGAGTGTTGTTGATATCAAAGCTGATTACATTTGCAACGTGGACATCATGAACTAAGTATTTTTTGATTTTAACCATTTTTCTTCCATTTGTTATTTTGTGCATTCATGTGTTGACTTTTGCAGTCAAACCAGATTTTAGGGTGTCGTATTCATGATGAAATTCTTGGTTTCTATGAGAGTCAAAAGCCGCTCTTGAGACGCCCAGGGCGTTGAAGTGACCAATCAGTCGTTTTATTCGTTGATTGAATGTGTGAAGATAAAGGGTCGGCATGTTCTTCAGATGGAATGTGAATTCATGCGATGCGCCCATGGAGTTGTTTCAACCTGAATATTAAAATGTTTGTTTGCTATCAATTTCTATTCTGATGTTTTCTTGGCAACCAAAGAAGGGAGCCAGATACAATAACAATACATGAAAGTACACCTAGAATGATGGAATATGCCGGCTGCAGGTTAATTGCCCCAAACCTGCCAGTGTGTATTTTCAACAGCCAAAATGCATCAATGTTGAATTCCAGAAGGCCGCTGTAAATCGATCCCGTCAAGGTAGTGATCAGGAGGGGGGCTGCTGCAATGGGTACTAAGAGCCGATGGAGTCTACGGACTTTCACTGTTTTCGAAGTGCCTTGTGCAGGTCTGCTTCATCGCGACATGGCATCCATTTTCCGTTGTTTTCATGTGTTCCTTCACAATTGAGTTCTTTGGCTCGTTCCTCTGCGGCTGCTTGTGTTGTATACATTCCTTTCCCATGGGCATGAGCGTATTCAATATTTACTGCATATGCACAAGTGAGGAACGCAATTGTTTTGATGCAAGTATTTGTTAATGCCAAATTTTTCATGTTGGTTGTTTGCTAAATAGAGTTTTGGATTGAGTATGTTTTGGCTTTTTCATTTTACGAGGGTCGACCCCACGTAGGAGTTGTACACCGCTTTATCTCCCTGATTGGAGACTGCGATGACTGAATAGGAATCTCCCTTCACCATTGGTGCTTCCATCCCGGGAGAACCGAGTGGCATTCCAGGAACTGTCAAACCTGCAATGTTCGGCATTTCATCTAACAACCTATCAATAGATTCAATTGGCACGTGTCCTTCAATGAAATAACCGCCAACAAATGCTGTGTGGCATGACGACATGTCGCCCGAGATTCCTTCGCTTTTCTTTAGTTCTTGCATGTCGTCTGTGACATGGTCAACAACCTGGTAACCGCCTTTCAGCATTGAATTCCCCCATTTTGTGCAGCATCCGCACGATGCCTCTCTATAGAGATGAATGACGGGCCCGTTGTTGTTGTGTTCTGTATCCAATGTTGTCCCGCCACCATGTTCATTGCCGTGGCTGTGCGCTGCTGTACTTAGAAGCATGCTTCCAAGGCAGGCGATCATGACGATTTTCATGTTCATGCAGATCTAATTTGCTAATCCTAGCTGATTCATCTTTCATATGTTTTATTTCTCTCCGATCGGTTGATTTTAGTGATTTGGTTATTATGACATGACGTCAAACCCTAAAATCCGGCTGTCGTTTGTTGGCCCTAAGTATTTCATACCTTGAATAGAGGTTTTTCCCGATTACTGGTTTTTGAATCCATCTTTGAGCCAGTCTGTTTGTTGTCGATTTATCTTGTTTAATTTGTGATTTTTTCCCTTTGTTTAGCAATCGATGCACGGCAACTTGTCTCAATGTTCAAAAATGTATCTTGTATCGTCACTTCAATCGTTGTTTTGGGGCCTGGTTGATCCTTTCGAATCAATGCGTGCATTGGAACCGCGTCAATTGCTGCTTTCCTGATTGTTTTGCCTCTTGTCTCTCGGTTCTATTCTGGATGGTTGCCTTTGATCCAGTCTTGTCTTCTATTAATTGTTTCGTTCTCCAAGCTTTTTGTTGAACCTGAGGTCTTGATAAGCATTTGTTGCCGTCAATTCGAAATGAGAATCATTCTCCCGTTGAATGAATTTTGTATGAGGATTTTGCTGTTTTCTGCTTACGATGCTGTAGGGTTTTAGAAAATCAATTAGGGGTCTCGTTTCAAATGTCAGCAGTTCTCTCAAAGTGCGCATGTCCCTCTTGTTCCTGTGATGTGCAGGAGTCAAGTGCTGTTGTTAGTCATGGACAAAGCTTTTGTTCCGATGCCTGTGCAACGGGTCACCCCAATGGTGAGCCCTGTCATGGGACCGGTTCCTGTGGCTGTACTTGCGGTGATTGATTGTTTCAAGCAAGCACGTCTCTCATGACATAGCCCTTTTCTTGCGGGGGCTTTATTGCTTTGTTCGCCATGCAGTTGGCCTTCAATTTGGTTGTTTCGCTTTCTTAATGGTTTCTGAGATCCTGTTCCAGAATTCTGCTCGAGCAAAGAGTGTCTTTTTTTTGATGACTTCAACGCGCTTTTTCGCTTCAGGGTCGTTGCCTATTAGCTTCTCGACGAGTTGGATCGCTAGCGGACCATGGGTTTCCCCATCAAGACTGATGTGGCGCTCCAGGTACCAGTTCAGTGTTGGACAGGGAAGTTGAAGTTGGATGAGCCGATTTCGAAGCTCTGCAAACAGCTTTGGCATCAGTAACTCTCGGCCGTAGGTGTAAGCGCCAGCAACCACTTCAGGCTGTCCGTCTTCCAAGCAGTTTTGCGTGTTGGTCATGAAAGCACGGCTTGCCTCAGGCACTGTTGGATCAGCAAGCATCTCCTTCAAACTGCATCGCCGCATGTTGTCGATCCTTGACGTCATTGCCCCTGTATCTGCCTCGATTTCACGCATGGCACAAACATAAATCTCAAAATGACTCAGTTCAGCTGGTCCGCCCAAGCCAACCGGTAAGTGATCGCTTTCTTCTTCTGTGATGAGTTCATCGACCAGAGTCTTTAATTCAGGTTGATGTTTGCCAACCGTCCGCTGAAGCCCTTTGAGGAGATGCATGAAATCCCACACGGCATAAACATGCAAATCCATGAAGACTCTCAGATCATCGACATCGTTGATTTGCTGAACCAGCCGACTGAACGGGTCTCCAGCCATTAAAGGCCCAGTTCGGTGAGACCTGGAAAATCCTCAGGTCGTGCACCATCTCCCCAAGTGAATTTTCGATCTTCCAATTTGATCGGTATGTCGTTGATGCTTGCTTCGCGTCTTCTCATCAAACCGTTGTCTGAAAACTCCCAGTTTTCATTCCCATGGGCTCGAAACCACTGATCAGCACCATCATGCCACTCATATTGAAACCGAACAGCTATTCGGTTGTCGGTGAAAGCCCAAACTTCTTTGATTAGTTTGTAATCAAGCTCTTTGGCCCATTTGCGTTTCAGAAATTCTAGGATTTCCTTCCGACCATAAATGAATTCACTGCGGTTTCTCCATACGCTGTCTTCTGTATAGGCCAGAGATACTTTGTCAGGGTCTTTGCTGTTCCAGGCATTTTCAGCCATTCTTGCTTTTTGTTTGGCAGTTTCAAGGGTGAAGGGGGGGAATGGTGGCTTTCCAGTCATTGAAGAAGATTTGTTTAGGGGAGTTGGTTCATGACACGTACGATCGCTTTGGGGTCGTATCGAGCGACCCATTCGCGGAGTTGTGCTTCCTGTTCGTCCGTGCGTGTGCAGGAAAAACCAAAACGTTCTCGAACCCGTTCAGAGGCTTGTCGTAAAGCTTTTGTCCCTAACGATTCGAGTTCGGTGACACTCATTGAGTCACCAGTTTTGAAATAGTTAAGGATCACTGTTGATGGCGAATACAATGTACTGCATTGCCCATCAGGCCACTCAAGTTCGAGTTGAACCTCGGGCATTGAATCCATGAATCTCACTGTAACTATCGCTGCTATCTGCTCCCACCTGCTGTCGCATCAAGCACATCCAAAACCGGTAAGACCCTCGTCCGATCTCCACAATGTGTGTGTGCTGTCGCCATCGTTAATGAATACCCCTGCTTCCCCCGCGGAGAAGCAACCAATTGGGCAGTAGGTCAGGTTGTTGGTTCGATTCAGGTGCCCTCGAAGCTGATTCGTTTTTGATGGCTGAACGGCCAGCAAGAATCCGAAACTTGGAAAGCAAGTTAACCATTTTAGTTCACCCACCCCTGATGGTCGTCTGATGGCGTTTCGATTCAACGTGATGGTCAGTCCGCAAGCTTCGGCAAACATCGCTGTTGTACCTGTAATGCCACCCATGCTGATGTCTTTCGCAGCGTGAATTGTCTTGTCTTTGGCCAATGCGGGTAGAAGTGCCAAATGATCGCGCAGCTGTTCTCCAGGCGCTGCTGTTGCTGCATCCCAGAACGGATAGTGCTTGTAAAACGAGCCGTTGTGGTTGATCAGCCACCAAAGCTCATCTCCAGGTTCAGCTGCTCGCGCTGAAAGTATTGGCCCCTCCGTTACTCCCAGCACGGCGACAGATAGTGCGTCGTAAGGGCTTTGTTGGTTTGAATGCCCTCCCACCATTGGGACGGCAAAGCGTTCACAAGCCGTTTGCATGCCGGCTTGCATTCTTTCGAGTTCCCCCCGTCTGCGCGTCCAGATGCTGTTCAGCACCGCGATTGGCCGCCCCCCCATCGCAGCGATGTCGGAGAGATTCACCAACACCCCGCACCAGCCTGCGAACCAGGGATCGTTTGCCACCAGGGTGGGATGCATCCCCTCACAGGCCATCAGCAAGCTGCCGTTTTGGGCCGGTAAGACAGCGGCATCGTCTCCCAGTAGCGCTGCATGGCCCAGGTTTGGAAACGGCTGATGGGGAAAGATCTGAGCTGCGGGCTGAATGTCCCTCTTTGAACGCAGTCCCTTGTTCTGACGCAGTTGCTGAATCAAGCGTTCAACGTTCATGCAACTGAGAGCTGATGGGGGCGGCGTTCGTTGGAGGGTGTGTAGTAGTTCAAATCGGCTTGCATCAGGTGATGGCGAATGCCCCTTATCTCGATTTCCCGGATCGATGTCCAATGCAACCGTTTGAAAAAACGCACATTCTGGATTTGGACAGTGGCCAGAAATTCAGCACAACCCCAGCCATTGGCCCGGGTGACTGCTTTCCAGATCAAGCCTTTTCCAATTTGGTTGTGGCGCCGATAAGCGCTGTGAACGCCGAGGCGGCCTCCATACCAGAGACCTGGTTCTGTTTCGACAATCCGAACGACGCCCACGACCCTTGCCGTGTCTTCCTCTCCGTGATGTAGCGCGGCAATGGGAATGGCGGTGGCGTCGTGCCCATCTCGGTCTGATGTCTCAAAGACATGTTGCTCGTCGCAAAAAATTTTTCGACGAAGCTTCCAGTAGCCCTGCAGAAGAGGGGTATTGGGCCCCAGCACATGGAAGGTGAATTGTTCTGAGGTCGCCGTTGGTGACAACCGAAAGTCATCGGCATCGATGCCAACACCGCAACGCACCGATGGGGTGAACAGGTGCGGGGCAGAGCTGAAGCTGCTGCCAATGTCGCGACTGCTGGGATCAAGGAAGACCATGGTGTTCAGGTGTGGTCTTCAAACAGCGATAGAGCCGAACATGCACCGCATTTCGCACAACCGGCTTGCATTTGATCAGATCTCAGATTTCCGTCTCGCAGGATTTTGGCGACGCCTTGGTAGACGTTGATCATGAAGTCTGTGCTCGGTGCGGGGTGATGTTCGAGTGGCGTTCCAGAGATGGGAACAAATGGCACCACGAAGGGATAAACCCCGATCTCAACGAGCCGACTTGAGCATGCAAGCAGAGCGTCATGACTATCCCCCAATCCGGCGAGCAGATAGGTCGACACCTGCCCTCGTCCGAACACCTTCACCGCATCAGCAAAGGCGTTGTAGTAGCGCTCCAGAGTGAGTTCCGACTTTCCTGGAAGAATGCGGCGACGCACATCCGGTTCCACCACCTCGAGGTGCATGCCAAGGCTGTCGATTCCCGCCTGTTTCATGCGGTCGTACCAGAGCGGATCATCCGGGGGTTCGCACTGACCCTGGATCGGAAGATTCACCCGTTGTTTTACGGCGGTAGCCGTCTCAGCCATCATCCGTGCGCCCCTGTCGTCGCTGTTGGGCGTGCCGGTCGTCATCACCAGTTGGCGCACACCGTCGAGACGTACCGCAGCCTCGGCTACTTCAGCAACGTGTTCCGGGCTTTTCCGCACAACGGTGCGGGCATCCTCCAACGATTGTTCAATGGCGCAGAATTGGCATGACTGACTGCGGTCTCGGAAGCGAATGCAGGTCTGCAGCAACGTTGTTGCCAGCACATCCCGACCGTGCAACAACGCAATCGATCGGTAAGGAATTCCATCCGCCGTTGAGAGCTCATAGAACGCCGGCTGTTGTGTTGTGGAGATCTGATCAGTGATGCCAGCCTGCGGTCCTTCAAGCTCCACACCTCCCTGGGAGGAGGCATTCAATCTGTATTGAGAGGTCGATGCGGAGGCGTTGTACACCGGTACCATCACCGTGGTTCCATCGAGGGTGAGCGCCCTGTGGTCTGAAGGGCCTGCTCCACCGCGACGACCACGGTTCCCCTCAACCGATTCTGTCTGCACCCCTTTGACCTGCAGTTCGGTTACCAGTCGCCCCAATTCAGACATGGTTCATGTCCTCGTGCTGGGGTGTCGCCGATGTAATCGGGCCTGGATCAATACGTCTTGTCGATGGAGCCGTCATGGTTTGCATCGGCGAGTTTTCTGCGTTGTTGATCTGCAACGACAAAAGCTCCGGGCGGCTGTAATGCCCAACACTGTCCATCATCCGTTTGCGCTTGGTGATTAAGGAGAGATCAAGCTCGGCGACGGCTAAGCCTTCTCCATCGGGTAGCGGACCGGCCAGGTATCGACCCTCCGGACTGATCACTGCCGTGTGACATCCCCCGCGGAAGGCTCTGTGAAGAGATTCGTCTGATGTGATTAGGGTGTGGTCACTGGGATCCAGCCAGCCGGAGGAACAGATCACGAAACAACCGGCCTCTAAAGCGTGGTGGCGCATGGTGACGGCCGTTTGTTCGCTGAAAATCGGACCGACCAGCGAACCAGGAAACTGCGCACAATGCAGTTCTTCTCCCTGAGCCATCAGGGCGTAGCGAGCTAGGGGGTTGTAGTGCTCCCAGCAAGCCAAGGCTCCAATGCGTCCAATCGCGGTCGGCACCACCTTCAAACCGGAGCCATCGCCTTGGCCCCACACCATTCGCTCGTGATACGTGGGTGTGATTTTGCGCCGCTTCAACACAAGCTCACCACAACTGTTGAACAGCAGTTGCGTGTTGTAGAGAGTGCCCCCGTCCCGTTCGTTCACTCCCAGTAACACCTGCATGCCGTGTTGCTGGGCAGCACTCGACACTGCATCAGTTATTGGCCCAGGAACAACAACCGCTTGCTCGTACAGCGCCAAATGTGCTTTCCCCATGCGAACAGGAGGTTCAACGAATGAGAAATAGGGGTAATACGGGAGAAATGTTTCTGGAAAGACAATCAGTTCAACACCCTGAGCCGCAGCTTCGGCCATGGCATCCAGAACTCTTTGTAGAGATCCATCCAGGTTGAATAACACTGGACGGATCTGGGCTGCAGCAACTTTCAATGGGGAAACCATGAATGCAAACTGTTTTGAATCAGAGAGTCCACGTGTCAAGAATGAAGGCACCTTCCTTCCGGTGCATCAGGACGATATCCAGAACATCCAATGGATTAACAGGAGTAATCCCAGGCATCAATGCACCTTCCCCATGGCCGTAAAGCGCCTGTAGAGCAAAACGGCACGCATAAACTTTCCCCCCCTGATCCATAAATTTTTGAAGGCGTGCATTGAAATTGAGATGTCCGTCAAAGGCGGCATCACCGAGCTTCGGGAATCCTCTTTGAACTCCCAAGGTCACACCAGGACCGTAGAGCAGAACTGACGTTTCAAATCCCTTGGTAATTAATCGGCTGGCTTGCAACAGGTTGACCAGCCCGATCGAACCTTCAAATGCCACGGTGTGAAAAGTGACCAGGGCCTTTTCGCCGGGATCTGCCTTCACATCAGGAAAAACCTTTTCTTCGTAGTCAACGAGAAAATCACCCGGTTGATTGGCAGGACGCTCAACGGAGGGCATGTCACAAAACTCCAAGTAAGTTCAGGCTGACTCGCCCCGGCGCCAAAAAAAGTTTCTAATGCGACAAAATGCTGCGTTTCACATGCGGATTGACCGTCGATAAATTGTATTTACTGCTACATCTTTTGGCTGTTGAATGGGGCAAAGTTAAAATGTAATCTTATGTCTTTTCATGACTCAATCGTCCGATAGCTGCAAGCTGAAGACGGTTGTTGTGATTGGCGCAGGCCAGGCTGGCCTTTCCGTTGCCGAAGCATTACATCGCCAAGGCCTTCGGCCCCTTGTCTTGGAGAAAAACAAGATTGGTTTTGCATGGGATCAGCAACGCTGGGACTCGTTTTGCCTGGTCACGCCGAATTGGCAATGCCGGTTGCCGGGATTTCCCTACGACGGTCACGACCCCGATGGCTTTATGGACAAAAGGGCGATCGTTGATTTTTTGAGGCGCTTCGCTCAACACGTGGGTGCCGATGTCCGTGAGGGTATCGCTGTTCGCCGACTCACGCACAGCGGCGGTCGTTATCGCCTGCACACCACCGAGGGTGTGATCAACGCTGATCACGTGGTTGTGGCAACAGGCGGTTATCACATCCCCAAGCGCCATCCTTTGGCTGAACGTCTACCAACTACCGTTCGGCAACTCGATGCTTGCGACTACCGCAATCCTGAATCGCTGCCCTCGGGTCCGGTCCTTGTTGTTGGTAGTGGTCAGTCCGGAAGTCAGATCGCAGAAGACCTGTTTCTTGCCGGCCGGGAGGTGCACTTGAGTGTCGGCAGTGCACCTCGTTCTCCCAGGCGTTATCGCGGTCGTGACGTTGTTGATTGGCTCGATCGTATGGGGTACTACGCCATGCCAATCAGTGAGCACAGCGACCCCCGTTCTGTTCGCGCCAAAACCAATCACTACCTCACTGGCAGGGATGGTGGTCGTGAGATTGACCTTCGCCGACGCGCTCTCGAGGGCCTCAATCTGCATGGTCGTCTCTCCACGATTGAAGCCGATCACATTGGCTTCGCCATGGATCTGGCTGAAAATCTCGATCATGCTGATGCCGTGTATTGCAGGATTCGTAGCAGTATTGATTCGTGGATTGAGCAGCAGGATTTCGAGCGATCCATCCCTGAGGAGGATGTTTATTCACCGTGTTGGCATCCATCCACGGCAACAGACCCAGGTTTGGATCTAAGGCATACACCCCTTGCTGCAGTGATCTGGTGCATGGGCTATCGCAGCGACTTCAGTTGGGTTGATGTGCCTGTTTTCGATGGTTCAGGACAACCCGCCCATGAGCGGGGCGTCACGACCAGTTCCGGGCTCTACTTTTTAGGGCTGCCCTGGTTGCATACCTGGGGTTCAGGTCGATTCTGTGGGATTCAAGAGGATGCCAACTACCTGGCCAAGCTGATCAGTCTTCGGGTGCAACGACGGGATGCCAGTCAGGAACGCTTGGAATGTACGGCGATTCTGGGCAGTTAAACCCAACCTGAGCTGTTTGGGTCTCTATCGACCTTTGTCTCTTGTTTGGTTCCGTTGAGGTTCATTTTTCGATTTCACTGTTTTAAATTCAACTTGTTTGCCTTGAATCGATATGTTCAGCTTTTTTCTAAGAAAAATCAGCAATTCATTACTACTGTCGGGCGGCTTGGCAAAAATGGCAATCAGCCTTAATACGGGTTGTCTTTTACTCTTGAGCAGCCAATAGTGAGTGTCTGATAGGCGGAGCTGCCATGAATGATAGGAGATTTAAACCATCGTTTTGCCATCTGATCTTGCATGGATCACACCACTCTTGATCAGCGAAGATTGGGTCTAAACCATTCTTTGCCCTTTCATTGCAGATGGTTCGGATCCTGAATCGGATCCTGAATCGGATCCTTTGTAATCAACGCGATGCCAGTTCTGTTCACCCCGGAGTGTTAATCATGCGACTTCACTTCATACCAATTCATGTTTTCAGGGAAACACCTTCTGTGACCTTTTTTGATGCTGGCGTTCCAGGTAGCAATGGCACGGATGTTGTTGCGCACTATGGCGCTGCCATCTCTCCTCCAGATCTGGATGGCTCGGAGCAGTATTACGTCCACCAACATCAAGTGGACCATAATCTTGTCATTGAAGGCGAACGTATTTTCACTCTTCTGAATCCAGCCTGGCCCCAGCCCCACCATGTGATTCATCTTGTTCGTGCCATGGGTGCTTTGCAAATTCCTGTTGGTACCTATCACCGGTCAGTCTCTGGTGATGCTGGCAGCCTGGTGCTCAACCAGTCCTTGAGAGATCCTGCATTCAATTACGCTACGGAATTTATTCCTGTCTGCCTTGGCGATCACCATTGTTTGAGTTGGGTGCGCCGCAGCCTTCCTTGGGTTTGGAGATGGAATGATGGGCATATCTGCAGGCAACATGAACGGAAAGGAGCTCAATGTGATGCCATTATTGATCCAATTTTGGCTTGATTTTATATTTCATCCATGCATAGAGTATTGGCACAATTGGAACCGTAGCAATGCGATTTGTTGCTATTGATTTAGTGATTTAAATGCGCCTGTAAAGTTTGGAGTATTTAGAAATCGAATGCATTAATCTAAAGTTTGTGATTTAACTGTTGCTTTGGATATTGAGAATGAAGGAGAGGTTGTTCTGGAACATATTTTTGCGTTTCTAGTCTATGGAACTGCGGAATTGTTGTGCGGCAGCGGAGAAATTTGTGTCAGCATTGCATTTTCCTTTGGGGATTTGGTTGAACTCGATGCGTTCACCATTGGGACCAGACATAAAGAAGCAATTCCAACCACCAAGGGCTCCATCCGGACCGAGGTGATGCAAATCATCCTTATTGAGTGACACATATGGCATGTCTTTTGTCGCTTCGCATAGCTTTTTGAGGAACTCTTTGGCATTAATATCTTCAGCTAAGTTGAACGAAATATGCTTTCCAGCCACGCCCTGTTTGTTGGCATCCATGCATGGGTGAGCACTGTGGGTCTTGCCGGTCTCTTTGTTGTAATAGCGAAGCAATTCAATTGCAGAATTGCCGAATGAATAAAAGCAAACGTCTAATGCATCGCCAGAACCCAGTTGTGGTGCTGAATCAACCAGACCATTCAAGATCGTTGTCCACTCTTCTCCATCGATTCCCGTGATCTCTGCAATGAAAACTCCACCGAGAATCTCGCCATAAAATTTCTTTGATACATCCATATCATCTACATTTACACCGACATGCTGAATAGCATCGTTGGCGAGGTAGCTGCGCAGTGACATGTTCAACAGAGTGTTACGTGAAAGAACAGGGCTTTACCAATATCATCATCCCCAGTCTTAGGACGATGATCTTTGACCAAGATTAGTTGCCAACCCTACTTGTTTTATAGGGCTGCAACGTCATTCTGATTGTACAAATAGCTACAGACAAGTGCCTCGGTTCAACAGGCCTTGATGAATTGAACGTGTATTAATCAATCAGAGTGATCTCTGTGAATTGACAAAATTTTTTGGAACTCCAGCTTTGCATACAGTAAACCGTCTACTTGTTAAGCAATCGTGTGATGATCCGTTTTTGGGTCCCTCCTTGATTTTTTTATGGATTACCAGTTGTACACGTTGGTAGACCACTCCCATCATTCCCTTTGTCGTTATTGATGTGTTCCGATGCTAATTGCCCATCAGGTTGGTTCACAATGGTTGAATAGGCGTTGATCCATTGCTAAAACACATGAAATTCAGTCGTCCTATGATTCGTGCTGTTTATGCCTCTCTTGCTGTCGCTGCCGTTATTACGGGTTGTAGTTTTGATGTGGATAGCATCAAACAAGAGGCTGAGAAGCTGCAAAAAGAAATTGATTCATCCAATTTGAAGGACTGTAAGGATGAAGAAGGCAAGCCTTTGCCGAAATGGATGTGCCGCAAAGATGAAAATCCTGATGATAGTAAAGGTCAATCCCCAAAATGAGAACCGAATCAGATTCAGATAAATATTGAATATTCACTAAAATAATATCAGAGTATGCAGTAGAATTTTATAATTCTTATGTTTTAAATTTGAGTACTCATAATTATTTGATACTCATCGGGGTAATAGTTGAATTGTCACTCAATAATATTGTTTGAATTTTCTGCGGTTGATTTGATCTTTCCTCAACTCTCGGTTGTGGCGAGCTGATGAATTTTTACCATGGTGTTATCAAGTTCTGCAATATCAGTCAACCCATGGGCATCAAACCATGGTGCACTTGCCCAGTTGAAACCCTCACCAAATGTATTGTCAGGAGCAACGATGTACCAATGGCAACTTGCATCGGGTACGTCGACGGCACACCTCGACCAATCATCTTTCCATTGCGGTACCTGTACCCACATAACGGCTGCGAAAAAAATGGCGATGATCGATTTCATGATGATCGGAAGCGGTCGTCAATTATAACGAAAATTGCGACTACAGTATGGTCAAAATGGACTTTTAAATGTTGAAGCAATTAATGCGACCAATGATTGAACTCATCCTTTTATATTGATGCACTAAAGTTGTTATTGAATTATTGGATTAAAGTATTTGTAATTGCAGAATGTTAGCAAAAAGCTGTTCTTTAACTTATAATTATTTGATCTTTCATATGTTCTACTAGGCGTAGCAGAGATCTCCGTTACCAACGCCAGCAGCTGTTGACATGCTCCCTGAAGCGACTCCACTTAAACCATCCAGATAATTTGCGATTGCTTGGCAGTTACCTGTGGATAATGCATTGGATAAGATGTTGGCATACGTCGTGTCTTCATCAAAAATACTACGGAGATGTTTGGCACTCTTTTTAAAGCTTTTGTTGTTTTCTAGCTCGAATGAATGCGTAAAACCAATTCCGTCGGAATCTCCAATGGAAAATCCATATGATGTTACACCGCCTTTTTTGTTGAAATCATATGAGCCAGTCACAATTGTTCCAGTTAAAGAGTCAAATCCTTCGAAATAGACAGAATTTTCGTCAAAATCTGATGAAAAATAAACTTCTCCTTGATTGCCGAGCAAATCTTTCTCAACAATTTTATTCGATTTCTTGATTTTTTTCTTGAGCTTTTTAGTCATTTGAATTCTTATTTTAAGTACTATATGCTGTTTTCATATTTTCTGCAAGGCGTTTTGCTTTTTGCTTCAATATTGGTTTGAAGAATGCAACCGCTCATCACTTCTCTGGTGAGTGTCGTGTGGGTGGTTATAGGACGGTTATGCTGCTCGACAATTCACGCCCTTTCGGCGTTAATGAATCGGGAGTCTTTGTTTTTGCATGGTAACGATCCCTACTGTTATTTCTGTTTGTCGTTCGTTGTTGAGCCTCAAATCGATGAACCCCTACATTTGTAGGATGTATTTCAAGTTAAGCCAAGGCATGATGGTATTGTCAGATATTTAGCATTGGTATCTGAAAAGCCACCATTATTTTATGGTGGTTGTGTTGAGTTTGCGAGGCGTTGGGGGGCTAGGTCAAACTAGCCTCTTTTTTTTGGACGGCTATTGCGTATCGCATGTTTTCAACCACTTTCAATCTATTCTGAGTTTTATGGGAGTTGGTAAGGGATGCGAATTGTGGTCTGTGAGGTTCGTATCACTTAACTCCAGGTTGAAGAACAATGCACTTGAAGCAAGAAAAAATGGACCCGCATGCCATGTTCCCTGGTGTAACTTCATGGCTTCACCCGCTTCAACCCTCACCAAAAGTGTTGTTGCTTCGCTGAGTTGCTCCCCAGCCAACCCAGGTTCAGCTACAACCATCCACCATGGTTGAGCATCGGCTGACCCCAAGCATTGCGTTGCTTTTTGATGACGGGTCATGCTTGACACTTTCGCTGGTCGTCGCCGAAGGCGCATGATGTAGTACCTCAAGTTTTCATCATCAAATTTGAGGATTGCGTCCTTATCACTGTGGGGGGTCATGTCTTCGATCGGCAGTATTGCAGTACCAAAACGTTCAAAACAACAGTCGCTCAGATTCACTGCCGAAAGCATAAATTTTGACATTCTCAGACGGCAAAGGTGGATTCACCAACACTAGAATTCTATCAAGGAGGAATGCGTTGTTCGGCAAACAGAAGAACAAACTTCTATGAACCATAGATATCGGTCGAAAAAATGAATTTTGATTGCATGATAATTTTGTGCAATGGCTATTCGCTAAAACAATGATAAGACTTCTTTTTGATGTTCCTGGTGTTCAATAGCTTGAGTTTGAAGCGTGTTGTGAAGCCTTCTGGATTTATTATTTGCCCTCAAGAACAAAGCCAAAGCTTGTAAATACCTCTTTGTTCTGATGCTTAATGACTCGACTGCCTTGATGATTCTCTAACTGAAAACCACTTTGATCCAGTTGGCGCATCAGGGCGGCTGCTTCTTCAAAGCGCTGTGCCATGGATGCAAGGCTTGGACAGTCTGCGGAAAGTGTGGATTCGTCCCAAGTGAATGAGGCCATGGCTTCCTGGAGAGGTGTACGGGTTTTATTCGCTCTATCAATTATAGGTGATTCTTTTGGTTTTCTTTGGATTGCATGCGCAGCTTGACTGTTGGTGTATCGCTTACTACTTATTTGTCCTGATATTGTTCAAAGGGTTTTGATTTAACCTTCATTTTAAAATAATCTCGTCGTTATTATCCGCTGAGTTATTGATTGCGGTTAGGAGTTTTTTCCCTCTCTGATTTTAAAATCCCACACATTGATGCCCCCTTCTGCATCGATGGCTGCCAAGGCGCTGTCGTTCGGCTTCCAGCACACTTCACTGACGCGTTCACCCACGAACGCCCCTCCTAAAGGGTTCCCATCGCCGTTTTTATCTAGAAACCACACAAACACTGAGCCGTCTCTTGAACCTGAAGCAAGGACTAATCTTTGATTTGCAAAGGCAAGGCTTGAGATTGGCTCCGGATGAAGGACGAGTTGCCCGGGCAGTGACCCTTCAGGGCCCTTCCCCTGAAAATTCCAGACGATGATTTGATCACTTCCACCGGTTGCCAAAAACCGGCCGCTTTGATCAAAGGCAAGTTGACTTGGCTTGCCTGGATAGCCTGTCATTTCAGCATCCATTCCTGTTGTCCGCCGCCAGAAATGAACAGAGTTGTCCTGACTTCCACAAGCGACAATGTCACCATCGGGGCTTAGCACCATGGAAACAAGTGATCCTTGCCATTCAAGTTTCTGATCTTCTTGCTGTTCGGTGAGGTTGAAGAATGTGACCCGGCCATAACAGGCCGATGCCAGCTCATCAGGCTTCGACCAAGAGATTGCGCTAACGGTGCTTGGATGCGCATCTGTTTTCCATTGTTCTATGCCATCGCTGCTGTAAAGGTGAACGTGTCGTCCAGAAGCGACTGCCAGCGTTTGTCCATTGTCCGACCAGGCAAGATGTTCTACCCAGCTCTTGCCGGGTTGAATTTGGTGGAGTACATCCCCGGTTGTTGCATCCCACACCACGACAGATCCATCTTGTCCGGATGTTGCGACTCGATCTCCCTCTGGGTGAATCGCTAAGGCGAGCAACCCTCCTTGATGGACCTCTTTCTTGGTCCAAATTAAGTTGCCCGAATCAGCATTGAATGCATAAAGTCCCCCAGCAACGTCTCCAACGAGAAGTGTTTTGCCTTTCTCCCCCCATCCACAGGTGAGGGCATAGTCATCTGCTTGTGCGCTCCAACCCTCATGAAGCATGCCCTGAGGGGCAAAGGCTTTCATATCAGGCATTGATCGAAGTCCTTGCGTATTTGATCTTCATCGAGATTACGGCCGATAAATACAAGCTGGTTGCGCCGTGGTTCATCCCCCCACTCTTGACCAGGTTGGGCAGTGAACAGCATATGCACCCCTTGGAAAACGATTCGTCTGGATTCATTTGGGTAGCTGATAAAACCTTTGGTTCGGAAGATATCCACTCCCTTCTCGGCTAGGAGTTGCCCGATCCATTGATCCAGTTTGTCTGGATCCACGTTGCCAACGCGTTCAATTGCCATTGAACCCACTTCATCATCATGCTCATGCTCTGCCACCCACACACGTTCTTTGATGGGCTTGATCGGGGTAAAGGATTGTTCTGCTGCGGATGTTTTCATTCCAGAGGAGGTTTCTTTGATGATCTTCAAATCGAATTCTTCGGCAGTATGCTGTGCATAAAAACCAATAGTTGTGTTTGTTTTTGAATTAAAGTGAAATGTTTTTGAGCCACTTGATTTAAGTTGAAGACTTAGATGCTGTTTCATCGAAATCGAATCACCAGGATTGATAGCCGTGGCAGGAAGGGCATACAATCGAACGCATTGCTCCGCACTCTCCTTTAAAGACTCCTCATCCTCTTTCTGTTCAGGTATGCCTACGAGTGACATTTCTGGGTCAGGGCCCTCCTCCAGAATCATCTGATAATGACCCTCCTCTAATTGATAAACACCTGTCCACTCAAACGGATATTCAGGTTCGAGAAATGTCGGACGCCGTTCTAATACTTGATCTAAGTCGAATGCGCTCAAATTTAGGACGCTTTCTACCGATACATCAGCTTGTGTACTTCGCACAACCTGCGCCATTGAATTCATATCGCGTAACCTCGATTCCAATTTGACCAACGAATCCTCTTTGACTAAATCTGATTTATTCAGAATCAGTACATCGGCAAATGCAACTTGTTCCGAACTCTCTTGACTGCGTTCGAGCTGTTGATCAATATGGGCGGCATCAATAAGTGTCACGATGCCATCCAGGGTGAACTCTTCTCGAATCTCCTCATCCATAAAAAATGTTTGAGCAACAGGGCCCGGGTCCGCCAGTCCAGTTGTTTCAACAAGGACGTAGTCGAACTTGTCTCTTCGCTTCATTAGATTGCCCAAGACTCTTATTAAATCACCTCTGACTGTGCAGCATATACATCCATTGGACATCTCAAATACCTCCTCATCTGCATTGATCACGAGCCCTTGATCAATGCCAACTTCTCCATATTCATTTTCGATTACTGCGATCCGCTTTCCATGTTCTTCGCTTAATATTTTATTTAACAATGTAGTTTTTCCGGATCCAAGATAGCCCGTCAGAATTGTAACTGGTACTTTTTGATACATCGTTGGATCACATCCTTTTGATGCCACCATAATGATGCTGGCGTGCACCTGTGAGAATGATTAACATTCTTACAAGTGCTGTTAAGCATCTTTTTCGATTTCACTTTCTCTGACTTTCTTCGCTGAATGGCTTCTTTGTTTTCTCGGTTAAGTGCGGTTTCAATCCTTTTAAGCATTGTCGCATGCGGGACGCCTGCCACCACCGAAGATGTTGCTTCCAAAGATGAGGGGTTGAAGGTCGTAACGACGTTTCTTCCAATTACATTGTTTACTGAAGCTGTTGCTGGAGAATGTGCAGAGGTCACTTCCTTGATTCCTCCGAGTCTGGGTCCTCATGACTTTCAGGCTTCACCCTCAGACTTAGCTGCTTTAAGCCAGGCGTCGGTTCTTGTTCAGAACGGATTGGGTATCGAGGAGTTCTTGGAAGATCTGGTTTCTTCTGCTGGAAATCAGAATCTTGTTGTAATTGATTCCAGTCAGGGTGTGGCCACGATTAAGGCGGCTGGGGGAGGTCATGAAGATCATGAAGGTCATGAAGGTCATGAAGGTCATGAAGGTCATGAAGATCATGAAGATCATGAAGATCATGAAGATCATGAAGATCATGAAGATCATGAAGATCATGCTGAGGCCCATGATGATCAGAGTGTCGCTGCTGGCGATAGTGGTGGGCACTCACATGGTCATGGCGAGTTTGACCCGCACATCTGGTTGGATCCTCTGCGCGCTGTTCAACAGGTTGAAAACATCAGAGATGGTTTAGTTGCAGCTGATCCAGCCTGTGCAGATGGGTACAAGAAAAATGCTGAATCCTTTACGGCAAAGCTGGAGGATTTGAATACCGAACTGACAGTCTTGTTGAAGCCCTATAAGGGAAAGACCTTTGTTGCATTTCACGATTTTGCAACATATTTTGCCAATCGTTATTCACTGAAGGCTGAATTTTTGGTTGATCTCCCCGAAATGAACCCAAGTCCTGCTGACCTCCAGCGTGTGAGTGCGCAGGTTAAATCTTCAGGCCTCAAGGCTCTACTCACCGAACCGCAAGAGGGGAACCGATCTTTCAACGCGTTGGCGAAAGACCTGGGGGTGAATATCGTTGAATTCAACCCATTGGAGACCGGCTCTGAAGATTCGTCAAAGCTTCCAGACACTTACCTTGATGTAATGCGCTCCAACGTCAACAACCTTGTCAAGGCCATCGGGAACTGACCTTTGATGCAGAGCCCAGTTCTTGTCGTGAGCGACCTCTCGGTCGAACGTTCAGGTCGTCTTGCTGTCGAGAAGGTCTCGTTTGAACTTGCGAGTGAAAGCGAGACCGCTGTCGTCGGTCCAAACGGTGCTGGCAAAAGCACCTTGGTTGCTGCCTTGCTAGGTCTGCTGCCAAGGTCTGCTGGTGATGTTGAGATCCTTGGCCGTTCCCTGGCTTCCAACGGCCACCTTCCGGGTTTTATCAGATCAAAGATTGCTTATGTGCCCCAGAGTTTGTCTCTGCAGGGCCGTTTCCCACTGACGGTTGCAGAGTTTGTCGGTTTTGGCTTTGATCCCCCTGGCCCCCGTTGGCCCTGGCGCCAGACGATGCAACGGCTTGAAGCGGTTGAGACCGCCCTTGATCGCACTGGATGTCTTGATCTCCAACATCGTTTGCTCAGTGAATTATCCGGGGGCCAACTGAAACGTGTGATGCTGTCGTTCTGTGTTGTGCGGCCTCGCCAACTTTTGGTGCTTGATGAGGCACAGGCAGGGCTTGATGTGCCATCAAACGAACGATTTCAGCAACTACTGCTTGAGTTGCGTCGTGAAGAAGGATGGACTGTTTTGCATGTTTCCCACGATCTGGACATGGTGCGTCGCAGCAGTGACCAGGTTCTCTGCTTAAACAGGCGCCTCTGCTGTAGCGGCACACCGGACAACACACTCACTCCGGAACGGCTAACTGAGCTGTATGGGTCCAACGTCGTTCCCTATCGACACCAGTGCCATGGTTGATGCCGGTTCCTTGCAGTTGATTCTCGCTGAACCGTTTATGCAGCGTGCGTTGCTGGGTGGGTTATTGACGGGAGCGCTGGGTGGAGTGCTCGGCAGCATTGCCGTTTTGCGGCAGTTGTCGTTCTTCAGTGATGCTCTTGGTCACTCAGCTTTGTTGGGCATCACCATCGGAATCTTGATTGGTGTCAATCCAACGCTGATTCTCATTCCGTTTGCGGTGGTTTTTGCCATTCTTGTCAACCAACTCGTTGAACGCAGTTCACTCCCAACAGATGCCCTTCTGAATATCGTTTATTCGAGTTCCCTGGCGGCTGCGATTCTTGCCCTGAGCCTTGTAAAACACTATCGCGGTGGTATTCGTCAGCTGCTTTTTGGAGACATCCTTGGCGTCAGCAATCTTGATCTTGTTGTTATTGGCGTTCTGCTCACAGCTGCCGTGATCTATGTCGGCGTTAGTTTGCGTGCTCAGGTTCTTCTTACGTTGAACGAACAACTTGCTGGTGCTGTTGGTGTACGCACTGGCTGGCACCGGCTTGCTTTCATTGTGTTGTTGGCCGTGGTGGTTGCTGTTTCCATTAAGGCAGTCGGCGTTTTGTTGATCAGTGCTTTCGTGGTCATTCCGGCCTGTGCCGGTCGTTTGCTGTGCCGTCGTTTTCCTTATTACATCTCTGCTTCCGCTGCCTTGGGGGGAAGTTGCGCACTCCTCGGTTTGCTTGTTTCCGGACTCACCAATCTTCCCTCGGGTCCATCTGTGGTGATGGTTCAGTTTTTGGGGTTTGTGATGGCGCTGATTTTGAGTTCGAGTTTGCTCAGTGGGAGATCAAGGCAGCCAGCTCGGCCCCGAATTCCTGGTGCAGGCCCAATCGACCTTTGATCACAGAGACTCGATCGGCTTTGCTGGCCAGTTCTCGCATCTCCCCCTTTGATCGTGGCGGCGCCTGTTCAGCCAAAACAACATGCAGCGGACAGTGCAATTTTTCAGCCTTGTCCAACCACCAGTCGCTGTGCGTGGCAGGGTCAAATCCTCCACTGACAAATGACACGCTGGCGAAGCGTGCACCCTTCATGCGACTCAGACGTTGTTGTTCTCGAACCTGTGCCGGGCTGAGCATTTCCGGGTTGACCCACACGTGTCGGCTCAGCATCAGCTTCAGAACGGCACGGCTGGTGTTCAGTCTGTAAAGAAGCGAACCGATCACCGGCAATGACACCAGTTGCCGAAGCCAATGGAATCGTTCTGGATTCCAGCCCGTCATTGTTGGCAACGGTCCACGCCAGGTTGGCGCCACAAGAACCAGTTGTTTCCACTGCTTTGAGCGCTCTTCCGCGAGGCCCAGTGCAATGGATGCACTGTGACCAGCCGCCATCACATTGATTTGGGTTGTTCCGTTGCTTACCAGATAATCCAGAACAGCATTCAATGCGATGCTAAGCGTTGAAGCGTCATAGTTGATTGCAGGGCGATCGCTTTCACCAAAGCCTGGCCAATCGAAGCTCAACAACTGAGCCTTTCGGTCAATATTATCGGCCAAGGTGTCCCATTCACTTTGGCTGGAAACGGTGCTTAAAGCAGGGAGAAGTAGCCAGATCTCATTCGGTTCCGATCCCCGTCTTTCAAGGGCAAGTCGCACCTTTTTGCCGGCCAGGCTGATCTCGAGCTCTTCGGCCTCCGTCTGGGATTGTAGTGTCATCACAATGTTGAAGTTGTCGGTGTACTTGTTGCGTTGATGTCGTTTTGTTTGTGTGGGTGCGGAGTCACTCTTTTGGGACTTTTGCGTTTGTCTACAAGTGTATCTGTAGCTGTTTTTCATGGCCTATCGCGATTTCATAGTTATAGTTGAGTGGTCAAGCATCTGGCTTGCAATGTTTGTCTTTGAGGTCGATCGATCCGATTAAATTATGATGCTTAATGCGTGGCGTGCCAACACTGAAATGATGGCTGAGCCCATCACTGTTGATCTCATTGTTAGTGATTGTTCTTGCCTTGGTAAGGATTGCCGTCTTTGGTTTGTTCTTGTGTGGTGTCAGCAGCTGATGCCTCCCCGGGAGTTGATTCGGCATTAGCCTGTGAAACAGTCAATACTCCAATCCTTTGAACATTAAAACTGTGCGTGTTTCACTTGATGGGTCTTTGCGCACCGATACTCGCCACCTGTCGAAGCGGGGATCAGGGATTCTCTGCGATGAACATGGTTGTGTGCTTGATCCTGGGGAGCAAGGTTTGATGGAGGCTCTGGGCAAGCAACTTGGATTCGCTTACATCGACTGCACGGATGGCTTGGGAGAATGCGCCGAGCTCACCACCCAGAATCATGACGCATCAGAGATGGATCGAGAGCAGCATGGTTGATCTGATCGGTATTTTCAGACAAGTTGGGAAATAAGGTTTCAATATTTAGACAGGTTTTTTTAGATAATCGTCTTAATCAATTTTCAATCTAGCCTGTCATGGATTGATTCAACCAAATACCTGTTACTTTCTATTTGCCTCTTTGTGCTTTCCCACTGTCTGAATGAATGAATTGTTCTTCGACTTTTGATTTTTAATGTTTTTCGATCCTAGAAGCTGCGTAAGAGGTGGCTATGGGTGATTGGGTGGTATGCAATAAATAACCTTTTTAACCACCTAAAAATCCTGATAAATGACCTATGACATTTTCAACTGGTTCAGCTCTTCGGCTATATAATTGTGTTTAGCGGATAAGAGAATGTGAGAAGACCCATGAATTTCGTTTTGCTGCTGAGCGTCCTTCTGTTGACGGGCTGTAAAGCACTCAACCCCAACGCTTATGCGGATCAATCCGCAGCCATGAATGCATGTCAGGAGAAGGGGCAGGACATGCCGGTGAAAAGATGGACGTGTCAATACGACAACACGAAGGGGAGTTATTACGAACTACTGGTCCCACCAAAAAGCTCTGGCTTGGGATTGGAACCACATCAACGCTTTTGGTTCTAATCACGCCGTGACAAGGATAACTTGCAGGCATCAACTAGTGAAGAGGTTTAATTGGACAATTCGGATATCTTTTTAAAGCAAATTTTATTCCGGCAATCGCCAAAGTGCTCTCGGTCCCAAAACCTCTGCTAATTACCTCCCAGTTTCTAATTATATCCTCTGCTGCAATCATGCCATCCCGATAAAAATCACAAAGCGTAAGTACCGCCATTCCTGAACCAACGTAATCAGCAACTCCTTGACATATTTCACTAATCTCTTTTTTTGCTGCACAAGCACTTTGTAATTCCTCCCATGTCTCATATGCCTGAACTGGTGCTGCTGAAAGGAGCAGAGCACCGATGATTGGGTAGAGTTTCATTTTTGCTGTACACCTCTTAATTGTTAGCAATCAGGATATTTTTTTGCTTTCTCAAGCTCACTTTTTAATTGATTAATTTGTGATTGTATAAAAGTTCGCGCTTTAGAACTTTTCTCTTCTTGACTCAAGCCTGCTGCGAATTGACGAGCTTCTTCCAATTGGTTAGCAAGATGCTCAACACTCGCAGGATTTTGTAAATGTTGCGCTGCCATTTACATTGCTTTCTCTGCCTCTTGTATTTGACTATCTTTATTCCCAATGCAACATGTGAATTTAATTTGTGCTGAAACAGGTTGCGCTGAGATGAGCAGTGCACCGATGAGTGGAAATAGTTTCATAGGGTTTTCTGTTTACAGCTGATGCCTGCTACATCTCCATGCCATTGTAGATACCAGCTTCTGGAAAGATAGATTTGTGTGTAGCGCAGAAGTCAGCTGCGAATTGATCCGTTTGCTTAGTAAGCTCATTAGAGTCTTTAAGAAGCTGGTCATTGGTAGCCTCAGGCACAATCCACCCACCGATAGTTGCTACAGTTTTGCATTCAATAATACTAAGCGAAGGCATACGCAGATCCCATCTAACAGCACTACCTGAATAGATAAAAGCAACTGCAAATTCAGACCCATTTCCCAGAAACTTGTAAGAGGCAAATTGTTTTTTATCCTCCCACTGGAATGCACCTCGGTGCCAAGTTTGAGTTACATCTTGTTTCGACAATTGTGCATTCATAGGAATGGCAAGGGCTGAAAGAACTAGTGCACCGATGAGTGGAATGAGTTTCATAGGTCTAGCCTGAAAGAACTGATGATGCTGAAGAGTAGAGCACCCAAGAGCATTGATAGTTTCATTTGCTCGCCTCATAGGCAGAAGCATCCGATGCTTCACAACTTCCACTGAGAGTGCCCCCGTATTCCAGATTGCGGTCTCTATCCTTTTGGAACAATGTGCCAACAACTTCACCTGGAGGGTCGTATTGAAGATGTGTAATGTCTTCACTAAATGTGCTTCCCTTTGTATTCACTGCTTTCCACGCAGCTCATCCAGGCCAATTTAAATCCGTATCAAACTGATTTGCAATCTCAGGTTCTGGTGAAACAAACACTATTTTCTTATTGATATCTAATTTGTAAAAGATTACAGCGTCTTGCCCCCATTCTTTGACCTGCTTGATGAGGTTCCAATCAAACACAGTACTTTTAATGGTTGCCTTGCACTTAACGTATACAAAGTCATCAGCAATGACAGGTGACGCTGAGAGGAGCAGTGCTCCGATGTGTCGAATGAGTTTCATAGGACTAGCGTGAAAGAACTGATGATGAAAACTAGGGAATAGGTTTAATGGGGCAATTCGGATAACTATCTGGCAGCTCTTTAACTGCTCGATTCCAAGCCATCTTTTCAATTTCTTCTGTCATCGATCCCGCAAGATCTCTTAGTGCCTCAGTAAACGTCTTTTGGGTTATGTCACCGACTTCCCTTTGACGACAAAGGATCAAAAGACTGTAAAGCGAAGCAAAATAAACAGCCGATGCAAAACATGCTTCCATTGTTTTTCTGATGCTTCACAAGGTTTCACTATTTCTTCAAATGTTTCAAAAGCCTGAACTGGTGCCGCTGAAAGAAGGAGAGCACCAAAGAGTGGAAAGAGCTTCAAAATTAACTACTTCAGTAACTCTGTCCATCCTAATCCCTTTCTATGCCTTAGTGGCCTACGCCAGCGCTCGAACTCAATCGCATCTACCACTCAATCCATGGAAAAGATGGTTCTTGGTCTACGCATACGCATATTCTGCTGGTGCTTTTGCGCAATTATGTGACCTATATCTGAACGAAGAAATTTCAATGGACAATCTCCATGTAGCCCAGAAGGGCTACATGGAGGACAAAGTAGAATTTGTATCCAAGAAGCAAGCAATCGACGCTGTTCTGGCTGAAGAAGTTTTTAAGGACTGTCCCTTGCTGCGTTATTGATTGAGCGGCTGGCCATTCCTTTCATCTACTATCTACGTGCCTTAAGTTCTAGTGAGTTCGTGAAAGCCTTCGTCTCATATGAACCTAACAAGTGCTATGTAAAAATTTTTAGTTATATGCGGAGACCCCCTTTCTGTGTCAGCATCTGTCAGAAGTTAGGGCTTTCCCGAACTTAAGTTGCGATGACGCTTGGCTGGCAATAAAAATACTACTGCTGGTGTTTTCCCGAAGTAAAAAAACCTATAGAACCCTAAATGTGCTGTGAGATTTTTTAGACATTAAACCCCCTCTGTTCCTCTGGGGTGGCTCAAACAAAAAAATAAACTAGTGGAGGGATTAATTGTAGACAACTTATTGTCACTTGCTTGTGACGTGAGCGCAAGTCATCAGCAAGAAACTTCAGCGTAACTTTTATTCAGCAAAAGTTTTACAGCAAAAGTTTTCTGCAGTTCCTTTTTGTTTGATAGCTTTCGCTTTGAAGCGAGGCAAGTATGATTGCAAGAATGGCTTGACGTCGAGGGCTAATAACTTAGGACTTTGCTAGAAAGGACAAGCTGATTACTCAAATTGAATTCGGATAAGGTTGCAATAGCTTTAACTCTTGGAATTGCCGCAGTCGAACTAGTAATCCTTTTAAGCAAAGGAATAGATATAGGCAGTGATTGGCTCTTTTATCTTCTCTATGCTATACTTTGTTATGTATTATTCCAAGGATTGCGACCCATAGCTGATGTAATCACTGGGAAGGCGACAGCGGCAGTGAGCACTGCTGGGCTCGTATTGGTAATAACTCAATGGAATATATTCGAAATAACAAATACGATAAAACTGGATTCACAGCATTCATGAACTGCTCCACTCGCCACCTTAAAGCGACTGTCATAATTCACAATCGAGCAGGAACCATCGAATAGTCGCAAACTGCATCTCTTGCCTTTTGGGCCACAACAATGTTATCTTTATAAAACAACAATTATAAATGGGGTTCAAAGAAGTGATGTTGCCTAGCCAATGGTCGATTCTAGATTTTTCGACTGAGGACATAAATGTAGGCAACCGAGAATGGTCACCGATCATTCAAGCAACTGTTTCCGAATGATTTTATGTTTTGGATTCATGCTGGACCACACAAAACAGCTAGCAGCTATATCCAAGACATCCTTCAAGTTAATAGACAACACCTACAGCAAAGAGGTGTTTTTGTTGCCAAAAAGTCGGACGCGAAAACGTTTGCTCGTCACTTCAATAATGGAGAGATAGACGCCATTCAACAGTTAAAGTTTATTCGTAAAAAGGGAAATAAATGCAAATTACTGAGTTCTGAATGGCTACACCCAACAATCCTAAACAGTGGAAGCATCTCAAAGCTGGAACTTCTTTCCAACAAAATAAATTCGAAAATAGGTCTTATCTTTTTCATAAGAGATCAAGCAAGCTGGATCAATTCAATGTATTGCCATACCATTAGACGTTTGTATCACCGAAGAGACTTCGCAGAATTTGCGAAGTCTTGGTGCGTACAAAAAAACTACTGGACACTTGATTGGTGTACGAAATTCGAGAATCTCAATACCAGTGGAATTGATCATAAATATATTGTGATGAGCAGCATTAAAAGTAGTGATCCAGTTGAGGATCTCATGCAGGCAATCGGTTTCAACTATCCACAAAACGAATGGCAAACGAAAACAATCAATAGCGTCAACATACAACCCGGAACAAGAGGTATTTGGCTATCAAAGATCTGCAAGGAAATTTGTGACAGCTTGGATGTAAATACTGAGGAATTAAAGAATAGGGGACAAGAAATAAGGGATATTGCAATCAAAAAACGTTGGCATTTAGAAAAATTTTATGGATTCAATCAGGATCTCTACAATGAAATAACAGCAAATTTTGATCAAAGCAATAGGACGTTTGCCGACAACCACCTGAACAATGAGTGGCGGCATTTCTTTCCACACAAATCAGTTGTCAAGAGTGTTTACCATTACCCCAAAGATGAATATGAACTGATCGAGCTTGAGAAGAGTCTGTTGGGGGCATTAGAGCGTATGAACTTCCCAAGATCAAAATTAAAAGAAGCCTCAAGCTTATTTCAGGACTATGCAACTAGAGAGCAACCTAGCTGATCGTAAATGCCATTAAAATACTGAAGAAGATTTGGCTTAGAACAGCAACAGTGTCGTTATACTGACAAGGTTTTCAATTAATTGATGATAGAAAGCGAGAGAAAAATAAGACCAATACAGATGATGACGACATAGCACAATCAAAACCGCACAATCAAAACCCCGTCTTGCGACGGGGCAGACATGATGAAATAAGCTGCTGAAAGAATCAGTTGTTCGTCAGGCCAAGGTGTTCGTTAGACAAGGTGTTGGAAGAACTTATCAACGAGATGAAAGAGTGATGGTTGGAGTTCCAATCAGACTTGGGTGTAAAACAACCATTTACTATCTCTTCTTACTATTAAGGATTAGAGCGCTCTCTCCCGTTCACTCTTTGGATGATGACTCTCTTGGAAGCATCAGCGATATTAGATTTGTCCAAAGGTTTCACCCATGACCTTTTTGCTGATTGTTTATGGATGCCATCGCGATCAGTGGGGTGGATATCAGCGGTATTGCGGCTCTGAAGGATCTTCATCGGAAACGGAAGGAACGCCGCATCCACCTGGTTTGGGTTTGTCGAAAGAGTGAGATCGTCGACAGTCTGAAACCGATGGGACTTTTCAGCGAGCGTGCGAAGAAGGTGACCTATCCCAGCTTGAGACAGGCTGTGAAACCTTCAAGGCTCGCTGATTCAAGGACAGGCCTCTAAGCCAGCCAGCGGGTGATCACAGTGCCGTCGTACACATGACCGGAGGCTTCCACGACAGGTTTGGTTTCTGGGTTCATAAAGACGTCGTACAGGACATTTTCCGGTCCCTGGAACATGACCGTTGCCCTCTTTGGGTTGTCCTTGCAAACTCCGATGTAGAAGGTTTTGACCCCCATCTCCGTAAACATAGCTTGCTGTTCAGGTGCATTCATATGTGCTTGATACTCTTCAAAGGTGTTGCTGAGTGTGAAGTCCAGAACAGTGGTTTCAGTCATGGCCAGAGGGCGTTCAGCTCGAGTACAACACAACAAACCGTTTGATGCTGCTGTCCAAGGCACAGCTGGGTTCCTGGGCCAACAACTCCACCACTTTGGGTTGATGGCGGCGGGCACTACATTTGTCGAGGTTTTATATCAGGGCAAGATCGCGTGCCAAAACTCGGTGAGATCAAGCTCAAGCAGATCCAACAACTCAATACTGCTGATAGTCCACTTCTCATTCGAAAGCACAAAGAAGTCCTCAACCTGATGATGCGTACCTTTCAACTGGATACGTATGGGTTGACCTGGGCTCAGTTCTTTAAAGGAGTCGTTCTGGGCGGTGCTGTTGTTTGGCTTCTGATGCGTTGAATCATCTCTCAATCGGCAGGAAAATCTTTCAATCGGTGTTGAAGCGTTTTGAAGATTTCCATGAAAGGTTTCATTGAATTGGCCCATTCCATCGCCAGCAAGTTTTTTGCCCTCGTCATTGTTCACTAAAAAACGTTGTTGTTCGTGTTCCAATCCATTGAAGAAGCCCTCGCAGCTGCTCACCAGTCGCGGCCCTGGCTTGAATCCCTAGGTTGAACTCCTGCAGGACCCACCCATGACCGAGGCGGATGTTCGGGGATCAGAGCCATCCCATGTTGTTGTCATCGGTGCTGGCTGGGCAGGCTGGGGCGCGGCCAAGGCGCTTTGTCAGGCCGGGGTTCGTGTCACCCTCATCGATGGGATGGCAGATCCAACCGGACGTGAATCGCTTGAAACGGCAAGCGGCAAGCCGTTCGAGGCTGGAACACGGGGATTCTGGAAGGACTATCCCAACATCAATCAACTCACCACTGAGCTGGGTTTGGGGACCATCTTCACGGAGTTCACCACCAGTGCGTTTTGGTCGCCAGATGGTCTGGAAGCAACAGCACCTGTTTTTGGTGATGCGCCCATGCTGCCGAGCCCGTTGGGCCAGGCTTTTGCAACCCTCAACCATTTTCAACGACTTCCTGTTCAGGATCGGCTCAGCATCGCGGGACTTCTCTACGCCATGCTCGATCTGAATCGCAGCGAAGACACTTACCGAAAGTACGATTCGATTAGTGCGCTAACGCTGTTTAAAAAGATTGGAATCACTGATCGGATGATCACTGATTTCCTGAGACCGATTCTTCTCGTTGGTCTGTTTAAACCGCCGGAGGAGTTGTCAGCCGCCGTAACAATGGAGCTTCTTTATTACTACGCACTGGCTCATCAGGATTCTTTTGATGT
This sequence comes from Synechococcus sp. AG-670-F04, assembly GCA_003211515.1. Classification (GTDB taxonomy): domain Bacteria; phylum Cyanobacteriota; class Cyanobacteriia; order PCC-6307; family Cyanobiaceae; genus Parasynechococcus. Next base: position 29,121 of record QCSN01000020.1, read on the forward strand.
TCGTTGGATTAAATCCAAAAGTATTGCTGAGCATATCTTCGCTCCTCTGCACCGGCAGTTGTCTGAAAAGCACCAACTTGAAGTGATCGCCGGGACTCTCGCTACTCGGTTGCATGTATCGCCGGAGACCCGCGCGATTCACTCGATCGAGACGCGCAACTTGAAGTCAGGGAACAGCGGTGTGCTTGAGACGGTCGATGCTGTGGTGCTTGCGGTGGGCGCCAAAGGGATGGGTGCCCTGATGTCGCAATCACCAGTATGTAGCGAACTGGCTTCGGAGCTTGTGCGTGCGGGATCGCTCGGTTCCATCGATGTGGTGTCGATCCGTTTGTGGTTGGATCGGTTTGTGTCGGTGTCAGATCCCGCCAATGTGTTGTCGAGGTTTGACTGTTTGAAAGGTGCCGGAGCCACCTTTTTTATGCTGGATCAATTGCAGCGTGATTCCCAACAGGCCCTCTGGGGCAGGGATTCAGCGCAAGGGTCCGTGATTGCCAGCGATTTTTATAACGCCTCAGCGATTGTTGAATTAACTGATCAGGAGATCGTTGATTGCCTGATGCAGGACCTGTTACCCAACACTCAACCCACCTTCCGCACTGCTCGCGTTGTCGATCAGGAGGTCCGGCGTTATCCGAGCTCGGTGTCACTGTTTTCCCCTGGAAGTTTCAGCAAGCGGCCACCGCTAGAAACTGCGCTGGATGCGGTGGTCTGTGCCGGTGACTGGGTGCGTATGGGTGAGAAGGAACATGGCGCCAAAGGGCTCTGTCAGGAGCGGGCTTATGTGAGCGGCCTGGAAGCGGGGAACTCACTGCTCAGGCGCGGAATTGTGAAAGGTCGCACGTCATCCGCCAACCAACAGCATCCGGTGATTCCCATCCGCGCCGATGAACCTCAAGTGGTGCTCGGCCGTGCCCTCAACAAGTTGGTGATGGATCCTCTTGATGCCCTGGGGCTTCAGTGGCCCTGGCTTAGAAGCGCTTTTTGATCACAGCGGAAATGCGGGCGGGGCTGGAGTTCTTTCCATGTTCAGATCGATGCGCTGCGATGAGACGGTTATTGGTATGCAAGCCTGTAATTAGCAGTTAATTCAATTCGCGAAGCGATTGAAACCAAAGGTGGTGAGCGGTTGAATCAATATTTTGATTACCCCAGGCTTCGTGAGGATCTGAAAGCTTATGGGGTGTTCAGTCTGGCTCAAGCAGCTGCTGCAGAGTCCGAGGAAGATGGCGATGAAGGCATGGCTGCACTTGGTACCACTATTGCAATTCCAATTGCAAATACATTGCTCGACTCGTATTTGAGCTGCAATGTGGTTGCGGGTTTGATTGATTCCACTGGCGAGAAAGATGTGCCACAAAAAAGATGTCGTCGAATTATTGCGTTTCAGGACATATAAGATGAAATCATCAAGAGTAGGCAACAGATTGATGGTAAAATAAATCAGGTTGCCGATGTTAAAATGGAATAGTAGGGTGTGAACAATTATTTGGTTTCTGGTCGATTCGAGCCTGGCATCAAACTTGGATTTGAAATGTCGAGGCAGGGGATTGGAAATTGGAAGATCGCTGGTTTGATTCTCCCTGCTTATCAACATTTGCAGGCATTGGCCCCCCAGACTGATTCACCTTTCGATGCTAGGTAATCATGTCTTGCGCAACTGAAAGTCTTAAGTCGTCATGCTGTTGGCTGAATGAGGAGAAGGCACATTGCTCAGCTACAATAGTCTCTCTAATTGATCTGTTTTTCTGCGTGATTTACAACTGGCAACTTTTGACTAACCTTTGAGTTGACACATGGATAAGGACACAAGAGATGTCTGTTTTTTTGGTCACAGGCGCAAACCGTGGAATTGGTCTTGAATATTGCCGCCAACTGAAGTCTCGCGGGGACACTGTCATAGCAGTTTGCCGTGAAACCAGCGCCGATTTGGGGGAGTTGGATGTACGGATTGAGCAGGTTCCTGATCTGAGTCAGCAGGAGTCAATTGCCGATCTGATTGGCCGCCTTAATGGCCTTGAAATCAATACAGCAATACTCAATGCAGGTATTAACCATGTTATGGATTTGAACAATCTTGATCCTTCAAGTATTCGTCAGCAATTTGATGTGAATGCCTTGGCACCTCTCCTTCTTGCGAGTGCATTGATTCCCTCCATGTCTGCAGGCGGTAAGCTCGTGTTTATGAGCAGCCGTATGGGCTCAATTCAAGACAATACCTCGGGTGGTGAATATGGTTATCGGATGTCGAAGGCGGCGCTTAATAGTGCTGTCAAATCTTTGTCAATTGACCTGAAGGATCAAGGAATTTCAGTTGGTGTTTTACACCCAGGGATGGTTCAAACGCGTATGAATTTGAACTCAGATGGCATCCCTCCACAAGAGGCTGTTTCCAATCTCTTGGATAGAATTGGTCAATTATCTCTGGAAACGACTGGTTCGTTTTGGCATGCTGAAGGGAAGGTTTTGCCGTGGTGATTGGTTAATTCCAACAATTAGATGTACTGTCATTATTGGCAGGCTTTAGCTTGGTTGGTCTTGATCATTAGTCAACCACCTTTTAATTCAAGCTAAATCTTCCAACGGCTGAATCGATCCGGCCGGTTTTGCTTGCCGGATCGATTTTTTGCACTGTTGGTCTTTGTTAAATGATATGGATCGATTCAGCTGCGAATCCATTTGGGTTGTCGAGGATGGCGACCAGGCCTTTCCCATTCCCAAAACCAGGAATTGAACCATTGTCGTTGACCATCAACATCGACATGGGCTTGTGTTTCTGATCCCAGATGACAAGATCAACATCCGTGCGGCTGATTTGTTTTAACTCCCGCCTATTGTCGACTCTGGCGATCTCGATATCTGTTTGGCCATCGAACAGCTCTGCAGACAGCTCGATGACATCTCCCTGCTCTCCCCTGAAATCGAGGATTCTGTCTGCATGGCGTTTGCCAAACCGCTTGTGAGCTTCCAGGCTGAAGACATCACGCCCACGGGTTTCGTTGAAATGCCCGTTCTCAGCTGAGCTGTGGTGCCGGGTGATCTGATCCTTTAGGCGTTCCGGACCAGTGACGATCTCCAGGGGCCGACTTGAACCCCCAGCTCGGCTGAAAAGGGTAAGGTCGTCGATAGAGAAAATGTCGCGATCTCCGGCACGATCGCCGTTGCCATCGTATTCCTCCCTGAGCACGAATCGTCCGACATCCTCTTCCTGTTCACACACATGGAATGCAATGTATTCAATGGCTGCATCGCTGGAGGAGACCCCTGCTCCGTGGGTTAATTCGCTGGTGATTAGATTGTCATTAACGTCATAAACGTCGAGATAAACATCGCGTTTGTCCTCACGGCCCATCAGGTAGAAACCAAAGCCATAAACGGGGTTTTCCCAGGCCGTGCCTCTGAAGTCTGTCCCTGAGAAGCGCACTTCCAGGCTTCCTTCGGCTGATTCACTTGGGGCAACCTCGAGAAATTGGTTGTAGGCCTCACCACTCACTGAATCGAATCCTTGGGTGGTGTTGATGCCTCGATCGATATTGCTTCCCGACTGTTCGCGGGCGAGACCTGGCTCGTCGGGGCCACCAACGTTTCCAATTTCGCTGAGGCTGAAATCAACTTTGAAATCACTTCCCACATCCAAGAAGCGAACGGTTCCTTCTGCGTTGGCATCTGGGTTGTGAACACCGCTGAAACTGCCGACCACTCCCGTGGTGCGTCCATTGGCTCCAATCGCATAGGGACTCATTGATGCGTAAGGAGACACCGAACCTGTCATGGGCTGATATGTCGCACTTGGATCCGCTGCATCCACATCGAACCAGCCATTGTTCATTTCGAAGTTGATCAGCTGCTCTTTGAAGCCACCGGAGGAGCGAAGCTGCGTGGTGAAGAACTTTTCAAGGTTGTAAGCGTTCTGATAATCAGTGGTTCTGATCGATGCCACCGGAGTCGTTCTTGAGATGTCGTCGGTTCGGCTCAGGAGCATGAACGTGCTGCCTTCAGGGCAGCATTCGCCATAGTCTTCGCCTTCGGTGTCGCCATGGCCAGCGTGATCCGGGCCGTGATTGTCGTGGTGGCCAGCATGGAGATGAGGACGCTCCTCCCTCAATCCGTGGCCGAGGTGTTCTG
>QCSN01000021.1 GCA_003211515.1 Synechococcus sp. AG-670-F04
GACCGAGGACCTCAGCTTAGTGCCCATCTCGGTGTACAACAAAACCAAGATGGTGGCGGAACGGGTGTTCCTTTCCTATGCCGATCAGATGCAAGTGCACTGCATCCGACCAGCCACCGTTTGCGGAGTGTCGCCACGGATGCGACTCGATGTGAGTGTCAACATGCTGACGTATCAGGGCCTCAAGAATGGCAAGATCACCGTCTTCGGGGGGGAACAAACGAGACCAAACATCCACATAAAAGATCTAGCGAATGTGTACAGACACTTCCTTGCGAATAGAGAGTTTAACTCAGGGTGCTTCAATGCAGGCTTTGAAAATCTAAAAATAATAGATATTGCCGAAAAAGTGCAGGAAAAAACCAATGCCGAACTCATAGTAACTGAGAGCAATGACCCACGATCATATCGACAAGACTCAACCAAATTACTGGCAACAGGGTTTAAGCCAAAATACACTGTAGAGAATGCAATAGATGAAATAAAAGAAGCTTACTTAAAAAAACAGCTCAACGATGGTGAAAATTGCTATACAGTCAAATGGATGAACAAATTGGGACTAAATGGATGAAGATGAAAAAAGAGAGCGAAAAAGAAAAAAAAGTAATTTACAAAACAATGAAGCGAATAAGAATGATTGAAGAAGCAATTGCCGAAAAGTATCCAGAGGGAAAAATGAGATGCCCAACGCATTTATCGATTGGCCAAGAATTGACACCAACCATAATTTCAATGCTGACCAGCAAAAGGGATAAAGCAGTAAGCACTCATCGGTGCCACGCTCACTACTTAGCAAAAGGCGGATCTTTAAAAAGAATGATTGCTGAATTGCATGGAAAGACAAATGGTTGCTGCAAAGGCAAAGGAGGGTCAATGCATCTAATAGATATGAAGGTAGGGTTTATGGGTAGCTCAGCAATTGTAGGAAATAGCATACCAGTTGGGACAGGGATTGCGTTAGCAGAAAAGATTCGAAAAACGAACAATATTAGCATTGTTTACTTGGGTGATGCAGCAACCGAGGAAGGCGTGTTTTACGAATCAATTAACTTTGCAGCACTAAAGAAATTAGATATATTGTATGTTTGCGAGAATAATCTTTATTCAGTGTACACACCATTAAAAGAAAGGCAGCCACCAAATAGAAACATTGTAGAAACAGTCAAATCAATGGGAGTAGAATATACAAAAAATCTAACAGAGAGAAAGACCGAGGATTTGTACAAAGAGCTAAAGTTGGTCTTAGGTAAAATTAAAAAAAATGGAGGCCCTGGATTCGTTGAAGTTGAAACATACAGATGGAGAGAACACTGCGGACCAAATTATGACAATCATATAGGGTATAGGAATGAAAGTGAATTCATGGAATACCAGAAAACTGATCCTTTAAATATGCTAGAACAGATGTTAACCAAGGAAGTAGTTGAATTTGAAATATGGAAGGAAGAGTTGGAAAAGAGAATCAGTGATGAAATAAGTAGAGCATTTGAATATGCTGAACAGTCGCCATGGCCAGAAGAAACAGAAGGGATAAAAGGCATTTATGCAGATAACGGGAGCTACAAATGAAATTTTGCGAATTAGTGCGTAAAGCCATCGAAGACGAAATGGACAAGGATGAAACAGTTATTTGCTACGGACTTGGCGTAACGGACCCTAAAGGTGTGTTTGGCACAACTAAAGATCTACATAAAAAATTTGGCAACAAAAGAGTTTTCGATATGCCCACATCAGAAAATGGAATGACGGGTATTGGAGTAGGTGCCGCGATAATGGGATTAAAGGTAATAATGACACACCAACGAGTGGACTTCTTTTTATTGGCAATGGACCAAGTTGTAAATAGTGCAGCAAAAATGCATTATATGTACGGCAACCAATTGAATTGTCCTATCGTAATAAGATTAATTATTGGAAGAGGATGGGGCCAAGGTCCAACACACTCTCAAAGTTTACAAGCATGGTTTGCACACATCCCGGGCCTTAAAGTAGTAATGCCAACATTTGCGGAAGATGCATACACGTTATTAAGAGAGGCAATCCAGGATCCAAACCCGGTTATTTATTTAGAGCACAGATGGCTACATGAAACAAATGAAAGTAGTGTAAAAGGAAATATAAGCATAGGGAAAGCCAGAATATGCAGAGAGGGAAAACATTGTACGATAGTAAGTAATTCATATCTTACACTGGAGTCAATAAAGGCCGCGTCATACTTAAGCGAGAGACATGGAATTGAATGTGAAATTATAGATTTGGCAACGGTAAAGCCAATAGATGAAAAAACTATTTTGGAATCTGTGAAAAAAACGAGACGAATATGTGTGTTGGATACTGGATTTGAGATTTGCGGGCTAGCAAGTGAAATCATAAGCATGGTATGCATTAATAATGAAATCGAACTAATTGATAAACCAATCAAAGGAAGCATGAAAGATATACCAGAACCAACAAGCTATGGACTAACGAAAAATACATATTTGGATGCAGCTGACATATCCAGAAAGTTGTTGAAGATGTTTAAGGAAACTATAGTTGAGAATGAACTAATGAAGTTGAAGCCTACAAGGCATGATATTCCCGGAGACTCGTTTAAGGGGCCTTTCTAAATGGAAAATACGTTAATCATAGGAATAAGCAGTGGTATAGGCTCGGCTATAGCTGAAAGACTTTCAGAAGTTGGGCATAAAGTCAGTGGCACAACAAGAAAGGGAGATAGATCCTCAGTTGAAAAAGAAGGCCAAAGAAACATATATTATCTAGACATTAGCAAAAAAAAGAATATCAAAAAGTTCCTTAAGGAGTACCAAAGCAGTGAAGAATGGGACAATTTAATAGTATGCCCTGGAAAGTTGGAACCGATAGTTAAGTTTGAATCTTGCGACATACAAGAATGGTCAGAGAGCTTTGAGATTAACTTTACAAACCAAATAATTCTATTGCATGGTCTAATAAAGGCAAGAAGTAAAGAAAAAGGAAGGGTGATTTTTTTTGCTGGAGGAGGAACTAACTCAGCAACACCAAGCTTCAGTGCCTATACAACAGCAAAGATCGCATTAATAAAAATCATTGAACTGTTAGATGATGAATCAGAAAATATGACATATACAATTTTAGGCCCGGGTTGGGTTAAAACAAAAATTCATGAGCAAAGCATGGATCCAAAGAATAAAGCACTTGATTGCTATAAGGAGACAAAAAGGAGAATGGAAGAGAATGACTTTGGCGATATGGGCCGTGTGGTAGAATCCATAATGTGGATATTAAGTGAAGAAAAAAGTGTAGTTGGTGGAAGAAATTTTAGTACTGTGCATGACAAATGGGGGACTGAAGAGTTGAGAGAAATGTTGCTAAAAGACGAGAATGCTTATAAACTAAGAAGATATGCAAACTCAAGAAAGTGCGTACGATGATCAAGGCTGAAAGAACACTAGATTTTGTGCTTAGAATCATAAATCATGTGACTAGCGGGCACAGTAGAGAAAATGATATATATAAATATATGGATGACATTCTTAAACCGGCAGTCAATGAATTATATGGCAAAACAACCGAGTGCAAAGCACACATGGATGGTATAGGAGAAATAAAAATGACATATTTTGATATGGGTAATATAAATTCCACTCACTTATTTGGACTAGACGAATTAATAATTTTTTGTTTATATAAACAAAACACACTTACTTACAATAAAGTAGCAGATCTTGGGGCAAATATAGGGCTACATTCGATAGTCCTAGCAAAACTTGGGTTTGAAGTATCAGCGTATGAACCAGACATCGTGCACCTAGAAAGACTAAGACTAAATTTAAATGAAAACAATGTACGGGACAGGGTAAAAGTATATCCCTGTGCAGTATCAACAACTAAGGAGACAAAAGAGTTCGTAAGAGTTAAGGGCAATACAACGAGTAGCCATCTGAAGGGAGCCAAAGATACGGCATACGGGAATTTGGAAAGTTTAAAGGTAGAGACTGTAGAATTCGAATCTATATTGAGGGGGAATGACCTTTTAAAAATTGATGTAGAAGGTCACGAAAGTGAAATAATATGCTCTTCAAAACTAAAAGACTGGGAAAACTGTGATGCAATATTAGAAGTTGGCAGCGAGAAAAATTCATACGAGATATATGAAAAGTTCAAGAACAGCAAGATTAATATGTTTTCACAGATGACAAACTGGAGGAAAGTTGAGACAATGGATCAGATGCCAAAATCGTATAAAGATGGGTCAGTATTTATCACAATAAAGGAGAAAATGAAATGGAAATAAAAGTCAAAGTATCAAGCATAGTAAGCAAGTTTATAAGAGAAAAGAACATAACACATACATTTAGCATCTCGGGTGGTGCTTCATTACATCTAATACATTCAATCGAAGAAGTAGAAGGTTTGACGAACATATGCTGCCATCACGAGCAGGGATGTGCGATGGCAGCGGATGGATATGCAAGAGTTACGGGTAGAACAGGGCTGGCGATTGCCACAAGCGGCCCAGGAGCAACTAATCTAATAACAGGGATTTGCTGCAGCTATTACGATTCGGTTCCCATGATGGCGATAACGGGACAAGTAAGTAGGTTCCGTATGATTGGCAAAAGTAAAGTAAGACAAATAGGATTTCAAGAAACACCAATTGTCGAACTATGTAAGTCCATAACAAAATATGCCGTAAGAGTGACAAAAGCAGAAAATATTCTTTACGAACTTGAGAAGGCCTATCAAATAGCTAATGCAGGAAGGAAAGGGCCGGTACTAGTCGACATACCAGATGATGTACAGAGAGAATATATTTTGGCATCTAAATGTAAAATATACAAAAATAAAATTCAAACAGCGAGGAAACACGAAGTGAGTGGCCTAGAAAGCAGATTAGATGCAATAAATAAATTATTAAGGGAGAGTGAAAGGCCAGTAATAATAGCGGGGTGGGGTGTACATCTTGCACAAGCAGAAAAAATGGTAAGAAGAGTAATTGAACAGCTGAATATACCTGTAGCTTTAACATGGGGGGCTGCAGATTTAATAGAAACTGAAAATCAGTTGTATTTAGGGACATTCGGAACACACGGGCAACGCTGCGCAAATTTAGCTGTTCAAAATGCAGATTTGATTTTATGTATGGGAGCACGACTAGACACAAAAGCAACGGGAACGCCGATAGCAACTTTTGCACCCAAGGCGAAAAAGATAGTAATAGATATAGATAAAGAAGAACTTAAAAAATTTGATGAATTTGATCTGTACATTGAGGAAAAAATCTGTGAAGACTTAAATATCCTCAAGGACAAAGAAGAACTCATACAAAAACTAAGTGGCAGTATGAATGGATACCTTAAATGGAAAAAACAAATAAGCGAATGGAGGACAAAGACAGAAACCTTTGACAGAGGAAAAAGAAATGAAATTAAGAGCCTGGTGAATCCATATCATTTCTTTGAAATAATTTCAGACGAACTAGAAGGTGAAACAAATATATTTCTTGATACAGGTTGTACAATCGCATGGGCTATGCAATCTATAAAAATGAAATCAGGTATAAGGACATATCATGACTTCAACAATACAGCAATGGGGTGGGCGTTACCGGCTAGTATTGGTGCAAAATTAGCTGATACAAGAAGAAACACAGTCTGTATAATGGGAGATGGATCACTCATGATGACAATGGAAGAATTAGCAATTATAAAGAGATTCAAAATTAACTTGAAAGTGATAGTAATGAATAATAGTGGTTATTCAATGATACAACAAACACAAGATCAGTGGCTTGACTCTAAATATATTGCCTCATCATATGAAGGAGGTATTGACTTTCCAAATCTCGAAAAAATAGCAGATGCGTTCGAGATGGATTACGAGGTAATCGACAGCAATAAGGATTTAGAACATAGGATAAAGAATATAATCGACTTAAATGGTCCTGTTTTGTGTGATGTGAAAGTTGAAAGAGCATTTAGGGTAATACCACAGGTGAAGGCTGGATATCCAAATGAAAAAATGGAACCAGAATATGAGATATAGTAAAAAATGAACATTTTAGACTTCATTAAACTCACAGAGTATGCTGAGATTTACCGTAGCGGCTACAAGAGGGCCAAACCATTCCCTTCAGTTGTAATAGATAATTTTTTTGATGATGATGTATTTGAACATGTGCATAACTCATTCCCATTGCTAGGAAGTAGCATATGGAAAACACCAAGTAATAGACATACTAAGGAGAAGAGTGTAGTCAAGAGGGGGAATACAGGGTTAAAAGAAAACAATCTATCAGAAAAGAGTAAGAATATTATATACCAACTAAACTCGGCCACATTTATAAATTTTCTTGAAAATATTACTGGAATAGAAGGGCTATGCCCCGATCCGTACATCTATGAAGGTGGTTATCACCTAAGTAAAGGCCAGGGAAAGTTAGATATACATGCTGATTACTCACATCACGACAAATTGGGACTAGAACGAAGGGTAAATGTATTAATATATTTAAATAAAGATTGGGATGAAAAATTTGGTGGAAGCCTTGGTCTGTATGATAAAAAGATTAATTTAATAAAGAAAATAAGTCCAATAGCGAACAGAATGGTAATATTTTCTACAGATATAGACTCATATCATGGATTCCCAGATGAGATGAACATTAGCAAGGAATATGAGAACCTACACCAGGGTAGAAAATCAATTGCTATGTATTACTACACCATTCCAACTAAAAGGAAAAAACACAAAATAATTTTTGCCAACGATCCTTCATTTACATTTGAGCCAACAATAGAATGACTTATGACTTTGACAAAGATGGATTAACCATCGTAAACCTTTTCACAAAACCAGAAATAGAACAAATAAAGAAGGATTTATCGAAGTATATATGCTCAAAACTAGGAATGAATAAAGTAGAGGAAATCGAGAAATATCATAAGTGGTACGATAAAGCTATTGATGGAAGAAAGACCGCTTTGTCAGCAAAAAACAGACACTTCAAAAATGGACGCTGGCAAGAAATCGATATTGTTGAAAGAGTAAGAACAGAAGTTATAAACAATAGGGTGTGTAAGAATATAGAGGTATGGGATGAAGGCTATGGGCAAATAGCGTACAGATTAATAAGACCAGGATTCAATGACGGATATCCTGCATCACGGAAAAGTTGGGGTCCAGGAGGAAAGCTAATCTCAGCAACGATACCAATCATTGGATTTACTGAATATGAGAGTCAATCATTCATAATCGGGTCACATAGAAAAAACTACAGAAGCTATCTTCCGAGTGATCCTAAATTCTGCTCAGAAGAGCGCAGATTGGTAAATCCAGAAATTTATAAATATACGCAAGTGAAACCAAATGTAGGTGATGTGATAATATTTCACTGGGATACAATTCACACGGAACAGATAATAGGTAGAGACACAACAAGATTAGCTTTGGAGGTGAGATACAAGCTAAATGAGTGAGACAAATGTATGGCTTGGCACCCTCCACTACGGAGAAAAATTAAATAAGAATGAGGTGCTATACCTACTAACAAACCTACCAACTGGAAAACAATACATATTAGATGTTGCAGACATCTATAGTGGAGGGAAAAGTATTCAGATACTCACTGGGTTAATAAGTAAAGTAAAAAGCAACATACGCCTAAGTTACAAAATAGGATTAATTGGATATAAAGAAGAAGAAATATTTAAAGTGAAAGAAAGATGTTGGAGTGAAGGTGAATTTGCCGAAGAAATCGAGAAGATAATAAAGAAAGTAACGATAGATAGAATGCATTCAATTCAACTTCATGCCATTCCAGCAAAAGATAGTTCTTTGATAAATGTAATAAAAGATATTAAAGAAATAATGCAAAGGTACAAGCAAATAGAAGTAGGCATAGCAAATATAAATAGCGAAGAATTGGATAAACTAACAAGACGCTATGGCTTAAGATTTAATTTTGTACAATTACATGGCAACATAATAGAAAGAAGACTTGTCAGAAGTTTTTCAAACAAAAAATACAAGAAAGACAATATTTACTTAATAGCTAACAGGGCATTATGTAGAGGATTGATAAACAAAGAGGATCACATAATTGGAAACGAAAGGAGCAGATTCAATTCAAGTAAAAGAATACAGCAGTCATATGATGAACGGAAAAAAGAACTTATGGGCAGAATAATACAAGTTTGCGAAGCAGAAAGAATTAAATTAATAGAAATAGCGTATGGATATTTAATAGATCAAGAATTATCGATAATACCAATTATTGGTGGTAGTAATTATGAACAAATAAAAGAGTCAATAGAAGTAATAGAAGGTCTACAAGGTAATAGGATGGGGAGAGTTAGAAAAATAATAAGAGAACTAGAATCTGAGATGGTGTACAATTCCTATGATTATCCTAATACGGCATTCGAAAAATAGATGAGCAAGATTGTATTCGGTGGAAGCTCAGGGATTGGGAAAAGGATAATTGAAAAGTTGCGGATTGATAGTACAGTGGTAAATATTGACTTAAAGGAAAATGGTAGCAAGAGACTAATTGAATTAATAGGTGACTTAAGGGACGACAATTTTGTAAAAGAGGTAATAAGTAAAATCTCGAGTGAAACGAATATTGAATCAATAGTTTGGAGTATAAGATATAGAAACAAAAATAAGGGAGGAAGAGTAGCGATGATAAAGGAATGTATGGAATTAGAGATATACTCATTCATAAAAATAATTGACGGGCTAGAAAAGGAACTAATAAGGGATGGAACATCTATAGTAATAATTTCGTCAATAGCGTCTGAATTGATATCATCACAAGAAATGTCCTATAATATTGTCAAGGCAGCTCAAGAAGCTATGGCAAGAAAGTTTGGAGTGATATATGGTGAGAAGAGTGATGTGAGATTTAATTGTATATGTCCTGGAATAGTGGGTATGGAAGAAAGAATTCAAAATGATGAGACTAAAACAGAAGTAGTATTAAAGCTGCAAAGGTGTAGTGTTCCTCGGGAAAAGATTGTAAGTGCTGAAGAGATAGCAGAGTTGGTAAGCTTTTTGACAAAAAAAGAATCCTCTTCGATAAATGGAGCAAGAATAGTGTGTGATGGGGGCGAAAGCATAATGGACCAATACTACGTCGCTGCAAGAATGCAGGAATTGCTATGAATAATAAAAAAGGTTGGTTTCACACACAGATTACGGAAAAAGCAAAAGAATACTCAATCATGGCAATTCAAGAAGATAACTACACGAATGGTATGTACACTAATGAGCTTGAGAAGGAATTAGGAAGTATTTTAGGCTTACCATTTTGCGTGTATGTGAACAGTGGTACAGCGGCGCTAGCAATGAGTTTCATTGCTAGTGGTGCCTCAAAGCATAGTCAAGTGGCTGTACCAGGGATTGGATGGGTTGCGACGCCTCAGGCGGCACAAGTGACAGGAGCGAGTATAGATATACTGGATGTACGAGCTGATATACCTATTCTAAAAATAGGAAGCTATTACAAGGAATATGATTATATAGTGGCCGTAAACTATAATGGTAGACAGGTAGATATAGAAAAACTAAGGAGGGCAAACAAAAAAAGTATAATTATTGAGGACTCATGTAAAAGCTTGTTCTCACTGTCATACGGAGGTGAGACCTTCTCCGGATCTGAAGGCAACTATGGATGTTATTCACTAGGAATGATATCAGCACTGCCGGGCATATATGGTGGAATAGTCACAGCAAGAAATCCAAGAGAAGAGGAAAAGTTGAGAACAATAAAATGGCATGGAACAAGTTATGAAAAGAACAAAGAAATCTACAAGTATAGGTCATTCAATTTTAAAGCGAGTAATGTTCATGCTGCTATGGCATTAGGAATGCTAGAAGATTATGAAGAGAGAATAGAAAGACTGAGAGTGATATATAATATGTATGAAAAGGGTTTAGAAGGGTTAGAGAATTCAAAGCTGACAGAAGTAGCTGTTGATAGGGGGGAAATACCTTTACTGATAGACATAGAAACTAAGGACAGGGAGACAATGATAAACCATCTAAAAGCGCAGGATATTGAGACCTGCAATTATCATGAATCACTAGCAAAATGTCCTGATGTAAACACCACATTAGCTACCACAAATAGCAATTATTTTGGTGAGCATGTATTTCACCCGCCTTGCGGAGCTGATCAAGAATTAAGCACAATAGAAAAGGCTATAAGATTGATTCGAGAAAAAGGCTAGAAAGCTACACTGAAAAAGAAAGTTGACTAGTAGAAGCCATTGGAAGAAGGATAACGAGAAAGCTTTACTTTATAATGGTCATAATAATGACTATTGTTTAGACAAGATAGGTCAGGAAAGCGGAGTAGATTATTGTAGAAATAAGAAAAAGCATCAACAAGTTCTAGGGTCGAAAGATTGCTGTATGTAAAGCCGATACTAGAGAGAGATTCATGATCATGAGGGATGGAGTCTCTTAGAAAAGTGTAATCAAAGTTATGATTAGATTGATTTTTATAATTCCAATGCTTAAAAAGATGGGCACAAAGCGGATGATATAAAAAGGAATTGAATGGTAAGGAATCAAATATTAATGAAGGTTTATTGAAAAGGAAGGCTCCTGAATAGCAAGAACCCGATGGACCAGAAAAACAACAAATAGCGCGCGACAAAAGGAATAAATAATCAGAATGAGATATCTCAGAAAAAGGCAATAATTCAGTTATAAAGGAAGAATCATGAACAAACTTAGTTGCTTTAAATGAAATATCGCATAGAATGATAATGGGAATATTAGTAATGCGAGAAAACTTATCCAATGCATTAAGAACAGACATCTCGTCAGAGTTACGGTGTAGGTTAAAATTAGTAGACTCTTGTTTGAAATGATTAGTACGCCAAGAAGCTACAATAAAATTGGGATATGAAGAAATGAAATCACAAATTAGGGGGGACACCTCTGTCGTTTCAGGAGAAGACAAAACGATAGATGAGGAAACACTGGAAAGTTTTGAGGTATTCAAAAGGGTATCAATGGAATATTCAGGATGAGAATAAGGTTGAGGAATGAAACCAAATGAAGAGAGTTGTTCGCGATAATTAGGTATAGAGAGCGAGATCGGCCAAAGCCGATAATTAATTGGTGAGAAAGTGTTAGTGTCAATAAGGTGTATCGGGAAATTTGCTTTTAATTGCAACTTAAGCAAGGACGGGTTAGCAACAGACCTAGGATCGACAATAAGTCGATATTGTGTATTAAATACTTTATTGTATGCGTGAAAAAATCGTGGATAGACGACTTGGTGACCAAAGGCATAAAGAAGATTAACAGTATCAATAGTGTTGTATAAAGCATACCTTTCTGCCCTCGAAATGATAAGACTTAAGCGATGTATACAGCCATGTCGAGAAAGAGTATAAAGAGATCGATAGATTGCATTTGCAATGAACGGAGTGTAGAAGGGTGCCAATGACGCAATATCAGACAATACACGCTTTGAAAACAAAATTAGACTATGATTAAAGCCAACTGGATTAGATAAAATGCGAATTATTGAGTAAAGGAATGAAATATCAAGATGGTCGATATTGCAGGCTTTAATATTTGAGATAAAACGGAGATAACAAGGGTGAGAAATATTAGGGTGAGAAACATTAATACAACTACAAATAAAGGCATCAAATTGATTTGATGAAGACGAAAACAACTCATCAAAAAGAAGGTGCCAGTCTATGCGAGAACAAAGACTACAATAGGAGTTATAATAAGGAGATACAGAAGATAAGAGTTGGACAATCGGGGGGGCGATGTAATCAATGCACGTAATGAGAACTTGAATATGGTGCGAGCGAATTAATTGTTCAGAATGAAATCTTAATTCTGTTGGAGAGAGCCGATTTTGACGATATTGCACTTGGTTGAACAGAAAGAAGTAACAGTTGAAGGATCTAGCGAAAGATTAGAGAGAATTAAGGGAAGATTGGCTCATAGAAATAACAAAGAATTAAAAAGGAAGGAAGGAAGGAAGGGATTAGTTGTACAAAGTATAATTCAAGATGATTGAATATGCAAGAATACACAAAAAGACAGAAGAGCAGAAAACATCAAATTAATGAGGAAAGAATTACTTATTATTATAAGGGATTGAAAGTGTGTTGCGGACAATAATCGTCAGTCAATATTTAGATTCAAAAGAAAAGTCAGTCTCAAAAGGCTCTAGGAGAACGTGAATCACGGTGCAGGGCCGGGGTAACAATGGTAGAATAAATGAAAATATATCCATCATGCTAAACCAGAGTAAAGCGATAGAGTTGATCAAGAACTATATCAAAAGCTGGAAAGATAATGATACAAACTACGATGAGATACTGAAGATAGATCAAATAAGACTAGCTTACTCAAGAGAACGTTTACAAAACTCGGAAATAAGAACAAAAAAAGAGACAAATAATTCAATTGACAATACAGTCAAGCATAATCTGTGGGGTGTAGATCCTGGAAACTCACTGAATAGACCAATGGCATTATTGGGTCCACTAATAGGTACAAATGAGATGAATGATCGAAAGGAACAAAAGGTTCTAATTGTAGGCCCAAGGAGTGAAAACGAACTATTCTTGTATACTGCAAATGGATTTCGCAAAGAAAATATTACATGCGTGGATTTAATTAGTTACTCTGAAGATATAGATATTGGGGACTTACACAATTTACAATATGAAGATAATAGCTTTGACATAGTTGTTTGCGGATGGGTTTTGGCCTACAGCAAAAATCAAACACTTGCTATCTCGGAAATGGCAAGGGTGACTAAATCTGGTGGACTCATAGCTATCGGATCCGATATCAACAATAAAAGCAATACTGAAAAGGAAATATATGCAAAAGAAGTATTAAACTCACGAGGCTATGAATTAAGATCTGAGGGACTGGCGAACAGCGAAGCATTGATAGCAAAGTTTTCCGAATATAGTGAAAAAGTTATCTTCGATAACTATGTCAATGGGAATGGAAGATGGAACAATATTATTGTAAAATTAAAACAGAAAAAATGATGCTTAAACAAAACACATGCAGCAATTGGAGTTACGCCAAAAAGATACTAATAGAAGATGCAGATAAATATAATTTATGCATTAATAAGCCTGTTCATCTCAAAGCAATTAAAGATATATTCACTAGCACAAAAAAAGTAAATAACGGATTCATGAGGGAATTATGGCTTGCCACGAATAAACAATCGTCAATTCTCTGGAAAGCTATAAATCAAAAAATACAATTACAAAGTAACTATGTAGGAATTGAACATAAATTTGGATATTGGGAAAGTGAAGAAGATGCCGCAATCAAATCATTAAACGAGAATGGCATGTATATTTTTAAGAAAAAGATTGACATTCAAATAGTTAAGAAATTATTGGAGGATATAAGTCAAGAAACTGTGAGACCAAGTAACAGCATGCAACAAATAATTGATGTTAACGAAAAGGCAGGAAGTATTATCAATACACAACAATCAGAATATATACGATGGCACTTCGATAATCATATATTTGATAGAATCAAGAATCTTTCAAATTTAGCAAAAGAGCCTAGCCTAGTTAAGATTGCAAAAAATTATTTAGGGACAGACCCTATATGTACAAATAAGCAAGCATGGATAAGCAAAGGTAAAAGAATAAACGATATAAATGAGTGTTCTAGTGCTGCACAGATGTATCATTTTGATTATGATAGCTTCAACTTCCTAAAAGTAATGATTTATTTCTCTGATGTATGCTTAGAATCAGGTCCACACACATATATGAGTACTACACATAAACCCTTCACCACGGACAAAATTAGAGCTAGAATAGCACCATATGGCAGATATAATGATTATGTTATTTATGAGCTATTTGATAAGTCTAACGAGGTACAGATATGTGGCAAAGCTGGAACGGTTATATTAGTTGACACGTCTGGATTTCATAAGGGACAAATATTAAGAGAAGGGCGGACTCGTATAATGGCTCAGATAGAGTTTGTGGATTGCGGTTTACATTTTGGCCATAAAGAGGATGTAACCAAGCAAAAAAGAGAATGAGGGAATTAAGACTTCTTTTACATTGGCATCCCCAAGGTTCCTACTTGGCCAGGTCGATATTTCATTCTTTTAAATTTGCAAAAAAGGCTGAAAGAATTCGGGTTGGTATAGTTGTTGGAAGCAACTTTATGGCTCAGACAAATCAAGAATCTATTGCCTATGTAAAAGAACTTACAAAAAGAGATACTAACAACAAGTTAGTCAGCTTTGAATTAATAGTAATAGATTACCCACTATGGAATTTTAGTCTATATGCATCGAAGAAAGAAGAAGAAAACACAAAGATGTATAATGGAAAATATAAAAAGTTGTTTGCTAATTCTGTAAAAGATTCACTAGGAAGAGGGCTTGAAGTATGTTTTAACAATAAGGACTACATGACATCAAATGAGGTGAGTGAGAAACTTGAAAAAGAAAGAATGGGATATGCCACAATGTTGATTGAGAAATACAGGCAAATCATAAAGGATTTTAATCCAGACATAGCGGCTATTTCACATGGAACGTATGATCATTATGTAGCAGTATACATTGCAGCAGGGGAGGAATCAGTACCAGTTTTAGTAGTGAATGGTGGCTGCAATATGGCATATGTTTGTGAATCACAAAATAAAGTGATCACGGATCCATGTATCGCAAATGCATTTTCAGATATAGTAAAGCTATATAAAGAAGAAAAGAATATCATGGAAACGGTATTGCCTCCAGATCTAAAGCGATTAATAACTAAGGCAAGTAACCGTTATCTACCTAACAGCTCATCTGGTATTATTGCAAAATCAAAAGTATTTGAAAAAGGGACGCATACAAGTAAACCACTAGCAATGCTGCCAGTGTTTGCAGAATTGAATCATCACAACTGTCTTCAGGAGCTTGAATTTAAGTCAAGATATGAATGGCTTGAATGGTGTTTCAAGATGGCGCATGAATCCAATAAACAATTACTTTTATATGCACACCCACAGACAAATGCTTATGGCCAAAATTCATTAACAAATGAACTAGTTAATAATGCAGCGATAAAGTATCCTGCAGAATTTAAGCTTCTGGCCAAACTTGGTGATTTGGAATATGAAAGTTTAAAAGATGCGTTAGTACCTATAACCATGGCTAGCTCTGTGAGCTTAGAAATGAACATGCTAGGGAAGGTATCATGTGTAAGTAATTACTCAACTTCTTCACCTTTAAAATGTAATGTACAATTTCGAAAAAACGATTGCTTTAAAGATCTAGAAGGCAGATTTATGCTACAGAAAGACATTGAGCTTGATCACCATATTAGTGATGCGGCAAATCAAGCTTTAAAATTTAATAGTTACAACAAATTTGGATCACAGGACTATCACATAAGAAAAGCCTTTGAAAAGTTAATATGGTTTGGCACGTATTCAAAGGGATCAGTAGATAATTTTATAAGCCTATTAGAAGAATATATTTATCAAATGAAGGTGATAGAACTTCCGAGTGAAAGATTTGTACAGTTAATTCCATATTAAGGTGAGATCTAAGGATATGAGTAATTGATCTCATTTATCTCGGTATCATTGAACTGTGGTTTGGCACCAAAAAGTGAATCGACAAATTGTAATTGCAGTATATTCCTTTCAGAATTAGCTGAAACAGGAGCACCTCTATGTAAATTGTGTGTATCAGCAAATATAAGTGTTCCGCGGGGTCCCGTTAAAAAGTTAGGTAAAAAACCATGCTTCAAAACAGTACAGTCAGAAATTCGTCCATCGACTTGCATGGATGGATGAAGAGACCTACGATAAAACATGTTGGTATATGGAACAAATATATGTGGCCCATTTAGGTGATTAACATTATCAAGGTACAAGAATACTTTAAGAAATCTATTATGGTCTGAGTCAAAATGGAATTTCATGGCGTCTGCACTTGTATTGTGTTTACCTCGAGGTTTATGCGTTGTGTTCCATGCTCGTATACTATTCAATATTGAATTACAACGGAGATATTGATCGGCAATGTACTTGATAGATAAGTCGGATAGTAAAGCTTGAATCAGTGAAGAAGTTGAAAGTTCATTCCATTCATCAAGGAATCGCCTAGCTGACGAAGAACGAAAATCAGAAGACTTTGATTTAATTAAGGAGATGAGTTCTAAATAATAAGCTGGTGGTAAATCAATGGAGGTAACAAAATATCCTGATCGAAAGAGTGAAGCGACGGCGGATTGTATCTCTGAAGAGTGAACTAACCCTCGACTAGCACTAGATAGAGGGGATCGAATAGGTCGATAACGTGATATTTGCTTGTTTATAGTCCAATTATGATCACCATATGTAAGAACAAATAAGCGCCTAAGCTCTAGATAGAGGGCTTCATCATAGGAACAGCTAGACATATAAGATTGTTGTCCTAGCGCTGCTTCTAAAATTGAGTTATTGATCATTAGGTAAGACTCAGAATCTTGTTAAACTTAGAGCAGAAAACAATAATACAGCCTCTCAAAAAAGCATAAACAAGTTTGAGTTCAATTTGAATTGAAGAACCAATCCTTGACGGGCCATTCTGACGAGAACAAATATTAATAGACATTTCTTTTACCAAGAACCCAGAGCCAAGGGCACTAAAAAGCACAGATGTACCTATAGAGTCATAATCACAAGGTGACAGACATCTATCGAGAACGGGTCGTGTGTAATACTTGAATCCGGATGTTATATCAAATAGACCGAAAAGCTTCTGCGAGAGAAATGATATGAATATTTCTGAGATCCGTGGGTGTGAAGCTCTCGAGCCAATTAAGATATGACAATCAAGATAATCTGCAAAAGCAAAGAATTTTGAAATGTCAACATTAATATGTTGTCCATCTCCATCCAATGTGAGAACAGACATTGCACCTAATTCATAGGCATACAAGAGACCTAGTCTAATAGAGGCATCATATCCAAGATTTACTGAGTTATTTAGGACAAAAGCGCCGTGATCGTGAGCTAATTCACTAGTATTATCCGTACTACAATCGTTGACTACAATGACATGATTGACAAAGGTTTTAACGCTATCAACAACATCAGGAATAGAGAGTGCCTCGTTAAATGCAGGTATGACGACAACTCTCATAATTCTAAATTCTGAAATCGAATAAGATCACCCTTTTTAATAGTTTCTGTTACTTCTTTGCCCACGACTGAGTGCAGGTCTGAAGGTAGAAGTGAACCTTTGGGGCACGGTCTTAAAGCAATTACATTTTTGTTTGAAAGTTTATCACCAGGACTTAAATCGGTATTGGCTCGCAAAGAACGCCTTTGTAATACGTAAGTTTCAGTTTCATTTGCTTCGACACGTTTGACACCGTCACCAAGGGACTGTTCAAGCTCTCGCGATCGTTGAACCATATCCTTCCAGGAAGTAGGGCACATAGAGAATTTATGATCAGGTCCAATTCTTGCATTATCATCAGTGAAATGTTTTTCGATCACGCGAGCTCCTAAAGTAATGGCGCCTAATACTGTTGAATGTCCTGGTGTATGGTCCGATAATCCAAGGATCACACCTGGGTATCTATCGGCATATAATGAGAGGACGTTCAGATTGACATATTTAATATTCTCGAGGGATGCGGTATAGTTTGTATTACATTGCATCAATACAACATCATTGGTATTAGCAAGTGCAACTCTCATCGCATTATCTACGTCTTTAAGTGTCGAAGCCCCAGTTGCAATTAAAAGAGGTTTGTTCATTCTGGAGAGTTTATCAATTAATTGAGTCCAATTTATATCACCTGATCCAATCTTC
Organism: Synechococcus sp. AG-670-F04; assembly: GCA_003211515.1. Lineage (GTDB taxonomy): Bacteria > Cyanobacteriota > Cyanobacteriia > PCC-6307 > Cyanobiaceae > Parasynechococcus. The sequence goes on from QCSN01000021.1 coordinate 17,831, forward strand.
CAGGCACATACAAACGGATCTAGAATCTCAACAATATTAAGGTCATATGGAGCCGTAAAATAGTCGACACCAGCTTGTCGACTAGCATCTCTAAGCTGTTCAGACCATTCGATAGAAATTGAGGCCTTTTTATAAGTCTCATAAACACTTTGTTTCCATTCACTTTGATGAGAAGACAAGCTAGCTAGATCTCGAAACCCTTTATCAGAAACAATTGTTTCAGCCTTGAAATTTTGAAATTTCACAGCGTCTGCTCCTGCTTCGGCTGCTTGGTATATCAAGTCAATAGCTCTGGATATTTCACCATCATGGTTAGCGGCAATGTCTGCTACAAAGTAAGTAGGATGGTCGAGGCCAATGAAGCGAGAGTTAATCTTCATATATGACTCCCATGTGCTCATTGATGTGTATTACCTAATATACAATAAGATCATTGATGAACGGTTGCGAAAGTGGAATCCTCAAGAAAATCGCGAAATCTGGTATAATATGGATCATTTATTTTAAATGAAGTCGCGCAATTCCTTTGCTGCAATCGCGGAAAAAGTTCATGCAGACGCACTAAATCGCAATCTTTACGGCTCAAACAAAACAATTGAACCAAATGATGAAGATTTAATCATATCAGAGCAAATAGTCGAATATTTGAGAACCCATCAGGCAGATTACAACAAAGATGCAACGGGAGAATGGGCATGGCTGCAACAAAATAAACAAGCAAATTTTATAGGCAAATTACACAATCTAGACACCAAAGGTATAGCTCATGATCTAGCAAATATGTTCAGAACAGATGCTACGTATGGTTACGTAAGTCCATCATTTGTAGACACAATTGACAAAAGCAGCAAAGTCATTAGCAATATATTGTGTGACATAGATACGGCAATCGAATTTACTCAGCTAAAAGATATAAAAAATTTAGCGGCAAATGTTAATGTAGGAAATCCATTTGGAATTATAACGGATGGATACTGTATTCTTCCAGATGCGCCAAGGCATTATTATTATAGTAAAAAAATCAACAACTTATTAAATCTAGCAAATATTGAAAATCCAGTGATATTTGAGATTGGAAGTGGATATGGTGGGCTCACCAGCTATTTGAAAAAGACTTACAAGGGCAATGCACAAATAATCAATATTGATTTAATACCAGGATTAATATGTTCATATTATTACTTGAGAAAACAAGGTTATCAGCCGACTTTGATAGGCAACAACAGCACTATCTGTTCAGATATTGGGCAACTATATCTATTACCAGCGGAAATTTTTAATAGAAAGACCAAGGATATGGAAGTAATTAAGCCTGATCTAATTTTTAACTCGAGGTCTCTTTGCGAAATGTCCAAGGAAACATGTGACGGATACATTGAATGGATAAATAAGAGTAAAACAAAATTCTTTTATCACGAAAATAGTAATTATCTTCTATTTCCTGATTCCGACAGGCATATAGAAATACTTGCCTCTGACTTCAAAATTGATGAAGAGTGCTACGATCTAATTGAAAAATCCATCACTCCATTCAATGGAGGGTCAGGACGGTATAGAGAGTACGTCTACAAAGCAAAATCGATTCTAATTTAGTCGCTTAAATCCAGACTGACAGACACGAGATTCAAGTAAATCATTAATATTTCGACCATCATTCTCACATTGAGAGATCACTTTAAAGACTGTATCTAGTCGTAAGTGGTATTCTTCTATAAACTCAAGAGAGTGGCAGGTGGAAGCATAGAATATGGTAGAGGCCAAAAATCCATGTTTAAGCATTTCTTGAGTGAGGAAAGTTTTGTATTCCAAATGATGAGGTGAAATAAACACGAATGACGCCAAGGAATCGATGCCATTGATATTTATTGGAACAGAATATTTGTCGGAAAGTGCTTGCCATATTGATTTAATAGATGCACCGATATTGGTGACAAGCTTCCAAGTCAGATCACGTTCCATAACTTCAAGTGTTTTTAATGCAGCAACAGGCCCTATTCGTTCTGTCCAGAAAGTACTACTAATAAAAGTTTTTTCACAAGACTTCATCACTTCACTTCTCCCAATAATAGAGGTGATTGAATAACCATTACCCAAAGCCTTTCCGAACATAGCAATATCAGGTTGAACAGAATAGTTCAGGTGAATTCCACCAAATGACTCTCGGAAACCGGAGGTACACTCATCAAAGATTAATAAGGTTCCATGTAAATCACATAGTTTTCTAATTGATTCTAAAAACCCTGGTTTCGGGGGTTCAGAGCGCTGAACTTCCATTTTTACAGCTGCTAAATCAAACCTATTGAAAAGATCTGATACCTGCTCATGGGAATTGAATTGAAAAGGCTGGACCGTACCCTCAAGCGACTTTGGCACTCCGAGAGGTTCAAGCCCAGGTAAAAGATGTTGAGACAGGCCCGAACTGCCAGTGAGGTTTGCTGCTAAATACCAATCATGCCAGCCGTGATAGCCACAGATAGCAACCGTGTCGCGTTGAGTAAAAGCTCGGGCAATACGAATTGCAATGGCATTAGCTTCACCACCAGACCGGGCAAATCTGGCCATGTCTGCCCAAGGATGCATTTTTACTAGCTTGTGGGCAAGCTCAACTTCTTCAGGACAATTTAAAGTAGACATATTGCCTAAGGTAACTGCTGAAATAACATTACTATCAACCTCGGGATTACTATAACCAAGTAAATTTGTACCGATACCCATGATCGACATGTCAATGTATTTATTTCCATCCAAATCCCAAATCTCACATCCTTTAGCTCTTGAATAATAGGAAGGCCATAAATCAGGCAAAAACAAATCGGGATTTTTTGAAAGCAGCATATTCCCACCGGCTATTACATTTTGAGCTTCCTTCCAAAGAATTTGTCCTTTTCCATTTAAACATGATGAAGCGATAAAATCATTCTCCGTACTTACAGACTTTAAATACCCCTCATTCCTAAGTGTTGAATTATTTTGAGAAGCAACAGATGGATTGGTTGACAAAAAATGGATTACATCATCAATCGAGAAATCTGAATTGAGGCGAAATTCTGAAAATATGGCATTAATGACATCGAAATCATTTTGATCATCGACGGTCAACCTGAAAAAAGGTCTAAAAGGTTTATGAATGAAGTGTCTACAACAACAGTCCCCAAGATTTTTTTTGATCCATGGAGTGACGTGTTCAAGATCTGACTCAAGAAAAGCATGATGATTAGCTTTTTCTAGTGATGCGTAATTAAAAACTTCTATGTCAAATCCATCGGGGACAGATAACGAAGAACTGTCCATATTGTTAGCCAAATAATCTACGTCTTCAACATGGAATTGACCAACGATTTCATCAATCAAATGATGATCCATCAAGGGGCAATCACCTGTGATCCTAACAATAGATTTGGCCTTATAATAATTTGAACATTCGATGAATCTCTCGAGAACATTATGCAGACTTCCTCTAAAAACTTCAAAACTATTTTCTTGAACAATTCTAGCCAACAGATCATCACTGGGGTCAGACGAAGTAGCCAAAACAACAAGGTCAACTAACTTCGATTTAGAAATTCTCTTTAAAAGATGAACAATCAGAGGCTTTCCTAAGATTGGTAGCAAAACCTTAAGAGGTAAACGACTCGATGAAGATCTAGCCTGTACAATTGCAATTGTTTTCTGTCTCATTTAGTTTGCTTTAACCATCTTTCACATGTTAAACCAACTCTAAGCAAATCGGTTCGTTTGCCTGAAGATAAATACACTTCATCCTTTAAAATCGCCTCTACAAGAAAACCTGCTTTTTTAAAAGCCTTAGCACTGGCTACGTTCTCGGCATAGATATAGGCATGCAGCTTAAAAAGCTTCAGATGAGCAAACGACCATTCAGAAATCAATCGTATTGCGTCTGTGGCATAGCCATTACCCCAAGAATTGCGATCCCCAATAAACAAGCTCAAACAGGCTATAGAATGAAGGTAATTAATTGGGCCGAGTTTGATATTTCCAATATGTTTTTGGCTATCTTTGAGGCAAATGGCAAACCAAGGATTATCGGCTGAATTGTGGTATTTATACCAATAATTAGCAAGGTCACTACGGGTGACCTTGCTGAACCTTATGTCAGTATATTTAACTACATCTATATCATTCATCCAGCCGAGATAAGATTCCGTAAGGTCAGTTTTTAAGACTTTTCGCAAGATTATGCTTGAACTGATTAATGTGGGGAGTTGATTGTCGTTCAATTTAAAAAAATATTCACATCCATAATAGCTTTAATGATCTTATTTGGGCCACTTGCGCGGATCTAAGAAAGAATTATCATTGAGAGACCACTTATGCAATTCGTCTTCCGTAAATCTAACTGGTTTACGCCACATTTTCAATAAATCTGATAATTGATTTAAATTACAAGCACCGAAGATCACGAGCTCTAGAAAATGTAATGAACGAGCAAAGTTCAAAGCTATTTCGATAAATGATGATTGATTTATCTCAAGATACTCTTGAAGACGTCTGTGGTGAGCACGAATATTCTGTGGGATCCATAAAGGCCATCTTTCTGAGGGTTGTAACAGTAACCCTTGCAAATAGAGACTTCTACCATGAAGTTTTATCCCCTTTGACAGCAAATTTTCTATGGTTCCATTGTTCAAAAGTCTCTGATCGTATAAAGAAACAGGAAGTTGCACAACATCAATTTGATTCAGATCAACATTACTAAGACAAGTTAATGAATAAATAGAAAGACCTATTCTTTTGACAAGATTGCGTTCCTTTAATGTATTAAGCCACCAAAAAAGAACATTCGCCCCTAACTTGCTAGCATCTAAGGCGTCGTGGAGCAATAAAGTATCTAGGCTTTTGACTTTTAAAGTATTAAGCATATTCTCGAAAGTTAGGTCCCACTCACTAATATTTTCACTATCAAAATATCTAGATTGTTGAGAAGGAAATTTGCTGATGATTTTCATATCAGGATAGACAATTGCTGATTCCCCAACCCGACGACTTGAATCACCATAACTAAGCGCTGTATCGAAATAGTTGATATCGCTTTTAATGGCATAACTGATCATCCCTCTAACAAGACTAGAAGAAACCTGGCCACTAGTATTCGTTATGCCATAATCCATACCAAAGGCTGCGGTGCCTAAACACAATTGAGGACTTAAAATGTTAGGATAAGACATTGCACTTATCAAAAAATAGGTTGGAAGGTAGAGTCTACATATTTAACAATTAACTCTCGAATCTCTTGTATTGTCAGGAATTGTTTGTTATGAGCAGAATTATATGAAAAATTAACTGGAACTGGGGCAAAAGAAATTTTATTTTTTTCATAAATTTTATGGACGCGCCCGTCAGAAGGGAGAATTGCATAATATTTTCCAAGATCAATAGTTGACTGACTATCTGAAGAGGTAATCATTTCCTCATGTAATTTCTCACCAGGCCGTATACCAATGATGTCTTGTTTACAAGAGGGAGCGATCGCGGTAGCAACATCTGTAATACGATAGCTAGGTATTTTAGGAACAAATAGTTCACCACCCTTCGAATATTTTAAAGCCCACATAACCATTTCGACACCTTCCGACAGAGAAATATTGAATCTAGTCATTGAAGGGTCCGTTATAGGTAATACCCCTGATTTCGCCTTGTTAAGGAAAAAAGGAATGACAGAGCCCCTTGAACCCATAACATTACCGTAGCGTACAACCGAAAAGGACAGATCCCTAAATCCTCTTACGTTATTTGCAGCAATAAAGAGTTTATCTGAACACAACTTTGATGCTCCATAAAGATTAATTGGAGCTGCAGCTTTATCAGTGCTTAATGCTACTACTCTTTTCACCTCTGTATCTAAACATGCTTGTACAAGATTTTCAGCGCCTAAAACATTCGTTTTTATAAATTCCATAGGGTTATATTCAGCAGCAGGAACCTGTTTAAGAGCTGCTGCATGAACAACAGTATCCACTCGCTCCAGAGCAGATTTCAGTCTGGACTGGTCACGTACATCACCTAAGAAAAATCTAAGTTGAGGGTATTTTTCTACAGGGTATTGTTGCTGCAGTTCCCATTGCTTTAATTCATCTCTACTATATATAACAATCCGACGCATTGCAGGATAAGTATTTAATAAATGGAAAATGCACGCCTTGCCAAAACTTCCTGTACCACCGGTAATCAAAAGGCGACTGGTCTCATCAAACATGCAAATAACCATGTACGTATATAACTTTATATCTTAGCAGACTCATAGAATGCTTTATTAGAAGTTTGGGATGAGAGTCGATAAGCATCCAAAAGTGTAGTAGGCAATCTAAAATCAAAATTAGAATTATTCAGCCAACAAGGAGCTGAAATCCTCCATCGTCCCCTCTATCGCGTGAAGAGGCCTTCCTGTTGATTTTTGATAGTGGGCAACACTCAACGATTGATTTAAGGATCTTGGAGCATTAAAGTTAGCATGCTTAAGCAAAGACTTCTGTATAAGGTTTTGATCTAAATGGAAGTATTTGGCAAACTTACAACCAAATTGATATTTTGAAATCGAAGTTGTACCACTTATATGCAGCAATCCGTTGATTTTATAAAGAATCACATGTTCGATCTCCTCCGCCAATTTTAAAGAACTGATGGGAGTAAAATAGGTATCGCCAAAGAGCTTAATTGATGCCTTATTTTTAAGTGAAGAATAAATCCATTCAACAAGTGTTTTGGAAGGATAAAAACGGTTTACCCCTAATATCGTAGTTCTAATAATTGTAAAAGGGATCCCGGAGTCAGAAATAAGAACCTCCCCATTCAACTTGGTTTTACCATAAAAGTTGATTGGGGTGGTTAAACTTGACTCGCATGGAAATTTCTCAGCACCATTAAAAACAGCATCTGTTGAAATATATATTATTCTCTTTGTATAATCATTTCTTTGAGTTAGTTTATGGCAGGATAAAGAATTGACCTTACTTGCTTCCGTCTGATTATTTTCACAGTAATCAACCTGTGTGATGGCGGCACAATGAACAATTATGTCTGGCTTTGACCAATTTAAAAGGTAATCATAGTTTTTATTCTTTAAGTCAAACTTTAAATACTTTGATCCCGAATGAACTGAATTTTTTCTGTTACCAGTTAAATACAAGTCAAACTTCCGATCCCATGCTAAGATCAGATTACTAGCAAGCATGCCATCTGCACCTGTCAAAAGCACTCGCATAATTTAATTAAAGACATTACAATTGGGTTCAATCCTTCGAAATCAAGTCAAAAGGGAAATCCTCCATATTCAATAATCTTATCATAAAAGCATCATAATGTTTAGTTTGATCCTTACGTGAGTCATCAATCAAGGTCCATCTCCCCGGTGAATAATTATCTTCTACTGCTGCCATTGGAATACTTATGCATGATGCCAAGTAATAGAGATGTGCGAAAATTTTTGTACGCCTTGCTTGGTCAGGGTCTGCCAGAGTCTTGTCCAATCTTTTAATTGTACGTTCCAAATTTTCAATAGATTGATGCCAATCATTGTTGTGTGTCGTTAGCTTGCCAAGCTGAGCATCCTTTCCTAATGATATGCACCTGTTCTTGTGGTACATCATATCAATGAATAAACTTGAGTATGGAACAACACTAAGTGAAGCATTTTTCGACAAAATCGACCAATGGCATTTGATATTTGGCTCAATAAGTTTAATATTAAAATTCTTACACAGCTTTCTAGCATTATCTAAAAAATAAGTGGCTTCTATAGGGCAGCCAATTTGACCAAGATTCGGGTGTTGTCTGACAATCAAATTAAACCCTTGCTTATTACACGCAACAGCAAGTTCCTCAAGATATTTTAATTGGTCGGAGTATGTAAACGTATCATCAAAAATACATATTTCATCTAGACTTGAGGTATAAAAAATTATTTTTTTGTGCTTATTTTCAATCATGTCTGCTATTGTTGATTCTAATTTAATAGTCCCCGTGAAGTCCATAAAGTTTTGTTGGCCACCATGGTAACGTTTGTCCATAAATACACGTAAATTAATTAGTTCATTTCTATTGGTTATCTGTGGAATAGTGGTACAATCAATGTCATTGAAATGTTTGTCTATCCATTGCATAAGCGAAAGGGCATCATATGGAACTGTATTCTTTGCTAATCTCCAGTTGTTTGGAAGTGTTCCTCTTTCGTGCAATATGCAATCAATATTTTTTTGCTTTAATGATGAAAGAATGCCACTATAAGGGTGAAATCTACCATTATACATCAATGCCAAAGTATTAAAAGCATTTAAAGAATATCTATCGCAGATTTGATCCCAATTTACCATGGACTCTAAGTGGCTTTGATAATAGCTTAAAGCTAAGTTTTTATAGCTTAGCTTACTTTGTGTCTCCTGCAATTCTCGTGAACTACTAACCCGATAAATACTGAGCGCCGGAGAAAGAATATTTCTTTTTTCAACCTCACTCAAGACCTCAAATTCTTCAAACAAGACTTCTCTACTTCCCATAATAAGAGAAGAGTTTTCATCAAATAATTTTGCCTTGATATCAAAGACATCGTGAAATTTATTTATTTTTGAGTTATAGCAGTTTTTGCAAATTTTTGAATGATCCCGAGGGTCTACTCGATTTAGCATTTCACATGTATGGTCCAAATATTTATTATTGCCATTGCAAAAAACTCCTATTGTGACTAGTCTAAGCTTCGACAAACGAGCAAATTGGGAAATATAAAATTCAATCTGATTATGGACATCCCAATCATATCCAATAAAAAACACCATAAATTTAATCTTTTTCTCCCAGTCGATGTGCATTAGTTTAGCCAAATGCAAAATAATTTTGTAATTACTATCCTACAGCATGAACCCATTCATTAAGGATAATGTAGCACGCATGATGTGTTAAAAGATTTGGATGCCAAATTCATCCAATAAATCAAGCCAAAATAAAAGCACACTACACTAAATTTATCTTAGCTCAAGAAAATATATAGACCAAACAATATGTTAGAGAGGGATTTGGTTATCCCATGCACTGTTGTAGGATTATTACAGCTTCGAGAACAGATGCCCACTATTCTCGTAACAGGTGGCTCGGGTTTTATCGGGAGCCACACATGTATATCTCTACTTAGCTGTGGCTATGATGTAATCATCTTTGATAATCATTCAAATAGCAAAGTTTTTCCTTCTTTAGAAGTGGCATCTTTTCTGTCAATTAATAACCCTGATCGCATTAAGATAATTCATGGTGACATTTGTAAGCCTGATGATATAGAACATGTCTTTCTTGCTTCCGAAAAAATTGATGCTGTCATTCACTTTGCCGGTTTGAAGTCCATTCCAGAATCATTTAAAAACCCTTCAAAATATTGGTCTACAAATGTTGCCGGTACTATTAATATTCTAAATTGTATGGCAAAGTATTCTTGTGAAAATATTATTTTCAGCAGTAGTGCGACAATATACGGTGGTGGGCAAGGCAAACAGATTTCTGAATCTGACTTAATAAACCCTACAAGTCCATATGGATGGACAAAATTTATTTCAGAAAAAATCATTCATGATCAACATAAGGCAGCAAAGGAAAGCGCAAATAGTTGCGATGAAACTTCAAAAACGATAAATGCAATTATCCTACGATATTTTAATCCGGTAGGCGCGATTAAAAATGGAATCATTGGAGAGTCGCCTCTTTTAAGCGCAACAAATTTATTTCCTACTATCATGAAAGTAATAAATGGCGAAGACAGTCAGCTAAACATATTCGGCAACGATTGGCCAACTATTGATGGAACTGGAGTGAGGGATTACATTCACGTAATGGATCTTGCGGAAGGTCATGTCGCTGCTATTAATTACCTTCTCGCAACTCCAAATTGTTTCATTGAATTAAACCTAGGTACAGGTGTCGGATATTCTGTTCTGCAAGTAATAAATACATTTGAGCAGATAGTTGGTCACGTTATACCTCATACATTTCATGCAAGAAGGGACGGCGATGTCGCCTCATGCGTAGCAGATTCCTCACTTGCCCGTAAAATATTAAAGTGGAAAGCAAAAAGAGAGCTCTCAGAAATGTGTTTTGATTCATGGAATTATTGGAGCAAGTATTTGGGTTCAAACTTATAAACTGTTTTCTTGTTGCTACATGAGATATTTTTATTCTTTTTTTGATTTGCGCAATTCACTAGCCTAATTATTTTATTGTTTGTTAGAGTGATTGGGCTTTGAGGCGTTTTTATGTTTTTGATCGGTGAAGCAGGTGTCAACCACGAGGGTAGCCAGGAAAAAGCTATTGATCTTGTTCGTCAAACGCATGCTGCCGGCTGGAACGCAATCAAATTTCAAACTTATCGATCTTCATTTCTTGCTGCACAAGAAAGTCCCTCATACTGGGATTTGTCTGAGGAGTCTGAAACTAGCCAATATCAATTGTTTAAAAAACATGAATGCTTTGATCTTAATTGGTACCTTCCAATTATTGAAACTTGTAATGCGGTTGGAATAGAATTTATGACAAGTGTGTTCGATCCATTTTTGGTTGATATCTTCGATCCATATCTTCAACGTTATAAAATCAGCAGTTCTGACCTAACAAATCATCAGTTAATTAAGATCATTGCAAGCAAGAGTAAGCCAATTATTTTATCGACGGGAGCAAGTACTATTGACGAAGTTTCAAAATGTGTCGGCTTGCTTAATGAAAATAAAATTCCTTTATCCAATATAACTTTACTTCATTGCGTTCTTAATTATCCAACTGAAAGCCGATTGGCGAATATCTCGAGAATTTCATCTATTTCCAAAACTTTTAATTGCGGAGTAGGTTACTCTTGTCATGTCAAAGGAGAAGACAGTGTTGAAGCGTGTCAAATTGCCCAGGTATTAGGTGCAAGTGTAATCGAAAAGCATATAACTTCTACGCCATTTATGCCAGGCAATGATCACTACCATGCCTTTGATTTCAGGATGATGTGCAAATTAAAAGATAACATAGAAAAAACATCATTGCTTTTAGGTAAAGGTTCGGATGACATCGATTCTCAAATTCTCGCACGACAAAATGCAAGGAGAGGACTCTACTTCGCAAAAAATCTAAAAGAAGGTGAGATTCTCTCTGAAAATAATGTTGTGTCATTAAGACCCACTCATCAAGGTTTCAAAGCTGAAGAATTGTGCGGTATAATTGGAAAGACACTCGTTCGTTCTGCAGTGAAAGGTACTCCCATTAGTTCTCAATATTTTTAGTTACGGCAAATGTACGACCACTCTATGCTTCAAGATCTAGAAGAAGGATGGTTCTTTTATGATCACGCTTGGCTCCTTTTGCATGAACTTATAAAACAAATTAAAGGTTCTTCGCTCTTGGATGTTGGGTGTGGCACTGCGATAGCCTTATCTATCGTCAAGGCCGTGAAACCTCATCTTTGTGTACAAGGACTGGAGCCTTCCTCTGATGCATCACCCATTTGGGGAATGAGAGGGATTGACGTGAAAGTCGGAAGTGCAACTGCCATACCTTTTCAAAATAATGAATTCGACACAGTGATCTCTTCTCATGTCATTGAACACATACAAGATGATTTGCTTGCCCTCAAAGAAATCTTACGAGTTGCAAAACAACGTGCCATTATAGTTGTACCATTCGGAAACGTTGACGAAAAAAATCCCGGCACTCCACACTTACATTATTATAATAGGATAAATTTTAAGAAGTTACTTAATAATGGTATCGGTACAGATCATAAATTACAGTTATATAGCCTTCCACACCATCATATAGATAATTTAATCGCCATTATTGATAAAACACATCATGGCTAATCATTTATCACTGTTTATGATTGCAAAGAGTTATTCGACTCGATTGCCATCAAAAAATCTTCAGGATTTTCAGGGTTCTCCCTTGTATTTATACGGCTTAAAAAAAATGCTGTCATTAAATCTACCAATTTATTTCGATAGCGACTCTTCAGAGATGTGTGACCAAGCATCCAAATTGTCGCCATTAATTTCGACTCATATTCGTGATGCACATCTTTTAGATACATCCACACCGAGCGTGCCAATTTTCCAGTCTATGTATTCATACTTTCACCTTAGCGATGAACGTTCTTCTGTTTTAAACGTACAAGCAAATTCTCCAAACATTGAACTACGCACATTAAAAAAAGCTGCTAACATTTTAAAATATTCAGACACAAATGAGTTGTTATCTATTTATTCATATGATCGCAGTAATAATGGTTCGCTGTGGGGGTTCTCCTCGTGCCGACTTATGAATTATGGAGATCCCTATGTGCACCTTCCCGATTCGTTTGTCATTGATGATTCGATTGATATCCATACACAAAGAGATTTAGAGAACTCCTTACTACAAACAACGAATTCTAAAGAATGAAAAGAATCTCAGTCATCATTCCACTGTATAATAATATGTGGTACATTGAAAATTCCATTAATTCTTGCCTCGATCAAGTTATCGATGATGACACAGAAATTGAATTAATTGTGGTCGACGATTGCTCAACCGATAATAGTTTCCAAACAGTTCAATCAATGTTTAACCATTACACAAATGTTAAAATTCTAAAGAATGAGAAAAATCATGGAATTTCTTATACACGTAACAAAGGAATTTTGGCTGCTCGCGGTAGATATATATACTTCCTGGACAGCGACGACTTTATTCATAAAAGAACTTTAGTCACTCTTTCAAATATTATCGAGTCTTTAGATTCACGCTTCATAGGTGTCAAGACCGATTATATATATGTCGATGATGATGATAAACGATCCGAAAAAATATCATCAGAAGATTATCCCATCGCATGCGGTATCCTTTTTAAAAAATCAATGCTGATAAATCTTGGAGGATATAATGTTAATTTACGGTCATTTGAGGAACTAGACCTCTTCGATCGAATTCAAAAATCCGGAAAACTAATAGCTCACGTTCCGGTTGCTTTTTATCGTTATCGTATGCATCAAGCGAACCATACGAAAAATATAGATGTCCCGTCAGAATACAATAACTATATTAAAGAAAGTAATTCGGAGTAGCTTTTACTTAAATCGAAGTTTTCTTTTTCCACAGATCAATCATGTAATGTTCTTTTGCAAATCATTTACATCTTTCATACTATTTCTAACTTAAAACATCAAATTAAATGTTAAATATATACGCACGTATTAATTCCACAATTCCTATTAAGCACATGCTCTTAACGCCCTGTACTTAGTTTTTGAACTACCGACTCACGCTCTTACCTTTGGCAAGCGCAGTATTGAGCCACTCAACTTTTAACGACACTTGTCGTCACAAGTATCCGTTGCTGCAGTCTCAGCGCAATTACTGATGCTCCAACCAAACTAGATTATTCACCTAATTCGCAGTGCTCAAGGAAACCTTGGGCAACTCCTTCATCAAACTTCCCATCTCCAGCGCCTCCAGCCCATAACTCCAGCCCAAATTGCTCTTGATCCCCGCACGCTCAAGCGCTTGCTGCATGGTGTCGGTGGTCAGTACCCCAAAAATCACAGGGATGGAGGTATCGCGAGCCACAGAGGCAATGCCCTTACTGGCTTCGGCGACAACCACATCAAAGTGGGGCGTATCACCACGGATCACAGCGCCAAGGGTGATCAGCACCTGGTACTTGCCACTACGAGCCATCTGTTGGGCGACGACCGGAAGCTCAAAGGAACCAGGAACCCATGCCACATCAAGGTGAGTACTTGTCTCAGTTGTATCGATTCCATGGCGCTTCAGGCAATCCAAACAACCGCTTAGGAGCTTGGCAGTCACTAAATCATTGAAGCGAGCAACAATGACGCCGATTCGCAACGTTGATGCGTCTGTAAACCGGCCTTCAAAAGTGGCCATCGGGATATGACAGCGAATTCAAAACCCATCGTGGCACCCTCAGAGCACCGCTGAGCTGACGGATTCAGACCACAAAGAAGCTGACGCCCCAGTTGAGCAGCACCAATGCCACCCAGGCACCACTCCCTAACAGGATGATCCGGTTGGAACGGCCGCTGTCCTCACTGGAGGCGTACAGCACAGGCACCGCGACAATCAAAGCAAAGGACATCACCACCAGGGCCAGCACAGTGAGGGTGTTGATGATCTGCATGGGAAGTGTCGCGACACTGAGTCGATGCCAGATTCTCCCATGCAACAGAGAAAAGCCATGGATAATTCCAACAGAAGCGTTACAGCCTGTGGTGTGACCGCCTCCCCTGCAGCCTGAAGGGATGGCCATCCCCACCTACCTGATCCATTTCGGACCGACCCAACCGCTTTGGCAACAACCTGGCTTGATCCAGGTAGGCACCCAAATAGCGGATGGGCCCGGTGCAATCCAGCTCGAAGCTCCTTCGGTGAGCTGCCTGGTGGGGGCCCTCAGGCAACGCAACTGGGCTGAATGCGGCGTGTTGCTGCAGTACACCGACCCCTTCCTTATACGCGCAGCGCCGCTGCAGGGGGTTCGTAAATGGCCCGGGCCAAAGGTGCTGGCCTGCGGCGATCTGCATCACGGACCAACCCCGATCGATCACCTGAAGGCGTACCTCATGGCAGAACCCCACGACGCAGTGCTGCTCACCTTCAATCCAGCCCTGCTGAAACAGGTCCAGCAGGAACTTGACAGTCCAGTCCGCTGCCTTCCGCCGACTTTCTTCCGCTACCCCATCGCCAAAAGAGCTGCCGTGCCAAAACCGGCCTT
>QCSN01000022.1 GCA_003211515.1 Synechococcus sp. AG-670-F04
AAGCTGATGACGCGGGTTCGATTCCCGCCGCCCGCTTTCCTCAGAGCTTTAGTCCGTTCGCTGCTTCGCGGGCTAGCAGCAGCACGAAACTGCGGCTTTCCATTGGGATCTCCAGATCGGTAAAGGGGACTGGTTCCTCAGGGAGGTCCATCGGGCTTGGCAGCGATGTGTCGATCACTCGCATCCAGGGGGATGCCGGTACCGGCAATTCGAATTTCAGGTGGTCTTTGTAGGCGTTGAAACCCATCCAGAGCAGCGCCCCCCTGCTCCCTATGTGCAGGCTCGTCGCCAGGGTTCTGGACCATTCGGCCCAGTCTGGTTTGCTCAGTGAAACGCCGTGCCACTGGCGCCACACATCCCCATGGTCGTGGGGTTGTTTGCTGGCTGTTTCACGTGGTGGCACCAGCGGATTGAACAGTTGCGGTAGCGCATTGCGCAGGCTCAGCAGCCGGCGCATGTACACCAGCAGAGCCTGGTCACACTGGTCTGGATTCCAGGGCATCCAGCTGATCGGACTGTCCTGACACCAGCTGTTGTTGTTGCCTCCCTGGCTCCGGCCGATTTCATCGCCCATCGACAGCATCGGCACACCGCGGGCCAGCAGCAGGGTGCTCAGAAGATTGCGCTGTTGCCGCTGGCGTAAGGCGATGACTGCTGCATTGGTCGTCGGCCCCTCTACACCGTGGTTCCAGCTGTTGTTGTGGTTCTCTCCGTCACGGTTGTCCTCGCCGTTGGCGAGGTTGTGCTTGCGGTTGTAGCTGACCAGATCCACGAGGGTGAAGCCGTCGTGGGCGGTGATCAGATTCACTGAACGGCCCAGAGCGACAGGCTTTTTGTTGTAAAGATCCGGACTGCCCTTGAAGCGTTGGGCCAGGGTCCAGGTGCTGTGGTCGTCTCCTTTCCAGAACCGCCGCACTCCGTCGCGGAAATGACCGTTCCAGGTGCCGATGCGCCGAGCTGGAAAATCCTCAAGCCGGTACAGCCCGCCGCAGTCCCATGGTTCGCTTACCAGTTTCAGGTCGCTCAGGAGCGGATCGGATTCGATCGCCTCGAACAGTGGCGGCTTGTCCAAGGGTTTGAGCCCGTCACCCCTGCTGAGGGCGATGCCCAGGTCGAATCGAAAGCCATCCACCCCCAACTCCAGGGCCCAGCACCGCATCGATTCCAGAATCAGCTGCATGCTGATCGGCTGGTTGGCGGCGATTGAGTTGCCGCATCCGCTCACATCGAGATAGTCACCGTCCTCGTTTTGGTGGTAGTAGGTGAGGTCGGCAAAACCACGCCAGCTGAGAATCGGGCCGAGGCGATTCCCCTCGGTGGTGTGGTTGTAAACAACATCCAGCAGCACTTCGATGCCGGCGTCATGGCAGGCCGCCACCAGTTGCCGCATGTCGTCCCGGGCCTGGTGGGGATCTGTGCTGGAGGCAAAACCCTGGTGGGGCGTAAACCAGCTCAGCGGGCTGTAACCCCAGATGTTGTCGCGCCCTGGCGGGGCATCCGCCGGATCAAAGGCGAACACTGGCAGCAGCTCGATCGCTGTGACGCCGAGATCCTTGAGATAAGGCAGTTTCTCGATCAGCCCCAGATAGGTTCCCTGCCGTTCTGCCGCCACGCCTGAATCGGCTCGGCTGGTGTAGTTGCCGACGTGCAGCTCGTAGATCACCGTGTGCTGCCAGCTGTTCCGCGGACGGGGGTGCGCAGCGAAATCGAATGGGTCGCGCTCGGTCACCACGGCTTTCAGGCAGGCGTGGGCATTGGTGCAGGGCCCCGTTGCCAGCATCCGGTCGTAGACCTCCCAGCCGCTGATGGCCCGTGCGGCGGGATCAAGCAGCACCTTGGAGGGGCGGAAGCCGTGGGCTCCAGGGGCGAGTGGGCCAAAGGCTCGATAGCCGTAGCAGCAGCCGATGCCGAGCCCCTCCACTTCGATATGCCAGTAGTCGCCGGATCGGTGCTTGCGACGGTCGAGCTCGATCACCCGCGCAGGGGTTTTGTCCTCACTGTCTTCGAACAGCAAAAGCTCCATTCGGTCCGCTGAAGGGGCGGCGACGGAAAAATTGACTCCCTTCTCGGTCAGGCTGCTGCCTAAGGGCCAGGGTGATCCTGGAAAGGTGCTGCTCACAGCTCAGGGACCTGGCAACTTCAAACTAGTGGTTTGGACCGGTCTGCAACGTTGTGACAATGACCACAGCCCTAGAGGCCGGTCGGCCTCCACAGCAGCTGCGCCCTGATCTATGGATCTTTCCTCCGAATCGGGATTGCCAGGGGGGTAGCTCCTGGTGGCTGGAGTGCGGTGACGAGCCGGTGCTGGTCGACTGTCCTCCTTTGACTGAGGCGACTCTCACTGCGCTTGAGCAGTTGGCCGCTGGACGCAAAGCACGCATCCTTCTCACCAGCCGTGAGGGCCATGGGCGTCTGCGCCGGATTCAGTCGGCCTTCGGTTGGCCTGTATTGGTTCAGGAACAGGAGGCGTATTTGCTGCCTGGAATTCAACCCCTGGAAACCTTCGATAGGGAACATCGCACCGGCGGTGGCCTTCAGCTGCTCTGGACACCGGGTCCGACGCCTGGCAGTTGTGTGATCCATGCACCCGCCCCCACCAACCTGCTGTTCTGCGGGCGTTTGCTGACGCCGCTGGCCCCAGGCCGCCTCGGTCCGTTGCGTCATGGCCGCACATTTCACTGGCCACGACAGTTGCGAAGCCTGGATCGTCTGCGGGAGTGGCTCCTCCCAGAAGCCAGGCCAGAACTGGCTTCTGGGGCTGCTCTGGGGGCGCTTCGCGGTGAGCGTCTCGTGCCCTTCAACGGTTGTGAGTGGTCCTCTGAATCGAGCTAAAGCATTGCGGCACAGGACTTGTCGCTTGCAGGGCCACCATGACGTCCATACGATTAGCGGGCCTAGGGAAGGCAGCGGCGGTCTTCACGCCGTTTCAAGCGCCGTCTCCGCCTCAACTCTCCCCTCGAAATGAACAAAGCTGATCTGGTGAATCTGGTTGCCGCTCGCACGGAGCTCACCAAAACCGATGTCTCACTCGTGGTGGATGCCGCGATCGAAACAATCATCGACTCCGTCGTGGAGGGAAAGAAGGTGTCGATTCTCGGTTTCGGTTCCTTTGAGCCCCGCGAACGCTCCGCTCGCCAGGGACTCAACCCGAAAACCGGTGAGAAAATTGCTATTCCGGCCAAGCGCGTTCCCGCCTTCACTGCCGGCAAGATGTTCAAGGACCGTGTTCAAGGCTGAACCGAGCCAGTGATTTTGCTTCAGCGGGCGGTCATCTGGCCGTCCTTTTTTAATGCTGTCCTCCTTGCCGGGGCTTCCGGACCATCTCATCGAGCCTCTGCAGGACGGCCTCTTGCTGCGGCGAGGTGGATATCGCGGCCGTTTTGCTCCGTCTCCCACGGGTGAGCTTCACCTTGGAAACCTGAGCACAGCCCTTGCGTCGTGGCTTGAAGCCCGTTGCAGGGGTGGCCAGTGGCTGTTGCGAATTGATGATCTCGACACCCCCCGCAACCGAAGCGGGGCGGTCGATTCCATTCAGCATGACCTGCACTGGCTTGGACTGCACTGGGATGGGCCCGTGATTCTTCAGAGCCAGCGCAAGGGGATTTACCACTCCTGGTTGTCGTGGTTACGCCGCACCAATGCCCTGTTCGCCTGCCGTTGTTCCAGGCGGATGCTTGCTGGCTCGAGCCGCTATCCAGGCACCTGCCGCGATCGTCAGCTCAGTTGGGGCTGGTCGGACGGGCGACTGCCGAGCTGGCGCCTGAGGGTGGCTGCTGATGATCCGCATCAGAGCGGTGACGTTGTGCTTCGGCGCGCGGATGGTTTTGTGGCCTATCAATTGGCCACGGTGATCGATGAGCTGCAGCTCGGCATCAGCGACGTTGTACGCGGGGATGACCTACGCGAGGTGCTTCCTGCTCAGCTGAGTGTGTTCGATGCGCTGGGCTCCCCACCTCCCCGCTTCCGGCATGTGCCGCTGATCCGAGATCTTGCGGGACGGAAGTTGTCGAAACGTGAAGCGAGCGCTGGCTTGGCTCCCTTTCGGCAGGCTGGTTCGGACGCTGCAGCGGTGATTGGGCGACTGGCAGCGGGGCTCAACCTTGTCGAGCGTGAAACACGCATCTCTGCCAACGAGCTTCGGCAGCACTTGACTCAGAAAGGTCTCTGTGCATTCGATTCTTAAGGAAGCTTTCGGGATCGTCTGGTCCGATTCCGCCCACACTGACTCAAGTCGACCATCCCAGCGTGATGTGCACCTGCACAACCTGTGGAGGCAGCGGAATCCAGCGGGTTTCCGGGCAACGCTTCCGTACCTGTATCACCTGCCTTGGAACAGGGGAGATTTCGGCTGAGATGCCCTCCACAGCGCTCAAACCAATATCCCGGAAATCCCCCAATTACCAGAAGCTCAGCTGCCTCGCCGCGCCTCGCGCGTGATCGCGATCAACTTAGAGGTGCTTTCTGTTTGTTTTGAAGAACGAAGAAGGTTGCTGTCGCCACAACGGCGAGCAACGGCACAGCGGTGAACAGCAGAAGCGCAATGGCGGTCCAGTCGGTGTACACGGAGATGAAACGGAGTTGAAACATCATCTCAGCAAATTGTCGAATCAGATCGTGATCGGTCGTCCCGTCACAGTCGTGATCTCCCTCCTTTGGGCAGGTTTTGCAGTAGGGCCTCTCCATGCGGCAACACTGTCGGGCCTTCAATCCCATGCGATGGCCTGTCTCCAGGGCGATCGGCTTTCCTCCTGCCAGACCGCTCTGATCCAGGCGGAAGCCCTGGCCAGACGAGCCTCCGCCCGCAGTGCCTACCCCTGTCAGACGCTCCTGCTTGGTCTTCAGGCGGATGTGATCATGCAACAGCTCGGCGATGGACGCGGAATCAAGGCTGTGGAAGCCGTCGGAGCCACTGCCCGGGGATGCGCTGGGCTCTGAATCTGTGCATCAGGAATCCTCCGTCACATTGGTTTCGACCCTGCACCGCGCCGAATTACCGACTGGGGCGCGATCACATCCATGTAACAAGCTTTGGTGATTGTCTCCCAATCACGCCTTGGTCAGAGGTTTTGGCTCAGGACAGACTGTTAAGTCAGATGCAGGGATGAAGGCAAGTGCATCGGGAGCAGTTGTGGCTCATCAATGCTCGAATCTCGCTTTTAAAGTTATTTTGAGGTGGTAGGAATCAATCACTGTTGTGATGTTGTTTTGAGCTTGTTTTATTTGACTGGAATGTAAGTAGAACTAGCTTGCTTTAATAGAGTCGTTGCCTGGGGTGGGAAAGTCTGAGCTGCTGTGATCTTCTTAAGCCAAGTGAATCTTAATCCTTGTTGCTCTGGCTCCATCGCTTTTTGGGTTTGGTTTCTAAATTATCCAACCAGTCTGACAACATGCTCTGATGTAGTGTATGTGTGATTTCTGTTTGCGTCGTACAAGGATTGTGTTGAGATATGTGTTGCTGAAGCCGATCATTAGATTTTGACAGCACTCAACTGCTTCGCCTTTGATTTCAGCAGTACAAAAAAGCGATCCATGGAGTATCCAGCAATAATTGTTGTTGTGGTTCCAAATAAGAATTCAACGAACGAGATAATTTGGAAGAGGTGCTCCTTTGATCCTTTGCTCAGGTCAATCAGCAATTGATCAAGGCCAAGATCAACCATTTGAAGGAATGCTGCTGAAAGCATTATTATCGCCATAATAAAAAGTTTTTTTGCGCCTGCATCGTCATTCATGCTCAGCAGCAATTTGCTGATCGAAAGCTGAAGATTGGAGAAAAGAATCAAGATCGTAAATAAAGCGAGATGATAGATGTCTTTGGCCGCCAACACTTCGAGACTTTCAATAGACAGATTGAGGATGATCGCACCCCAAAGCAACAGTCTTAAAAAGCCAAGCAGAAGGTTCAAGGCTTGGTTGATCGATAGATCACGAAAATGAGACGGCATCTGTTGATCTACTCAATGAACGGCTTCCATGGTGTTAGCCAGATTGAGGGGTTTCTGCAGTTGCGTGTTCTCGATCAAGTCAGGCACCTGCTATCCATTTCGTGCTGTCGTCGAAAGCAGGATCAAAGACCATAAGCAAGGATCTGATTTGCCTAGTAGCGTTTCGGTCTTGGTTTTATTTTTTTGTTCTGCCGATCAGCTCCATTCGCCAGATGGGTTCTCCATCTGGTTTGATACGTGCCATGAATCAGCTTTGTTCTGCTGATGTGCTGGATATGTGTTTCGCTTGATTCATAAGAAAACGACGACAGTGCCGCATCAGTCGATGGAAATAGATTAGGTAGGAAACACGTTTGATTTCTGCGTCCGGACTGATTGGAGGATTGATACTTGATCAATTAATTGCCTGTAGATCTAGAAGAGATGGATTTTGGATTCCTTCTTGGTGGCGAAAGATTGTTGGATGATCTTTGATGTTTTAGTTCAGCCTGGTGGTGATTAATTGGCTGCTTGGATGGACTATCTTTGATTGAAGAATGGTATTTCGATGATAATCTCCCGCTGGTAAAATTTTCTATGCTTCTTAGAATCGATTCCTAATTGTTCACTTTCTTGCAGAGCTGCCAATCGTGAAAAGGTTACAATACAAAAGTCATTTCAATGGTGATGGCTGAGGCACTTTTTTATTACGTTAATCACACAAGCCAGTTTCAGTACAACAGTGGCATTCAGCGCTGTGTCCGCGCTCTGGCTAAAGCGCTTATCTCGGAAGGTGCATCGCTGATCCCAGTCGCTTGGGATCATCACAAGGCTCGGTTCGTTCAGCCTGGTGCTCTTGCACTTCAGCATTTAGCTCAATGGAATGGTCCCTCTCCAGACTCTTGGCAGGTTTGGCGTGACCCTGAAGTTGAGCATGAAGGAGTTCTCCTCATCGTCGAACTGGTCTGTGGTCGGAACAACCCTTCGATGGAAGATCTCCGTTCGGCAGCACCTTGCCTATCCCATGTGTGGTTATTTCATGATGCCTTGCCATGGAAACTTGCGCAGAATGGAAGGGCTGAACTTCAAGCTGCGGCTCAAGTGCATGCAACCTATATGCACGGCTTAGGAGGTGCTGAACTCGTTGTTTGTAATTCCCATAGCAGTCGTCATGATCTTCTTCAATTTCTGAGGCGTGAGCGATCAACTTTTGAACCCTTGCTTCAACAGAAAATTTTGGCACTTCCCCTGGCGGAAGATTTCGGCAGATCTCGGCTTCCAGCTCCGGTCGCGGGCGCTGCAAGCTTGCGGATGCTCACAGTCAGCACCTTGGAGCCGCGAAAAAATCATGCCGGACTTGTCAAGGCTTTACTGTGGCTTTGGTGTCAAGGATTGCGTCACTGGCAGTTGGAATTGGTCGGTTGGTGCGCTTCGCCCGAGATCTCAGAGCTGATTGATAAGGCCAGATCCCTGGGATTACCGATCATTCAGCGCGGTTTCCTCAGCGATGAGGAGTTGCTGGCCTGCTACGGAGACGCTGATTTTTGCGTATACCCATCACTTGAAGAAGGTTTTGGACTCCCTGTGGCGGAAAGTCTCTGGCATCGCAGGCCCTGTTTGTGTGGGAGCAATGGAGCGCTTGGTGAACGCGCAGCAGCTGGAGGTTGTCTCAGTGTGAATACTGCAGAGTGGCGATCGATTGCCGATGGTTTGGAGCGGCTCTTAACAGAGCCGGGTTTTCGTCAACTCTTGTCAGATCAGATTGAGTATCGTTTGTTTCGGCGTTGGAGTGATGTGGCCCGTGATCTGCTCAGCCTGCTCAAAAACCATTCGATGATTGTCCTCTAAACATCCCTGTGAATTGTTCAACTGCGCAGTGACTGTTTCGATGTTGAAATTAACTGGGAATCCTTTTGGTTTAGTGCGCCTATAGCGGGTTGTTGGCGTGATCTTCAACTCCACTTCAACAACCTCATCAGTCCTATTTTGCCTCTTTAGATTGTTTCATAAATCAACGACAAAACTCTTCTTATTGATGAATTCAACGCCTTGTCTCCCTCCTCCCACTGCGTTTGTGTGCTCCCACTGGCGAACCAATCCAGTGATGGCTGTGATTATGTCGCAACCGAGATCCTCGAGTACGTCTAGTGCCAGTTGTTGACCCTCTGCAGCGATTTCGGCACACGGCCTCGGATGGTCTTGGCACCAATCAAGTTGTTCTCGAAGATCGCTCAGGTCATGGGCAACGGGTACGAGATGCTGCCAAGACTTCAGACGGTGATGGAACCATTGGCCCCGTTGGCTATTGACGCGGATCACACAGCTGCCACTGAGCAGTTTCCAGAGCAAACCCCAGGAATTCACATTGCCATCAAGATCCAAGAGCCAGCGATAGTGAGCCATCTCAAGTGGATCTATCCTCTTCGCCAACAGGGCCTGGCACCGAAGATGATCTCTGATTTCATGGGCGTCTTGCTCACTCTTGCATTGCACAATTTGTGTAAAAGATGCGTCTAGATGATTGGGCCATTGACGACTCATCTGACACAGTTGATAGCGACGACTTTGGGGTAATGAGCTGAGTTCAAGATTCTTTGCATCAGTACTGGATCCACGCCACAAAGCCAAAGGTTTCCGTTGTTGCCAGGGTGGGGGAGGATCAGTCACCAGTTGTTGGCGGAAGCCAAGAAACCCATGGCTGCCAAGACAATAAGGGTCTGGGATTACACCATCATGTGGACTGCTTTGCATCACAGGTGCATCGATCTTTAACCCAATTCCTGGGGGTTCTTCATCATGAAATTGAATTTGAACGGATCCACTAGCTGCCCTTCTGCGTAGTAAATTGACAGCTAGAAGCCCAACATTGAGAAGTGGTTTTAATCGTCCATCCATCTGAAGGCCGATGTTTGGAATGATGCTATGTGTTGAATCGGCTTGATTCCATACAACCCTAATATGATCGATATATTTATCTGCTTTGGCTAATGTAGACGGTGGATGTTTCCAGATCGTCTTAATATAATTAATTGAATTCAGCCCTTTGTGCTCCAGAAGCCAACTCGAGCCTGTTAGGGGATTATCACCAAAGTGCATGCTAATTGTCGATCATTTGTTTGATGATTGCGGATTGTTTTCATGATTTCAAGGGCAGAGTTGGCTGTAACGTAACGTCCTCTGCTGCAGCTCTAAGTAGTTATTTTGAGCGAGTGGGCTTGAAAATTTTAAGGATACGCGGGCACGGTAATGCTCTGCACCCGTTAAGGCATCTTGAATTTGTTCTTTCACAATCTTTTGTGATTCTATCAGGAGTGAATTGGTGAGGTGTTGCTTCTCAGCTGCCCATGCCTTGATATCGGGTCTGCTTCTTCAACAGTGTTTTGAGCTGGCGAAGCTGTTTCGATCAGAGAGGTTGTTGTAGAGGTTTGCAGAGAAAAATATGCTTCTTGAACTCTCTAGGGATGCTGCTTGCTTTTGTTGTTGCAAAAATTCTCGCTGATTGGAATCGGTTTCGAGGTGAGGCGGTCTTTTTGTCGAGGCAACTGATAATCTCTCGCCTTCTACTTAAACGGTTGCTTGATCTTCGCTCGGTCGCGTTCTTTGAGAGGAAAGCGGTTCGAAGACGTGGGTGTTAGCTTTCTTAAAGGCTGTTGTCATAGTTGTCGATGCCATTACATTGGTAGATGATTGTCATGTCTAAGTATGCTTTATTTTAGGCAGCTTGCCGCTTTTGTTTTGATCTTGGTGGGCCTGAATTTCTTCTTTCATTTGCACATCTCCATCGTGGGAAGCGTCTTGATTACTGTGTTTCTGTCATTGCTCTTCCGTCGTTAGATATTGGCGTCCTCATTGGCCCGTAGAGCAAAATTTCGTCGATTGTTGACAGGCATAAGGCCTCACTTTTTGCGGGCCTTGAGTATGAAGTGGAACTTTCGTCTTGACCAATTTTTCTAATAGATGATGGCCGAATTGTCTTCAGAAATAACCAAGTTCTTGTAATCGATGAGAAATTATTATAGACGGAAAGAATCTGAGATGCCATTTGATTGAAATGGTAATTGGTGTTGAACACTCTTTAGATTAGATTTTCCACGTTACAACCGATTAAGCGGGCGTGATGCAGAGATTGACCGGATAACTTAAGCAGATATCCCACATAACGATGGATCATTATTCCAAAGCGAGGCCCAAATCCAAACTTTTGAAGGGTTATCGGATCGGGACTACGTCAAAATCGGGCAGCGCGATTGCCAAGTTGAAAAAACCTGGTATCGCACCACCTTTAATGCAGGTGTAGAGAATGACATGATTGATAATAGGCATCAAAACACCTGTGTACCTTATACAGTGCAATAAATTAGGTCCTTTGGTGGAGACGACCTAGATCACTTTAGATCAACTGCACCAAATTCATCAATGGCTGCTATGGATATGGAGGTAGGAGAATCGTTTACAATGGATAGCTCCTTTGACCTTTCAGATGTTCATGCCACTGACGATATAAAAGAGATTGCGTATGCTAATGAACATAGCTTTGAAGAGGTCGATGTTTGTAACGTGATCAAGCTTGACATTGATATTAAAAATTTCATGGTCATATCCGCGAACGCGTCAATGGAAGAGATGATCGTTAATGGATACACAGTCGTCACTGTCCTACCTGAAAATTAGTTGCAAATGCTGGGGAGCCTGACGTTCAATCACTGCGCTGAAAGCCATACAAAATCCTGATAGGGAAAGGCAGGGCATGACGTTTGGTTCCTGATGTAATCCCCGACAAAACCTCACACACACTTCCCTATCAGCAATGATGGTGTTCCTCTATTTGCAGATCAGACATAGACAGGGCTTGTTGATAAAGGCTAGAGATGGAGCAGCCATGCACTGCAGAGGATGCCTCGCACCACAACTGCGCTTGTTGCTGCCTTAGCCCTGTTCTTCCCATTAGGAAGCCCATTTGTGGTAGGGCTGACACCTGCTATGGGAGTTGGTACAGGGTTGTTGACAGCGCAGACAGCTTTTGCACAGACAGCAGAAGAGTGGTTTGATTCAGGAAATAAAAAATACGAGAAAGGTGATTATCAGGGAGCCATCGTTGACTTCATAATGGCAATAAAAATCGAGCCATTTGTCGCTGGTCATTATCACAATCGTGGCCTAGCACAATGGAAATAGAAGATTACAAAGGAGCAATTTCTGATTTGAACCAGGCGCTTAAGATTGTCCCCAAAAAATTACCATTATTATCTAGATCGTGGAATTGCAAAATCGATATTTGGAGACACTCTAGGTGCTATTGATGATTACACTATAGCAATACAAATCAATCCTGAATTTAAAGCTGCCTACGCAAATCGTGGAAGTAGCAGAGTAAAGTTGCTTGATTTAAAAGGTGCTTGCTCTGATTGGAGAAAAGCAGCCGATCTTGATCTCTTTGGACATATTCTCGAATGGATTCGGAATCAATGCTGACATCTAACGCTTTCTGATTCGAATGCACGCGAGACATTTCCCTTTAGTAATGCCGGGGTTTTTAGTCAATCTGCTTCCAACGGGATCATCATCTGCCAGGAAGCCGCACCACCTTGGAGTCCTAGATCCGCTGTTCTTAGCCGCTCTGCGGTATCACACCATATCCTCACCATCTACACGCTCCATCCACACCACAGAGGAATAGAACTGCTTACCAATGGGCTGTGTTCACAGCTGCAAGGGCACTTATTGTACTAGGCATAACTATGGGGCTTGAATGCCAACTAAATAAGACAGGTCACTATCTCGAATAATGCATTCTAGATAAATTTTGATTTGATACGAGCAAGTCTGGCAATAAGGAGATAAGAATTTCATGGTATTCGACTTATAGGTTGGTTTCCATATGTTCTTGACTCAGATAATTTCTTTGAAATGATTTATAGTGTCAATGCTGCAGCCTAACGTTCCAGGTGGATATTTCAATTGTCGTCGCGCAGAGAGAGCGTTTTAGTTCAGTACTTGAATCTTTGCGCTCTCTATTTTCTACAATTGACAATAATGTAAATGTGGTCGTTGTAGAAGGCGCAAGTCCCGAACATGTAAGAAAAGATCTTTTGGCCCTGCAAAAGCTACGCTCATTCAAGCTGATTTCTATAGACTACTTTATTACTCCCAATGAAGCGAGAAATATTGGCTTGAAGAATGTTGATAGCGAATATGTTGTATTTGCAGACAATGATATTGTTTACCAAAAAAATTGGTTGAAGTATCTATATGAAAATGCACAAAAACACAATAGTGATTTTGTTGCCCCACTGATCTGCATCGGCCCTCCTGTTGCAAAAAAAATTCACCATGCAGGCGGTGACTTGGTCATTGTTCCAAACGTGAATACTGGGCGTTTTATTGTAAGTGAAAAACATAGGCTTATGGAACAGCCTATTGAGTCAATCCAAACAAAATCGCTATCAATAAATGCTGATATTGTGGAATTTCATTGTTTCTTTTCTCGTAGAGAGTCGATTAAATCAATTGGTGGGTTTGATGAGCTTTTGATTACGCGTGAGCAAATTGATTTTGGCTTGCGCAATAAGATGCTGGACAAAAAAGTAAGTTTTGAGTTGAAGTCAGTTGTAACTTATATGGCGTATAGATCTACCTCGATAGAGGATTTGCCATACTACATTTTTCGTTGGAGTCAGCCTTTGGCTGAAAGGTCATTAATTCATTTTCAAAAAACATGGCAAGTAGATATTAATGTTGAGCGAGTCTTGAATAACTGGATACGTGGACATCGATATCGGGCAATTTCTGATGCTTATGCAATTGATGTGTCAAGTCGTAACGCAATTTATCGGCTAATAGAGATTGATAAAAAATTTACTCAATTAACAATGAAAAGCCGCCCACGTGACCTTATTCCTAAATCTCTCCCTGCTATAAATGCCGATCGTATACAACATTTCTTCGCTAGCCAGCCTCAACAACAACTAAAGATTCATGGGCAGTTCACTAGCACAAGGTCCATGCGTGTTGCAGGACTGGCAACTATGCCATCAAGAATTGAGAGCGTGAAAATAATGCTTCCTACGATATTACAACAGGTTGACCGTCTCTATTTGTTTCTTGACCGATACCAGTCTTCTCCGGACATTCAGCATGAGAAAATAGTGGCACTGAGGTCACAAGACTTTGGCGATTTGCGGGCAAATGGCAAGATGTTGGGAATGCTATTTTGTTCAAAAAATTGTCATTATTTTGCCGTTGATGATGATATAGTGTATCCACCTGACTATTGTGAAAAGCTTTCTCAGCAGTTGACGCTAAATCCAAACACTGCAGTTGGAGTTCATGGGACTTTATTTAACAACTCCTTTCACATAAAAAACTACAATTTAGATCGCCATGTAATACATCGTACATACGGTTTGCATAGGCTAATCGAAGTCGATATTGCTAGTACAGATACAATTTGTCTTTCCACATCAACCAGCAAGATTGATGTTCGCAAGTGGAGTAAAACCAATCGTGTAGATCTTTGTTTGAACATTGAGTTGGAGTCTCTTGGCATCAAGCGGCTCTTGATATCACGACAGGCTGGCTGGATTCGTGAAATTGAGAGTTGTCAGCCCGACAGTATTTATAGGGCACTGTTGGAGGATAGTAGTGAACAAACACATTTGGCAAACGCATTTCTACAAGACAGAAATCATATGACCAATCTGAAATCTCTTGAATTAATCAGAAAAAAATAGATGCGCGATGTATAATAAATGTCTACAGAGGATTTAGCAAAGTTTGTTGGGAGTATGTGTGATGCCATTTACATGCGTGCTATATTTGTATATAAAATAATAGCTTTTTGAAGATTGACTTTATTATGCAAAATAGCAGGTTAGCTTTTTGTACAGCGATAAAAGATAGATACAACTCCTTAGTGATCACTTTGCCTGAAAATATTGCTAAAATACCTCAAGACTGTTGTATTTGTGTTGTCGACTACGCCTCAAAAAGTGATGCCGGAGAGCGTTGGATTTTAAACACCTTTGCTGAGGAAATTCGGTTGGGGAAGCTTATTGTATTTAGGGTGACTAATGAAATTGACTGGTCTTCTCCGAAGGCAAAGAATTTAGCGCATAGACTTGTACATTCTGATTATATGGTCAACTTAGATTGTGATAACTTTATTTCTCGATTGGATGTCAAGGTTTTTCTCAATATTGCGGTGAAGAAGATCCCATCCCATCAGTGCTCATCTCAATTTCTTGGTTCTTATGGAAGAATTGGTATTCCCTCTGACACTTTTTATGCTATTGGAGGTTATGATGAAGGAATGCTCCCTATGGGGTATCAAGATGTAGATCTTTTGACTAGAGCTTCCTCTTACCATGGAGGACATGCAAGGTTAAGTTGGAATGATTCGCCACCTCCAATTGATCATGATAAGCCAAAGCTATTTGCCTATGCTAGGGATGATAAGTTCTTTGAGGAGATAAATTCGTTAAACATGAAAAGGGCTATGTTGAGAAAAGAAATGTCTGGGATAGTCATTAAAGATTCTTTTTCAAGCTTCAGAGGCAGGCTAAATGGTCGTCAATGCAATATCGATGGTTTTGGCAAATTGACTCCAATGTAGTTTTACGTGTGCTTGTTAATTCATCCCTTTTATAAGTTCATCTAAGTTGAAAAGAAGAATATAGTTTCTTGAGTGATTAGCAACTGCCATGATTCCATCGCT
Organism: Synechococcus sp. AG-670-F04; assembly: GCA_003211515.1. Classification (GTDB taxonomy): domain Bacteria; phylum Cyanobacteriota; class Cyanobacteriia; order PCC-6307; family Cyanobiaceae; genus Parasynechococcus. The sequence continues at coordinate 14,638 of QCSN01000022.1, forward strand.
GTTGATTGCGATTCCCCGTGGAGAGTCGATCGCAGAGTTTTTCAAAATAATTTGATTATTGTAATCGCTAAGATTAATTCCAACTATAGAATGTGTGTGCCGATTGTTGAACCAGATGAAGTTATTTCTGATCTGGCACTTGTCAATCTGGCATTGATTTATTGACATTTCATGCCTTGGCGTGTACATCGTCATCGCATCAAATTTCCAGACAGATGACTTATTAATTGATGTACTCTGCCTTCTATTTTGATTGAAGTAATTGGAGCAAATAAATAGGCAGTTTTTTTTCTGTGACCAAAAAGCACTAGCAGGCAAATAGCCAGGGGGCAGCGTGAGTATGTCGTTGCCAATTTGGATTCTGGGGAATTCTCCGGCCTGGAAGGCTATTGATGGTATATTGTCTTTGAAAAATACACTGTGTGAATAACTTTTATCAATTGCTTCAACAATCTTCGGGTGTCCAGTTTGAACTCCTTTGTCTAAAGTTTTGCCACATATAAGGACCTGCTCGCCGCTCCAGGCGGCTGAGCAGTTTATTAAAAAGTCTGACCCATTTTTTATAGCGCAGACATCGTCTGTTTGTGTATACAAATTTACTTCCCCAAGCTTTTCATTTTGGTTTGTGTTGAAAAAAATAATTTTTCCGGATCGGTGATTTGCTGCGATAAGAATTGATTCAGTTAGCCAAGTGACTCCCGTGACTGATGCTTCTTTCTCTCCGGCCTGATGGTTTTGTGATTTCTTATAGTTGTTCGACTTGACTTCTTTCCATTGAATTACCTGAAAATCTTGAACATGAATGTTAATTGCTTCCAGGCTCAATTTCCTAAATGAATATCCTGTAGGATAACATATTATGCAGTTCAGCTATAGCGAGTCTATGGCTGTCTTTGCAATTGTCCTTCCTCCGGAATGGTGCTGTCCTCTGACACATTGATATTTCACACGCCTTCAATGGGCTTGGCATGTAAGCAATGGTTCTAGTTTTTATTGAATCGCCAGTCCCTACGCTCCGCTAAGGTTGCGCTGGTATGAGCTTCGTCGTTCTACCCCTAGTAATTTGAATTCAGACAGAACCAGCTATGGGGTAGAGCAGTCCGGTAGCTCGTCGAGCTCAACCCGAAGGTCGAGAGTTCAACCTTCCCTAGCTGGTTAGAGCACAGGATTCATCACCCCGTGTTCGTGGGTTCGAATCCCACCCTCTCCGTTTCTGCCGAGGGTGCAGCACCGAGAAAATCAACCTGGTGCAGGGCTATCGAGGGTTCGATCCTGACCCCCTGCATGCCATTCAGGTGCTTTCCCGGCTGAGCTGTGGCTGCCCAGGTAGCGCAACACTTTGGGGTCGTGGGGGTCGTGGAATGACAAGCCTGTGCAAGGGGTTTGGAGTCTGAGACCATCATCACAAGGACCGCTGACACAGGTCATCAAGTTGAGCAGGGATTCCGAAAATGGTGTGTGCATCGAAGGTGTAAACCCCGAAGGCACAAACCACATACGCTTGAGACCAATGTTCAAAATCACCAAGGCGACGAAGAACTCATCCAGCATTCTCAAAACACTGAATGCTCTGGGAATTACAGTTCAAGACAAAGACAGACTCAACTATTTTAAGGAAGTGTTTCAACAGAGGCTATTTGTCTTGGAGCCTCTACAGGAGCTCAAGCTGAAGACTCAGTATGACGAGACCGATGCCAGATATGAAGGATGTGAGGTGCATAGCAATTGCGAAATTAGAGTCGAAGAGTCTATTCAAGGTACAGGAATAAGTGGAACTTTTGTCATTAATCAAAGGGAGGATTTTCGGGGGCATGACAGATCAATTTATTCCATTAAGATTCATGCTGGTGGTGGCAACGTAGAGATCATTGGCAATCATTCGGGGTTGTTCTCGCGGAGCAGCATCTACACATGGGGCGGAGATGGAATTGATCAATTTGTGAGCACGTAACGCAATGGTTCAGTGTTCCAGATTGAGGATATGGAGTGTGGCGAAACGTTTACAACTCATGAAGATTATGACCAGCTTGAATTCATTTCAGAGCACCCAACTGGGGAAAAGCGGTTTCATGTCAACTCACCCTCCGCCAACCGTAGGCATGCAATATTGGTCGAGGCCGGCAGCACTATTATTCAGGCACTCGATAGCGACGGGAACAATCTCTACATTTGTCTCCCTGAAATGTGAGTATCACTGGCAGAGGGATGTCATCTTTGCCTTGCCGGGAGCCCTGATGCATCATTTGCGACTGAAAGCTCAACAAGACTCTTTCAGGGAAAAGCAGGGCAGAATGGGTGGTTCCTGATGTAAACCCCGACAAAACCTCACACAACCACCACTCCCAATGGGGGAACTGCATCCGTAAACTTATGACAATAGACTTCACAAGATTCAGTCATTTTTTCATGAAGTTATAGGTTCCATTACTTGGTGCACTACTTTTTTTTATCGCTCCAGTTAAGTCTTTTGAAACATTTGAGTAGTTGAATAAATCTTGTGATGCTACACAAGATGCTGAACATTTGCGATAGTTGATTGGCCGAGCTAAGCCGATACAGGGACTTTCGGATCTGTGGACCATCCAGCATGCGTTATCGACATTGAGCGGGGATACCACCCTGCATTGGTTAACTGGTTAGTAGGCTGATCGCTATTTTTAGAATTCAAGAACGCAAGCCGCCACTCCAACTCATGCTTAAGATTGTTTGAATGTTCAGCAAGCTGGATTTGGCCCCGCACACGAAAATATTCAGAACGTAATTCCTCCCACTTAATTGCATATTGAAAATCGTGGGATGTTGAAAGCCTTGGTCGTTTCATTTTTGTTGAAGTGGCGGCCTACAACCTAAGGAAGCCAAAAATGACCATAATGTTTACAGTAACTTTACTTTATCGTAATTGCCGTACCTGCATTTTCCTTAATATTTTACCCAAATAATATTTGCATGAGCATTGATAGCTGAGCAATTGGTTAGATGAGAGTGGCCAATTCATTGTCAATGTCTTTTTGGGACTTAGGAATAATATGCATTAGAAAGTAATGCGAAATGTCTAGTTAGACCTTTATGATTTGGCGTGTTCTTCGTATCCATGAAACCACTTCGACACATCGGTTCACTGCACATTTTAGCGGTACCTGTTTTGCAGAAAATCAATTTACATGTCGCAGATGAGAAGTTTTAGTCATGGTTCAATCTTGCCAGTTCTAAGATCGCTGCAGGCAGAAGTTTCATTGTCATGCATTATTTTCCGATGATAGATGAGTTGCTGCAGCTGTGTTAGTAGTTGGTCTTCTGAAATGTGATTGCAGGTTGGATACTTGATGGCAATTTTAATCGTTCTATTACAAGTCAGGACCTACGTTCTCGATGCATCCAGCTGATCCAGTCTGCCGAGATCTCCTGAGGGCAGACCGCTTCGCATTCCAGGTTGCTGCTGCAGCTTCCAAACCCTTCTGCAGTCATCTGGTTCTGCATCGCGTTGGCGCGGGCGGCCCGTTCCGGTTGCCCTTGAGGCAGTTGGCCCAGATGAGCCAATTTTGCAGCCACAAAAAGACTCGCGGATGCATTGCGGCAACTGGCGACGCATGCCCCGCAGCCAATGCACGTCGCCGTATTGAAGGCGCTTGTTGCTTGATCACGGCCTACCGGCAAAGCATTCCCATCCGGCGCCTGGCCGGTGCCTGTGGAGCAGTACCCACCGGCTGAAATCAGCCGATCAAAGGCGCCACGATCGACCATCAGATCCTGAATGATTGGAAAGGCCTGGGCACGCCATGGATCGAGGGTCAACACGTCGCCATCGCTGAATTCACGCAGATAGAGTTGACACACCGATGTGGCAGAGCGCGGTCCGTGCGCCTGGCCATTCACCAGAAAACCACAGCTGCCGCAGATGCCCTCTCGGCAGTCATGGTCAAAATTGATCGGTCGTTCGCCGGTGCTGATCAGCCGTTCATTCAGTTGATCGAGCACCTCAAGCAATGACAAGTCGCTTGAGACGTTCTTCAGGTTATGGCTCTCATACAGCCCGGTTTCATGGGCAGCGACCTGTCGCCAGATGCGCAGCGTGATGTTCATCGGTAGCTGCGGGTGCTGGGTTGCAGGGCGGTAAACCGCAGCGGCTCGGTATGCCGGATCGGTTCCCCATTCCCGTTGTGTTCCCAGGCGGCAATGTGAGCAAAATTGGCGTCATCGCGTTGCGCTTCGCCTTCAGCACTTTGGTGTTCCTCACGAAAGTGGGCTCCGCAGGACTCTTCCCTTGCGAGCGCATCGTGCAGCATCAACTTCGCCAGTCCAAAAAAGTCTTCGACGCGCAGCGCTTTCTCGAGTTCTGCGTTGGGTTCTCTGGGCTCTCCAGGGACCCTTAGGTCGTTATGAAAGCGTTCCCTCAGGCCAGCCACCTGCTTCAATCCCTCGCGGATACCGCCGGCATTGCGGCTGATTCCGCAGCGTTCGATCATGATGCTGCCGAGTTCACGATGGAAAGCGTCCACGGGAGTGCTGCCTCCATTGTTCAGCAGGTTTTCGATCCTCATCCGCGTGGCTTCGAGTGCATCCCGGCATGCAGGATCATCAGGGCTGATCTCCATGGCGGGTGTTCCAGCCAACCATGCTGAGACTGTGGATGGCGCAATGAAGTAGCCGTCTGCTAACCCCTGCATCAGAGCGCTTGCACCGAGGCGGTTCGCTCCATGTTCGGAGTAGTTGGCCTCCCCTAAGACGAACAGACCGGGGATGGAACTCATCAAGTGGTAATCAACCCAGAGTCCTCCCATCGTGTAGTGCGGTGCGGGATAAATTCGCATCGGTTTGCGGTAGGGGTCGTCGCCGCTGATCCGCTCATACATCGTCATCAGGTTGCCGTAGCGAGCAGCGATGGCACCCCGGCCTTCCTCTCGAATTGAATCAGTGAGGTCGAGGTATACGGAGCGACCGTCGGGCCCGACACCATGGCCCGCATTGCAGAGTTCTCTCGCTCGGCGAGAGGCCACATCCCGCGGCGTCATGTTCCCGTAGGTGGGGTACATCCTCTCAAGAAAGTAATCCCGTTCTTGCTCGGGAATCTCATCGGCTGGACGCCTATCTCCTGCCTGTTTCGGAAGCCAGACGCGTCCGTCATTGCGAAGGCTCTCACTCATCAGCGTCAGCTTGCTTTGGAAGGTATCTCCGCTGGGGATGCAGGTGGGGTGGATCTGGGTGAAACAGGGATTGGCGAAAAGAGCACCCTTGCGATGGGCGCGCCAGATCGCACTGGCGTTGGATTTCAGTGCATTGGTCGAGAGAAAGTAGACGTTGCTATAGCCACCGGTGCACAACAGCACCGCCCTGGCGGTGTGTACCTCTAACTCACCTGTGATCAGATGCCTTGCCACCACGCCACGGGCAACGCCGTCAACGGTGATCAGGTCGAGGACGTCGCGGCGGGTGAGGAGTTTGATGCGACCAAGCGCCACCTGGCGCATCAAGGCCTGATAGGCCCCATACAGCAGCTGTTGTCCTGTCTGGCCGCGGGCATAGAAGGTGCGGCTCACCAAGGCACCGCCGAAACTGCGGGTGGCGAGGCTGCCGCCGTATTCACGGGCGAATGGCACCCCCTGGGCGACGCACTGGTCAATGATGCTGCTGCTGATTTCCGCAAGCCGCTGGCAGCCGGATTCCCTGGCTCTGAAATCACCCCCCTTCAAGGTGTCGGCGAACAGGCGGCTGACACTGTCTCCATCCACAGCGACTGGACGTGCCGCATTGATCCCGCCTTGGGCGGCGACGGAATGGGCTCGACGGGGACTGTCGTGGAAGCTCAGAACCGTGACCCGGTAACCCTGCTGCGCCAAGGTTGCCGCTGCGGATGCACCGGCCAGGCCAGTGCCCACCACCAGCACATCGATTTTGCTTTTTCGGAGTGGACTGATTAAGGGCAGCTCCTCCTTGGTGCGTTGCCAGGCATCGGTAATGGGGCCAGAGGGAAGGCGCGGATCGGGTAAGCCGCTCATCAGAATTCTCCAAAGGCCAGGCCAAGGCTTGTGAGCAGGAATCCTCCACCGATCACAATGGCCAGGAGCCTTCCACCACTGCGCAGATAGCTGCTGTTCATCGGTGATAACAAACCAAGGCTGCGGTGAGCGGCTTCAGTGCCATGGAAGAGATGCAGGCCAATGGCCAGGCAGCCGGCGACATACAGCCCCAGACTTAATGGCTGATGCAGCACCGCAAGCAGTAGCTCACGCTCATGGCCTGCTCCTGGCCGATGCAGGCGCAATTGCAGCAAGTGAATGACCAGAAAGTTGAGCGTGATCAAACCGGCGATCAGTTTGTTGCGGCTGGCGAAAGCGGCGAGCGGTTGATCCCGTCGACTGCTCAGCTTCGCCCGATTACCGGCCTGGCGATTCTGGACACTTTTGAACAAGCTCAAAACGATGTGAGCCAGCCCCGCGCTTGCCAGGGCGAGTTCCCCTACAGGGTGCCAAGGGCTGTTGTGGAGGGTGTCGGCGTAATGCTCAAAGGCCTCCGGTGCCACGAGGGCTGGGATCACTCCCGCCAGATGCACCAGCAGGAAGAGCACCAGAAGCAGCCCACTCAGCGCGGTGCACGATCGGATCGCGAGTGGCATCCAGTTCTGCACGACACCTCCAAGCGACTCATGGCGCGATCGTATCGACTGGCCATCGTGCGTTCTGTGCGGCTGTCGCCAAGCAATGCCCGCCTCTGCTCCGCCGAAATGGTAGATCGATTGCTTGGGTTGATGTTGACGACCTTCTCTGATGCTGATCCTTGGGGTCTTCCAGATCGCGTGGCGCTCCCATTGCCGATGGTTCTTGTCAGAGCGAAATGGAGCGGCTGATTCACAAACCCTGCCTGTAAATGTGCTTCGAGTTGTGGACCTTTGTTACTGGACTGTGCCCTTTAGTGACGTAAAGAATGGGGGGTTCGTTTGTTTGAATGACTGGATCCACCAGCAGCCATGGCCTGCCCTGGCTGGAGCGGGCGCAACGTCGAATGTGTACGTTTAATATGCAAGAAAAGCAGGAGATAGATCGCTTCAATAGATTTGGTCCACAGTGCGCCAATACAACCAATCAATTTACTACTTGGGTGTAGCCAGGGTGAAACGGTCGGACGATTGAATTTCAGGATGTGTTTTCGTGTGTGCACATGATTTTCGAGACTGTGTTTTTGAACGTCCGTTCCTTTTATCCACTTTGCGGTGGGCGAGGGACTTAACGTTTTAGTCTTTAATCCCAGAAGACAGGGTTGCGAGACGGTTGAAAGCGTCCAAAATCGAGTTCGTTACACATCAGATCATTGCTGATCACGGTACAGATTGTATTGAGTGGCATTGAAAAACTGCTGCCATCCTGATCGAATGGGCCTTCTACATAAGCTCCAATGCGCTCTGCCATCAGAAATCCAAGAAAAAGCAGAAGGCCTGTTGCCGGTGATCCATTGCGATTGAATTCAATCAACAACTGGGTTCCAAAAACCCAGTTAATGATTCGAACAAACATGTCATAGGGAGGTGGAATCGGTGTATTTCGGATGCGTTCCAATCCTCCGATTGCGTCCATGCAGGCGATGCTCACTTGAGCAAGCTGCATGCGTCCCATCTCTCCGATCCATTCGTCTCTGAGGAGATGTTGAATCTGACGTGACCGTTCGACGGCCAGGCTTCGGACGGTGCTCTGGCGTGGGAGGTCAAGGCGTTCGAGCAATCGGAGCTGCATCGTGCGCAGATCGGGGTGCCAGAAGTTGCGTAATTCGAAATTCAGTTGCCAGATGAGAGCAACTTGAAGTTGTACGAGGCTTTTGGCTCTGGTGCTTCCCCATTGCTGGTCATCGAGATGGGCTCGAAGAGCATCAGCCCAGCCCCTGCTGGTATTTACGACTGTTCCCCAAAGGGTTCTGGCTTCCCACCAGCGGCCAATAGCTTGGGTGTTGCGGAAACCGATGAAGATCGACATTGCAATTCCCAGCACGGATACCGCTCGGGTGCTCAATAACCATTTTTCGGGGATGCTGAGATTCAAAATGACTGCCGTCATCCCAACGGTGACGATCAGATCGAGGCGCATCCGCTTCAGAAGCTGAAGCAGGATCAGCAAATAATCGCGTTGGTTGGTGGCGGCCGGATCGCCATAGCCCCCGATCTCATAGGGGATGCGCCTTGCAGGCATCGGGTTGGGTTGTTTGGGTCAGAGCCAAACAACTGTCCCATGCGGCTACCAGTTCTCTCTGCGATAGGGAATGGTGACCGGAGTTACGCTTCTGATTTGAGTCGGCACCCCCCCCTCTGCTGTTCAAGGGATTGAGATGTTGTCCTTGCCAAATGTTTGGCTTAGACCTTTGATTGAATGAATTGTAAATTGAACTTCCAATCTGATTCTCGGTGCCTGATAACTACCAGGAGAAGGTCCTTGTTCGGGAATCGAAGCGCCGCGCTTACTCGGTAAATCAAGATGTAATTTTAGAGAAAGCATCTGTTTTTGGTGCATCAGTCTCGCTGTCAAGGTTGATATTTATTGAGATGCAAGTTATAAATAGATCCGTTTAGTGTTGTTGGCTGACTCGATCCTGGGCCGCAATATTGGTGTTTTCGATGAAGTGAACTCCCGCCCAAGGTAATCAAAGGTGCCGTCCGCACTCTTCTTGAAATTCGAAGCCGATGACCTGACTTGAACAGGCGACCCACGCTTTACGAAAGCGTTGCTCTACCAGCTGAGCTACACCGGCAATCAATCAAATATATCATTCGAATGGAATCGTTCATGGAGTTGATGCTCCTATTCCCTGGCCTTCCATGATGTGGAATGTGTTTGGTGGTTAGAGCGTCTTGTTCGTCTCAGGCCAAGGGCTTTGAACTCGATCAGTAGAACAGTCCAGTCACTGTTGTTCGGTTTCTATATTTGGTGTTGGCTGGGTTCGCAATACACCGAGTTGGTATAAAACGGTAAATGTGTTGGTTCCTCTCGGAGGTGTTTGTACTTTTGGCTCTGATGTTTGTTTCGGTCGCCCTGTCCGAGAAGTCTCTTGCGAATCTGGCCTCATCTCGTTCGCATCCGTTTTGGTTTGATTCACGCAATCAAAGAGGGCATGGGTTGCGCGCCTGTTCTTCTGAAGATTCAGTGTTAATGCTGTTGTGATCAATGCATCGATGATCCTAAGTTCAGAACCTTCCGTCTTAGGAGATGCTTTCAACAGCTGCCACTGCTGCTAATTATGATGTGATCATCTGGGACAATTGATTGCCAAGCCCTTCACGACAGCAGCGAAACCTTGATCCTGAGTTGCGTCAAAGATTGATTCTTGAAGCACAGACTCCGTGGCGAGGCTTGCGTCGTGCTTTGTGGTTTGCGCTCTTTGCTTCGGCTGGTCTTGGTTTGTTTGCCATGATTTTCAGGGCCTCTGCGGGTGCAGGGGTTGATTTGAGTGACTTTGGAATCCAGGCGGGAGCGCTGGTGCTTTTCGCCGCTCTGCTTTGGTTTGATCGCACCCGGAGTAAGGATTGAGAGGGCTTGCAACGACCTTGTTGACGTCAAAATACCTTTTTATTTAGCCCTAAATACTTGTTGATTATTGATTCGGCTCTGGACTTTTTTTGACGTCTTCGTTTTTTGACTCAGTGGTTGTCTCTTGGATGTGCTGTTCTGAATGACTCTTTTGCTATGGGGATTTTTCGGAGCCTTAAGCTCTTCAGGGTTTGTCTTGCCGTTGCGACAAGAGCTGATGGTCCCTTGCTATTTTGAGCATGAAGGGTTTGTAAATTGTGGTTTAAATATTTTTTGATCTTCTGACTGTTTGTTGATTTCTATTGAGAAAATAGCGCTGGAATTTGATTGGTCTATCGGTTCGGTTGGGCATGGACTTGCATCGGCTGTACGAGCAATGAAATCGATGACGGAATGACCGCATTTTGGTGTTTGGTTGATGTTCGATTCGGCAGGGTTTGGGCTCCTGTTAGTTGGTAATCTCCATTGGGTACCATGGTGTTAAGTAAGGGCCTCAATGAATTTTTCTTGGCGTTAAATTGAGTCTTTTGGATTGGCTCCCGTTGAGCAGTGCAAGATAAAATGTCTTGGTTTGATGCTTATATCTTCTCTATATTTTTTTTGTCTAGATATCTTAGCGGTTGCGGTCGATTCAATCTGAAGATCAGGAATTCTCTGTTGATTCATCCTGTGTGCTGTTTGTTGGTTGATCAATTGCATCGCCCTCGGCTTGTTCAATCGGTTGGACTCTCTCGTCCTTGAGCTTGGAATCGATGGGGTCGGCCTCACTATCCAAGCTGTCGCTGGCCTGTTGTTTGCTTTGCTGTTCTAGTTCTAGTTCTAGTTCTAGTTCTAGTTCTGGTTCTGGTTTTGTCGCCTTGGCTTCTTCTGAGGTTGAAGCTGTTGGTGTTGGAGTGGGCCGTTCTGGCCACTCGATCAAGGGCAGGTTGAGGAGTTGAAGTCCAAGGGATGTGCGTTCGTTCTCCAGCTGTGTTGCGAGGAATGGTTGTTGATCCATCGCATTCCCTGCCATTGGTTGGATCAGCCATTGGAGGGCTTGCCCCAGTTGTTGGAATTGCCAGAGCACCAACGTGAGCAGTGGGGCTGAGACCAACAAAGAAGTCAAGCGTGATTGATTGGAGAGTGGCGAGAACTCCTGAACCAGAACGGCTGAATCATCCATCCACCACAGGATCACAAATAACGCCAGTGCACCGATGATCAAGGGGACTCTGGAAAGAGCTCCGGTTTGCGAAGCACTGAGCTGCTGTTGTTGCGAGCTGCGAGTGGTGATTGGCAGCCGTAACAGCAACAGGGATGCCCAGTCCGCTGGGCGCTTCCATAGGTAAAGGCACGGACCGAGAACACTGACTCCCCAAGTAAAGATGCGCTCTAGTTCAGGAACTGGGCCTGGATCAGCCCCCGCAAGGGCAAGCCTGATCATCAGGAGCTCCAGTGGGATCACGCCGATGGCGAGGCACTGAAGCCAGAGCAGGGGCTCGCGGCGAGGAGACACAGAGCTGCTGGAATCAGGTGGTGAGTTTGCGGCGCTGGGTGACCATGCGGAAGGCTTCGATCATGTCGCCGTCCTGCCAGTTGGCGAAGCGATCACAGCCGACTCCGCATTCGAAGCCGGTTGCTACGTCCTTGACGTCATCCTTGTTGCGACGCAAGGAGTCGAGATCGCCCTCGAACACAATCTCCTTGCCGCGGCGAACGCGGACCCTGCAGTTCCGCTGCAGCTTGCCGCTAGTGACATAGCAGCCCGCAACAGCGCTCTTGCCAATAGTGAACACAGCACGGACCTCGCACTCGCCAAGGGATTCCTCGACCAGCTCAGGTTCCAGAAGACCTTCCATGGCCATCTGGATGTCTTCCAACAATTTGTAGATGACGTCATAGTCACGAACATCCACACCAGTGGCATCCGCGGCTTTGCGAGCACCAGATGCCATCGACGTGTTGAATCCCACAATCACCGCACCCGAGGCCGCAGCAAGGTCGACATCGGTTTCGGTGATCTCTCCAGGTGCAGAGAGCAATACCCGAACCTGGACCTCATCTTTCGGGAGCTGCTCGAGGGATCCAAGGATGGCTTCAACGCTGCCCTGCACATCGGCTTTGAGGATGAGATTGAGCTCTTTGAGCTCACCCTCGCTGGCCTGGCCGGACATGGCGGTGAGGGAAACACGCCTGGATGCCATCTGCTGCGCCAAACGCGTTGCCCGCGCATCGGAAGCACGATCTCCGACGACTGCCCGAGCTGATTTTTCATCCGGATAGACCTCGAATTCGTCGCCAGCGGTGGGCACTTCACTGAAGCCAAGGGCTTCAACAGCGAAGGATGGGCCCGCTGCCTTAATCCGCTGTCCGTTGTCGTCGACCATGGCTCGAACCTTCCCGAGCACGGGACCGGCGGCGACCACATCGCCTGTTTTAAGGGTGCCGTTCTGCACCAGCAGCGTCGCTACGGGGCCTTTGGCCTTGTCGAGGTGGGCCTCGATCACCGTGCCCCGGGCGAGACGATCGGGGTTGGCCTGCAGGTCCTCGACCTCGGTCACCAACAGGATCATCTCCAGCAACTTGTCGATGTTCTCGCTCTTGATGGCGCTCACAGGCACCATCACTACGTCGCCGCCCCATTCCTCCGCCAGCAGGTTCTGTTCCGAGAGCTCCTGTTTGACGCGATCGGCGGAAGACCCTTCCTTGTCGATCTTGTTGATCGCCACAACGATGGGAACCTCGGCAGCTCTGGCGTGGCTGATCGCCTCCAGAGTCTGTGGTCGCACGCCGTCATCAGCCGCCACCACGAGAACTGCGACGTCCGTGACCTTGGTGCCGCGAGCCCGCATCGCCGTGAACGCCTCATGCCCAGGGGTGTCGAGGAACGTGAGTTTCCGCGGTTCGTTGTTGTGTTCGATCTCGACTTGGTAAGCGCCGATGTGCTGGGTGATGCCTCCGGCTTCGCCTGCAGCAACGCGCGCCTTTCGGATCGCATCAAGCAAGCTTGTTTTGCCGTGGTCGACGTGACCCATGACCGTCACCACGGGTGGGCGTCGGATCAGGTGTGCGAGGTCCTGGTCCTCGATCATCTCGACCGTCTTCTTGGCGGCCTCTTCAACGTCGTCCTGAAGGACAGGCACACCGAATTCCTGGGCCACGGTCTCGATCGTGGGCATATCGAGTGTTTGGGTGACCGTCGCAATGATCCCTTTGAAAAACAGGGATTTGATGATCTCGGAACTCTCGACACTGAGCATGTCGGCCAACTCCTGCACCGTGAGGTTGTCCTCCGGAACAATCAGCATCTCCGGCCGCACCTGCTTGGCCTCTCTGGCGGCACGCAGTTCCATCGCACGCCGGCGTTGACGCTGGCGGGTTGTCTCTTTCTTGCGCTTCCGCATCGCCGCCATCGGCTTCGGTGCCGTGCGTCTCTGCGCCTTCGGCTTGGCCGGTCTGGCGAGGCTGGCGGACAGCACCATGGCCTGCTGCTCCCCAGCAAACCCTCCTGTTTCGGCGGTCAGCGCATCGTCGTTTTCGCCAATGATGTGAACCTTCTGGCGCTGCTTCTGAGGGGAGCGGCTCCGCAGGGCTTCAAGCTTGGCGCTGTCATCCCAATCGGGGCGACCTGGCCGCCGCTGACCACCTGGGGCACCTGGCCTGAACCCGGGCCGGCGGGGTGCATTGGGTGCTGTGGGGCGGGCCACCGGTGGTGTGGCCTCTCGTGTCTCACCAGGTTTGGTAGGAGCATCGGGACGCCGTGGTGGTGGTGCCGTCGGACGACCCACCGGCTTTTGCAACTGCATGAGCTCGCCGGGGGCAACCGGCTTGCGCATCCCGCTGGGAAGACCAGGTCTGGTAGGGCCACCGGGTCTGGATGATCCGGGGCGTTGGCCACCGGCCGCGCTGCTGCCGTCGCGGCGTATTGGTTTTCCAACTAACTCGAGGGTGTTACCGCTGCGGCCAGGACCGCCGGGTCTGCCGCCTTGCGGCTGTGGGCGTCCCTGTCGTTGCGGTGCCCCTGGCCGGGTAGGTGGTCCCACCCGGTTCGGTGCACCGGGTCGGGTCGGTGCACCTGGACGTGCCGGGCTGGCTGGGGAGCCTGCACGCGTTGGCCCTCCCGGGCGTTGGCCGCCTGAGCTGGGCCCTGGTCGGCGAGGCTGAGGCTTGCCGACAAGTTCCGGTCGGGGCGTGGGGCGAGCCGGGTTCGCTGGTTTTCCTGGAGCACCTGGACGGGGCGCTGCTCCAGCTCGCGTTGGGGCCCCTGGGCGTGGAGCATTGCCCTGACCAGGCCTTGAAACGATTTGAGGGCGCTGGCTGCGTCCCGCATCCGGGCGATTCGGCGAAGCAGGCCTTGGTGTTGGCTTGGTTGGTGCAGGTCTTGTTGGCGCCGGTTTTGCGGCCGCCGATGCGCTCTCGGGTCTTGGCGGCGGTGCTGCGGGCTTGCTGGTTGGCGCCTGGTGGTTCCCCACGTTTTGAGATCGTTGCGGCTTGCCCATCACCTGAGGGCGAGCCTGGGTCGGTTTCCCTGGGGCACTGGGCCGTGGTGCTTGGGACGGGCTCCGAGCCGGAGCGGCGGCGTTGCGTGCGGCCGCAGCAGGTCTCGATGGAGCCTTGTTGGCAACAGGACGCGCCGGAGGTTCCTTCACAGGAGCATTGGGCGCTGCAGGCCTGGGTGGAGCAGCAGGTTTGTCTGCTGACGGTCTGACAGGCGCTGGACGTGCCGCGTCAACGTTGGCAACTGCGGGTTTGGCCGGTGCCGGTCGCACGATGTCAGGTTTGACGGCTGCCGGTTTGACGGGCGCCGGCTTTGCCGGTGCAGGCGGAACTGCCGAGCTGGTTGGCGTTGAAGATTTCTTCACGGAAAGAATCGCCTTGCCAGGTGCTGGCTTGACGGCAACCGCTCCCTTTCCATTAAGGGGCTTGCCGCTCTTCAGGAGGTTGCGGATCCGTCCAGCCTCGTCATCACTGATCGAACTGCTGTGGCTTTTGGCCGTGATCGACAACCGCTCAGCGGCGTCCAGCACGTCCTTATTCTCAAGGCCAAGGTCCTTGGACAGCTCGTAAATTCTGACTTTGCCGCTGCTGGTCATTCAGTTGGGGTCTCCGGTCGTGCCGGGCACGATGTGCCTCGGTGGCCTCACGCAGGGTGTGGCCAATGTTCAGTTTGCCTCAGCGGATCCTTGGTTCCCTGGAGTGAGGCGCTCCAGCAGCGTCGCGAGAACCGCATCAGGCACCTGGCAACGCAGGGATTTCTGAAGACGTTTCCGGCGTCGTGCTTCCTCGAGACAGTCCTCATTGGTGCAGAGATAGGCCGATCGACCCATTCCTTCGTCCAGGAGGACCCCATCCTTGTGGTCGCGAATCACCCGCCAGAGCTGGCGACGATCCAGGAGCTGGCGACAGGCCACGCAGCGACGAAGGATGGGTCTTGAACTCACCGGGCTACCTCGCTGTCAGTACCCGCTTCGGTGCTGACCGCTTTCGTGTCTTCTGAGTTGTCGTCACTCACGGTTTGAACCTCCTCATCTGAGGGTGCATTGTCCAGGGATTGCTCCTCAGCCAGCTGATCCTGGCTTCCTAGATCATCGCCAGGTAAACCCTCTTCCTGCGGATAATCCTCTTCATCTTCGGGCAAGGGATAAAGCTCACGCAGACGTGCATCCTCCTCTGCACGTGCAGCCTGCTCAGCCGCAAGGCGTTCTTCAGCTTCCTGTTGAAGCGCTTCTTCCTGTTCCCGCTGGGAAATCAGTTCAGCAACCACTGCATCTTCTGAGGCTTGGTCGTATTCGGTCGAATTTTTGATGTCAATCTTCCAACCGGTCAATCGGGCTGCAAGACGAACATTTTGCCCTTCCCGACCAATGGCCAGACTGAGCTGATCGGGAGGCACGAGCACATGGGCGTGTTGTCCGACGGGGTCAACAAGACGCACCATTTCCACACGCGCAGGGCTTAGTGAATTGGCGATGTATTGACTGGGATCGTGAGACCAACGGATCACATCAATCTTTTCACCACGAAGCTCGTTGACCACCTGTTGAATCCTGGATCCTCTGGCTCCGATGCAGGCTCCAACAGGATCAACCTCTCGCTCAATGCTGTCGACAGCAACCTTGGTGCGAGGTCCGACCGAGCGTGAGGGGGGATTCGCCTCTCTCGCTACAGCAACGATGCGAACGGATCCTTCCTGAATCTCAGGAACTTCGTTCTCGAAGAGATAAACAACCAGGCCTGCATTGGAACGGCTGACAAACAATTGTGGCCCACGGCGAGGCACCTCGGAAACCTCCTTGAGAAATACTTTGAAGGTGGCGTTTGCTCGGTAATTGTCGTTTGGAAGCTGGTCCCGTCGAGGCAGCTCTGCCTCGACTTCGGGGCGACCGAGTCCTGAGCTGACGGCCATGATCACGGATTGGCGCTCGAAGCGGATCACACGAGCGGTGAGGACAGGATCCTCAAGATCAGCGAATTCCTCCTGAATCATCCGCCGCTGTTGATCACGCAGTTTCTGGGCGAGAACTTGTTTTGTTGTGGCAGCAGCCATCCGGCCGAAATCCTCTTTCTCCGGCGTGACGTCAAGAACCACGGTGTCGCCAGCCTGTGCATCCTCAGCGACTTGCATCACCTCGGCGAGGGCAATCTGATGGTCTTCGCTTTCGACTTCTTCAACGATGATCTTGCTGGCCAAGACCCGATACCCCTCTTCATCGAGATCGAGGCCGACATCGAAGTTGCTGAAGTAGTCCTCGTCGAAGGGATCTTCACTGATTCCGAGATAAAGGGTCCTTCGGTAACGTTCATACCCCTTCAGAAGAGCTTCCCTCAATGCCGCTTCAACAACTTGTGGGGGCAGCTTCTTTTCTTCACTGATGTCATCAATCAGGGTGGTAAGTCCAGGAAGCAGTACGAGAGCCATCGAATCAGTAAAAAGGGATGTGGTGCTGTTAGTTACCGGGAGTGGTCAGACGAACGTTGATCACCTGCTCGCGGGGAATGGTTTTGATTCGCCCGCGGATGTTGATCTGCAATGTCTCGTCATTGCGCTCCAATAACAGACCTTCGAGGCATCTCTCGGCATTGTCTTTGTCCTGGTGGACAACTTCAACGGGGAAGCCTCGAAAGGTATGGAAGTCGCGGTCGCTGGAGAGCTGCTCGCCGATGCCTGGACTGCTGATTTCCAGAACGTATGCCTCCGTCAGCAGCTGGGTGGTTTCAAGAGCTTCCCCAAGGATGCCACTGAAGCGCGCGCAATCATCAAGGTTGACATCGGCGCCACTGCGATGCCTGATCTGAACCTCCAGGGTCATTGGACGGGTATGGGTGAGCAAAGAAATGCCACATAAATCAAATTCCTGATCTGAGGCAACATTGCCTGTCAGAGATTCGAGTTCTGGAAGGAGAGGGTGCGGCAAAAGTGAAGTGGTGTCGGACGCTGTCCGACGGGCAATTCAGTTGTGACCTGTCTTCCGAAGAAGAGGCCTGCCGGACACATTCCAATACTAGAAGACCGTCAGTACCCAGTATGCGGGCGTGCTGATCTATGGCAGTTGGGTACTGACGACACAGCGGTGTTTGTTGGCCTCATTCGGTGTGGAGTTGGTTTCGCAGACAACATTGATTTAGGCCGGAGGTTGCATCGCAGCGATGG